>CP119309.1:2500-321250 GCA_029203145.1 Candidatus Brevundimonas phytovorans
TCAAGGTTTGCAGCTGATCTTCGGATCGGTTGCATTGACATTGTGAAGGAAGAATTTGTCCGGCCCCTCATAGGCTTTCAGGACAGGTTCGAGAAGACATCGTCTGGCAAGTAAAATCAGGCATTGGATCCGGCGGATACCTCTTTCCATCCCCCGGGTAGTCCATGCATGAGTTTTGCTGAGAAACGATCAAGCGTTGAAGGGCTTCTGACGGATGCCTTGGCGTAGAGAGGCGATGAAGGACGTGGCAAGCTGCGATAAGAGCCGGGGAGGCGCTAGCACCCTTTGATCCGGCTATTTCCGAATGGGGAAACCCACCTTTACAGTCTTCCAACTTTGCCTTCCCTCGGGAGGGTACGGATTGGTAGGTTGTTTAAAGGTATAATGAGCTGAATACATAGGCTTCATTAAGCGAACCCGGTGAACTGAAACATCTCAGTAACCGGAGGAAAGGACATCAACCGAGACTCCCGTAGTAGTGGCGAGCGAACCGGGACCAGGCCAGTGCTCTTGTGAAATAAAGGCGAACGGATTGGAAAGTCCGGCCATAGCGGGTGACAGCCCCGTAGCCGTCAAACAGCAAGAGACTCGAGTAGGGCGGGACACGTGAAATCCTGTCTGAACATGGGGGGACCACCCTCCAAGCCTAAGTACTCCTCTACGACCGATAGTGAACAAGTACCGTGAGGGAAAGGTGAAAAGCACCCCGACAAGGGGAGTGAAACAGATCCTGAAATCGGAAGCCTACAAGCAGTCGGAGCCCCCAAGCGGGGTGACGGCGTACCTTTTGTATAATGGGTCAGCGACTTCATGTGTCGAGCAAGCTTAAGCCGTTAGGTGTAGGCGTAGCGAAAGCGAGTCTGAATAGGGCGCTAAGTTCGACGTATGACGACCCGAAACTAGGTGATCTATCCATGAGCAGGTTGAAGGTTAGGTAACACTAACTGGAGGACCGAACCCGTGAATGTTGAAAAATTCTGGGATGACTTGTGGATAGGGGTGAAAGGCCAATCAAACCTAGACATAGCTGGTTCTCCGCGAAATCTATTTAGGTAGAGCGTCCGACGAATTCCTTGGGGGGTAGAGCACTGGATGGTTGCGGGCTGCGCGAGCGGTACCAATACTAACCAAACTCCGAATACCCAAGAGAACTATCGGGCAGACACACGGCGGGTGCTAACGTCCGTCGTGAAAAGGGAAACAACCCTAACCATCATCTAAGGCCCCCAAGTCATGGCTAAGTGGGAAACGATGTGGGATTGCTTTGACAATCAGGAGGTTGGCTTAGAAGCAGCCATCCTTTAAAGAAAGCGTAACAGCTCACTGATCAAGCGATCCTGCGCGGAAAATGTAACGGGGCTAAAGCCATGCGCCGAAGATATGGGTTTGCAGTTTACTGCAAGCGGTAGCGGAGCGTTCCGTAAGCCTGTGAAGGTCAACCGTGAGGTTGGCTGGAGGTATCGGAAGTGAGAATGCTGACATGAGTAACGATAAACAGTGTGAGAAACACTGTCGCCGAAAGACCAAGGGTTCCTGCGTAAAGCTAATCTGCGCAGGGTTAGTCGGCCCCTAAGGCGAGGCTGAAAAGCGTAGTCGATGGGAAGCAGGTAAATATTCCTGCACCAGCTGGAAGTGACGGATGGCATAACTTGTAAGGGCTTATTGGATTGTCCTTGCAGGGGCGTTGTCCCTGGAAATAACTCCAGCAGAGACCGTACCCGAAACCGACACAGGTGGTCAGGTAGAGCATACCAAGGCGCTTGAGAGAACTGTGCTGAAGGAACTCGGCAAATTGCACGCGTAACTTCGGAATAAGCGTGACTCACCCCAGGCAACTGGGAATGAGTGGCACAAGCCAGGGGGTAGCGACTGTTTAGCAAAAACACAGGGCTCTGCGAAGCAGCAATGCGACGTATAGGGTCTGACGCCTGCCCGGTGCCTGAAGGTTAAAGGGAGGAGTGAAAGCTCCGAACTGAAGCCCAGGTAAACGGCGGCCGTAACTATAACGGTCCTAAGGTAGCGAAATTCCTTGTCGGGTAAGTTCCGACCTGCACGAATGGCGTAACGACTTCCCCACTGTCTCCAGCACAGGCTCAGTGAAATTGAATTCCCCGTGAAGATGCGGGGTTCCCGCGGTCAGACGGAAAGACCCTATGAACCTTTACTATAGCTTCGCCTTGGCGTTAGCGACCGTATGTGTAGGATAGGTGGGAGGCTATGAAACCGGGGCGCCAGCTCTGGTGGAGCCATCCTTGAAATACCACCCTTACTGTCGTTGACGTCTAACCGAGATCCGTTATCCGGGTCCGGGACATGGCGTGGTGGGTAGTTTGACTGGGGCGGTCGCCTCCTAAAGTGTAACGGAGGCGCGCGATGGTGGGCTCAGACCGGTCGGAAATCGGTCGTCGAGTGCAATGGCATAAGCCCGCCTGACTGCGAGACTGACAAGTCGAGCAGAGACGAAAGTCGGCCATAGTGATCCGGTGGTCCCGAGTGGAAGGGCCATCGCTCAACGGATAAAAGGTACTCTAGGGATAACAGGCTGATTTTGCCCAAGAGTCCATATCGACGGCAAAGTTTGGCACCTCGATGTCGGCTCATCACATCCTGGGGCTGGAGCAGGTCCCAAGGGTATGGCTGTTCGCCATTTAAAGTGGTACGTGAGCTGGGTTCAGAACGTCGTGAGACAGTTTGGTCCCTATCTGCCGTGGGTGTTCGAAGCTTGAGAGGATCTGTCCCTAGTACGAGAGGACCGGGATGGACATACCTCTGGTGGACCTGTCGTGGCGCCAGCCGCGCAGCAGGGTAGCTAAGTATGGAATAGATAACCGCTGAAAGCATCTAAGCGGGAAACTAACCTCAAAACAAGGCTTCGCTGAGGATCGTGGAAGACTACCACGTTGATAGGCCAGGTGTGGAAGTGCGGCGACGCATGAAGCTTACTGGTACTAATAATCCGATCGGCTTGATCGTTTCTCAGCAAAACTCATTCGGTTCTACTTGCCGATAACAATACGCGACGATGTCTTCTCTTTTTTATGTGTCTGGTTGACCCCGTGGCTATGTCGGAGGTTCCACACCCGATCCCATTCCGAACTCGGTCGTTAAGCCCTCCAGAGCCAATGGTACTTCGTCTCAAGGCGCGGGAGAGTAGGTCGCCGCGGGGTCTACCAGATACATAAATCAGTCTTCTCATTCCTCTTGTCCTACCGAACTTCGGTCTACTTGAGGACTGTCTCGAACCCTTCTTCCTTCACTAACCGCCTTGCCGCGGGATGGAGCAGCCCGGTAGCTCGTCAGGCTCATAACCTGAAGGTCGCAGGTTCAAATCCTGCTCCCGCACCCAAATGCGAAAAGCCCCGCAGCCAAAACTGCGGGGCTTTTTGCCGAGCGCTCAGGCGTGGCCTATCTTTCTGACGGACTGTCCACGAGGACGGCCGGCGTGCCGACGTAGAGCAGGACGGCGTCCTGCTCGGAGTCGTTGCGCACGAAATGGGCGATCCGCCCGTCGAAATGCATCCCGTCGCCCGCCTTCAGAACGGTCTCGACATCGCCCGCGACGGCGAACAACTCGCCCTCGATGACATAGCGAAAAACCTCGCCGTTTATGGAGTCCACGGGAAAAGCGAACTGGGGTGGAATCCGCACCAGGACGGCGTCCAGCTTACGCGCCGGCAAGTCGGACGCCAGGTCGATGTATTCGACCGATGATCCGATATCGATCCGCTTGGGCTGGTCAGAGCGGAAGACGATGTCGTCGGTCTGAGGCAGTTCCATGAAGTAGGAGACGTCCACGTCCAGCGCCTTGGCCAGATCGAGAAGGGACCAGACCGACGGCGTCGTCAGGCTGCGCTCCGCCTGGGAAATGAAGGGGGCGGAGAGCCCGCTCCGTGCGGCCAGCTCCTGTAGCGTCAGGCCCATTTCCTTGCGGCGCGCCTTGATTCTCTCGCCGATCGGCAGTCGAACCTGACCCGTTCGGGCTTCGAACTTCAGGAAGGCGCGTTTTTTGCTGGCTGCCGTCGATCGCATCCCTGACCTCCTCTGTCATCCGAATCGTCGGTGGCGATCAGACTGAAAATTGAAGCGCCCCTACATCATTGTCGAGCGTTTTCCGTTGGCCTGAGCCTCAGGCCGAGGGGCACCATCCTATTTATGCATCAAATATTTTGATGTTATAAAATATATTGCCTCAACGCTCATTTTATCACATTTTCGCTTCGATCTTCAAAAAGGGGTTGGGGAAGAAAAATGAAGTACAATGTGAAACTGCTCACAGGGGTCGCCGCTGCTGGGATCCTGGTGACCCTGACCTCTCCGGCCTTGGCTCAGAGCCAGCAGACGCAGCCCGCTGACAAGGAGGCGGAGGCTGTTTCGGTCGATGACGTCGTCGTGACGGGCAGCCGCATCCGCCGGTCCGGCGCTGATACGCCGACGCCGACGACCATCATCAACGCCGAAGCCATCCGTCAGTCGGGCGTGACCGAAATCGCTGATCTGGTGAACCAGATTCCCAGCATGTTCGTGACGCAGAGCAATCAGACGTCAAACCAACTGGGCAATGCTGGCCTGAACGCGCTGGACCTGCGCGGACTGGGCACCGAACGGACCCTGGTGCTGGTGAACGGCCGCCGCCGTGTCCCCGCCATGCCGGGGTCTTCCGCCGTTGACGTCAGCGCCATCCCGGCAGGCCTGGTCGAGCGCGTCGAGGTCATCACCGGCGGCGCCTCGGCCCTGTACGGCGCCGACGCCGTGGCGGGTGTGGCCAACTTCATCCTGAAAGATGATTTCGACGGGCTGCAATTCAGCAGCATGTACAGCGACTCCAGCCGCGGCGACATGCCCGGCTACAGCGCCGACATCCTTTGGGGCCGCAACTTCGCTGACGGGCGCGGCAACGTCACCGCCTTCGGCGCCTACAACAGCGACAACGGCACCGTACTTGGTCAGGATCGTCCCTGGACCGCTGGGGGGCGGCCTCTCTATGTGCGCAAGGCCGGCGGCGTTTACGAACTGACTGACGGCGCTCGGAACGTCTATGATCTGAACACCGCTGTGGTCGAACTGGGCGGACACGCCAACCTGTTCACCTTCAATCCGAACGGGGCGTTGCGCCCCGTGATCCTGGGGCCGGGCGGCGTACAGAACGCCAGCAGCGCCGATGCCGATCTGGGTTCGTTCCGCACCGATGGCGGCGAGTTCCTGGGACGCTACGACGACTGGGCGCTCATCGTGCCGAGCGAGCGCTACAGCGTCGCGGTCTCCGGCAATTACGATCTGAGCGACACGGTCCGTCTCTTTGGCGACTTTACCTATGCTCACACCGACTCCAAGGGGATCTATAGAGCCTACAACGCCTATGGCTATGACGTCCTCTACGAGGGCAACCCCTTCATCACGCCCGAGATGGAGGCGGCCAACGGCGGACCGATCGGCGACCTGTCCTTCGCCCGACGGTTCCCCGAATTCGGACGACAGGAAAACACCTACGATCGGAGCATGTACCAGCTGACGGTCGGGGCTGAAGGCACTGTGCCCTTCTTCGGCGGGCGCACCTGGGATTGGGCCGCCCACTACTCCCAGGGCAAGACCCGACAAGAGGTCAAGGTCGTCAACGCCACCGCCGTGGACCGTTATTTCCTGGCGTTGGACGCCGTTGACGACGGCGAAGGCGGCGTAGCCTGCTACAGCACCCTCTATATCGACTCGAACGATGGATGCGTTCCGCTCAATCCGTTCAAGACGGTGACGCAGGATGTCATCGACTACCTGCAATACGACACCACGCCGACCGAAGAGACCCTGCGCCAGCGGGTGTTCTCGGCCTATGCCACGGGTGACATTTTCGATCTGCCGGCGGGCGCCGTGCAGGGCGTTCTGGGTGTGGAATACCGTAAGGAGAGCAACAACATCGGGGCCACCCCCGAGTATGATCCGAACAGCCCGCTCTTCGACCCCACGATCGGCATCACCCAGAACGGACTGGTCGGCGATTACAGCGTCTCCGAGGTGTTCGGCGAGCTGCGCCTTCCCCTGCTTGCAAACCTTCCATTTGCCGAAGACCTGTCGATCGAAGGGGCTGTGCGCTACTCGGACTACAGCACGGCGGGTGAAACGACGGCCTACAAGGCGGCCCTCAACTGGCGTCCGATAGAAGACATCCGTTTCCGCTCGACCTATGGTCAGGCGGTGCGCGCGCCCAATATCAGCGAGCTCTACACCGCCGACCAGGTCGGCGGTTCCTGGCTCTCGGACCCCTGCAACTACTACGACGTCGTCAACCGCACGAGCCGGACCGAGTTCACGCAACCCAACTGCGCGGCCATCGCCCCGGACAATGTGAATACCTACTGGCAGTATCTGGACGTCATCTCGAGCGGCAACGAGGACCTCAAGGTCGAGACGGCCACGACCTTTACGGTCGGCGTGTCGATCAAGCCCCGGTTCATTCCCAACCTGTCGCTGACGATCGACTATTTCGACATCGTTCTGGATGACGCCATCGGCTCGTTCAGCGCCCAGACCATCATGAACAAGTGCGTCGACGCCGCGACCCTGGACAACCAGTTCTGTGATCTCGTCAAGCGCGATCCTGACACCGGCAACCTGATCTCGGTCAATGTTCAGGAATTGAACCTGTCGCAGTTCGCCACGCGCGGCATCGATTTCGAGGCCAATTACTGGTTCAGGCTCAGCGCGCTTGGTCTCAGCGAGAAGTTGGGGACCCTGTCCGTGAACGCGGTCTACACCCAGTTGCTGGAGCGCAGCTTCATTCTGGATCCGACGGATCCCAGCACCCAGTCGGACACCGTGGGCCTGTTTGGTTCGCCCGAGTGGAAGGGCGCGATCACCACGACCTGGAACGCCGGACCCTGGACGGCTAATTGGACCGTGCGCCACGTCTCCCCGATGCGCCCCGGCTCATCCGTGACCAAGGAGCTGTACGACGTCTACGAGACAGAGAATGTCTTTTACAGCGACATCTACGCTGGCTATGCGATCAATGATCGGGTCTCGGTCTTTGGCGGGCTGCGCAACGCCTTCGACAAGGCGCCGCCGCGGCTTCCGGGCACCGAGGCGGGCGGGGCGAACTTCGAGTTCGGTTACCAGGCCGGCAATTTCGACGTCATCGGCCGGACCTACTACATCGGTCTCCGCGCGACCTACTGATGCCAGAAGCAGAAGCGTCGCCATCGGCGGCTATCGGGCGGTCTCCGGCTCGCATGGACCGGAGGCGGCTCCTTCTGCTCGGCGGGGCTGCTGTTGCGGCGTCCGTCGTTCCGGGACCGCTCAGCGCCGCCGCGCGCCGGGCGTGGGGCGCCTATCCGCCGACGCCGATTGAGCCGGTCGTCGACGCCTATGGCGGCGTCGACGTGGCCGATCCCTATCGGTGGCTTGAGGCGGACATCCGCACGTCCTCGCGCGTCGCTGACTGGGTCGCGGCCCAGAACCGCGTCTCCAGACCCTGCCTGGCGGGGCTGGAGGGGCGGTCGGCGATCGCGGCGCGGATCGATGCGCTGGACGAGATCGAGCGCATCGGCCTGCCGCAGGCGGCGGGCGAGCGTCTGTTCTACACGCGTCGGCTGGCGGGGGCCGAGCAGGCGTCGCTGTGGATGCGCGAGGGCGAGACCGGCACGCCCCGGCGCGTGCTCGATCCCGCCGACTGGTCCGACCGGGGCGACGTCGCCCTGGCCGACTTCGTGGTGTCGCGCGACGGTCGCCATGTCGCCTATGCGGTCCAGACCGCGGGTTCGGACTGGCGGGTATGGAAGGTGCTGGACCTCGACGCCGGGCGGACGCTGTCGGACGAGATCCGCTGGACCAAGTACGCTGGCGTCTTCTGGGCGCCGGACGGGACGGGCTTCTACTACACCGGCTTCCCCGCGCCGGACCCGCAGGCCCTCTATCTGGCCGGCAACCGCAACCTGCAGCTGCGGTTCCATCGCCTGGGCGACCCGCAGGCCGAGGATCGGCTGGTCTATGCCGACCCCGAAAATCCCGATTGGCTCTTTGTCGGCCGGCTGTCGCAGGGCCGCTTCCTGGTGATCAACACCGGCTATGCGGGCGGCGGGGCGCAACTGCTGTGGAAGGACCTGAGCGTCGAGGGCTCAGACTTCACGCCGGTGCAGTTCGGGGTCTTCCAGCCGCTCACCGGCAACCGCTTCGTCGGCTCGGTCGGCTCGCGCCTGCTGGTCATGACCAATGTCGAGGCGCCGAACTGGCGTCTGGTGTCCATCGACGCCGATCGTCCGCAGGACCCGCCCGTCGAAATCCTGGCGGAGGGCGATCAGCCGCTGGTTTCGGTCCGTCTGCTCGGAAAGCGTCTCTACGCCTGTCGCCTCAACGACGGCGAGTACCGGCTGACCATCCATGAGGCCGAAGGCGCCCTGACGGGGGAAATCGTCCTGCCGGGCGCGGGCCGGCTGCGCGGACCCGCCCCCGGCCGCCATGACGACGAGATCTTCTATCAGTTCTGCGGCTACGCCCAGCCCTACACCACCTATCGCCATGACGTGACGCGAGGCGTGTCCGAGGTGATCGACCGCCCGGCCGGCCCGATTGCTTCCGGCGACTATGTCGTGGAACGGGTGATGGCTGAGACCCGCGCCGGACGGCTGCCGGTCTTCCTGGGCTATCGCCGGGGCGCGATCGTGCCCGGCGACACGCCGCTGATCCTCTATGGCTACGGCGGGTTCGGCGACTGGTATCCGCCCGACTTCAGTCCCGAGCAGGTGACATGGATGGACATGGGCGGCATCTTCGCCATCGCCGCCCTGCCGGGCGACGGCGCCTATGGCGAGGCCCTGCACCGCGCAGGCATGCTGGAGAACAAACCGGCGGTGTTCGACGCCTTCAACGACTGCGCCGAGCATCTGATCAAGGCCGGCTATACGCGTCCTGAGCGGATGGCGGCGTTCGGCTACAGCAACGGCGGCCTGCTGGTCGGCGGCGCCGTGGCCCGCAGGCCCGACCTCTATGCGGCGGCCATGCCGACGGTCGGCGTTCTGGACATGCTGCGCTTCCCCGCCTTCACCAACGGCCGGCTGTGGATTCGCGAATACGGCGATCCCCAGGACCCGGCGATGTTCCCGATCCTGCATGGCTATTCGCCCTATCATGCCGTCGTCGCGGGACAGACCTATCCCGCTCTTCTGATCGGAACGGGCGACACCGATGACCGCGTCAGCCCGACGCACAGTTTCAAATACGCGGCGCGGATGCAGGCCCTGGCCGACCCGTCGCGCCCGGTGCTTCTCAGCGTCGAGATGGACGCCGGTCACGGGGCGGGCAACAGTCGGTCGAAAACCGCGGCGGCGGCGGCGGACCGATTGGCCTTTGCGGCCTGGCGGCTGGGCCTCTCCCGGATCGACCGCGCGCTGGCGGCGGCGGGGCGGCCTTCGCCCGGTTCGCCGCTCCCTCGACGTTAGTTTTCGCGACGCCTTTTCTCAGGACCCGCCCTCGACATGACCCCACGACGCCTTTTGCTGACCGTGTCCGCCGTCGCCCTGATGGGACTGGCCGCGCCGGCCCTCGCCCAGACGACGGCGAAAGCCCCCGTCGAGGCCGCGCCGGCGTCCCGGGCCGCAGCAGACCTGAAGGCCCTGTTCGACGCCGATCAGGAATGGAGCCTCAAGGGCTCAGGCCGGGTGTCCGACAGTGAAGACGGTCAGGGCGACAGCGCCCGGCTGCCCCTTGTCGACCCGGCCAGTCAGCAGGACCGCACGGCCCACGCCCAAGCGATGCTGGCGGGTCTGGCGCGCATTCCGCGCGATCAACTGTCCGACGAAGATCAGATCAACGCCGACGTCTTTCGCACGATCTTCGAGGCGGCCCTGACCGATAGCCGCTATCGCGAATGGGAGATGCCGTTCAACAGCGACAGCTCCTTCTGGACCTATCTGGACGAACGGCAACCGCTGCGCACCGCGGCTGATTACCGTAGCTACATCGGGCGGATGCGCGACGTTCCGCGCTACTTCGGCGATCAGATGACCAATATGCGCGCCGGGCTGGCGCGCGGGTTCAGCGTGCCTCGCGTCACCGTCGAGGGCCGTGACCAGTCGATCGCCGCCTTCATCGTGGCCGATCCCGAGGACAGCGCCTTTTACGCCGCCTTCCGTCAGATGCCCTCGACCATTCCGGCTGCGGAGCAGGCCCAGCTTCGCGAGGCGGCGCGCGTCGCCATCCGCGAGGCGGTCACGCCCGGCTATGAGGCCTTGCTGAGCTTCTACACCGACGAGTATCTGCCCCAGACGCGCACGACGATTTCCGCCCACGACCTGCCGGACGGCGACGCCTACTACGCCGCCCAGATCCGCAAATACACCACCCTCGACATCACGGCCGCCGAGGTCCACCAGATCGGTCTGTCCGAGGTCGCGCGCATCGAGGCCGAGATGCGACAGACCATGCGCGACGCCGGTTTCGACGGCACGCTGGAGGCCTTCATCCAGTTTCTGCGCACGGACCCGCAGTTCTACGCCAAGACGCCGGACGAGTTGCTGATGGTCTCGGCCTGGGTGGCCGTGCGGGTCGACGGGCGACTGGGCGAGGTCCTGGGCCAGCTGCCGCGTCGCCGGTTCACCATCGTGCCGGTGCCGGAGGCGCTGGCGCCCTTCTACACCGCCGGGCGCGGCGGCCTGACGAGCTGTCAGATGAATACCTACAACCTGCCCAGTCGGCCGCTCTACAACATCCCCGCCCTGACCCTGCACGAGTGTTCGCCCGGCCACAGCCTGCAGGCGGCCCTGGCGGAAGAACGCGACGACGGCCCGGATTTCCGGCGCAACACCTATTTCTCGGGCTTCGGCGAAGGCTGGGGCCTCTACACCGAATGGCTGGGGGTGGAGATGGGCATCTATCGCACCCCCTATGAGAATTTCGGCCGTCTTTCCTACGAGATGTGGCGCGCCGCCCGTCTGGTCATCGACACGGGCCTGCACCAGGAGGGCTGGTCGCGCCAGCAGGCCATCGACTACCTGGCCTCGCACACGGCCCTGTCGCAGCACGAGGTGGAGACCGAGGTCGATCGCTACATCAGCTGGCCGGGCCAGGCCCTGTCCTACAAGCTGGGCGAGCTGACCATCCGTCGACTGCGGCGCGAAGCCGAGGCGGCCCTGGGGCCGCGCTTCGACCAGCGGCGCTTCCACGACGCCATCCTTGCCCTTGGCTCCGTGCCCCTGCCGACGCTTGAGGCGCGGATTGCGCGTTTCATCCGCGACGAGCAGACGGCGGACGCGCCGCCGACGGCCTAACCCCCGCCCACTGACGACACAGTTCAAACCTTGGCAGGACCCTCATGGCCTTCTGGAACCGCAGACGCTCTATCGACGCCATGCTGGCCCCGCACAGCGGCCACGCCCTGAAGAAGACGCTGGGCTGGCCGCACCTGATGGCGCTCGGCGTCGGGGCCATTGTCGGCACCGGCATCCTGACCCTGATCGGGGTCGGTGCGGGCCTGGCGGGACCGGCGGTGATGATCAGCTTCGCCCTGGCGGGTGTGGTCTGCGCCTGCGCGGCCCTGGCCTATGCTGAACTGTCGACGATGATGCCGGCGGCGGGCAGCGCCTACACCTATTCCTATGCGGTCCTGGGCGAGATGGTCGCCTGGATCGTGGGCTGGAGCCTGATCCTCGAATACTCCCTGGTGGTGTCGGCGGTGGCCGTGGGCTGGTCGGGGTACGCCACGCCCTTCCTCAGCGGGATCGGCGTCGACCTGCCGACCATGCTGACGGCGGGGCCCCATGCGGGCGGGCTGATCAACCTGCCCGCCGTCTTCATCATCGGCGTGGTGACCGCCCTGCTGCTGCTGGGCACCCGCGAGAGCGCGACCGTCAATGTCGTCCTTGTGCTGATCAAGATCGCGGCCCTGGCCATGTTCGTGGCCATCGCCCTGCCGCGCTTTGACCCGGCCCATTTCACGCCCTTCATGCCCAACGGCTTCGGCGCCCCCCAACTGCCCTTCCTGGCCCAGATCACCGGCCATCCCGTAGCCGCCCAGACAGGGGTGATGGCGGCGGCGGCGATCATCTTCTTCGCCTTCTACGGCTTCGACGCCATCTCGACGGCGGCTGAGGAGACCAAGCGGCCGGAGCGCGACCTGGCCATCGGCATCCTGGGCTCGATGGTGGTCTGCACGGCGCTGTATCTGGTGGTGGCGGCGGCGGCGATTGGGGCGCGGCCGGTTGAAGCCTTCGCCGCCAGCGCAGAGCCCCTGTCCATGATCCTGCGGGAAGTCGGCGCCCCCTGGGCTGCGCAGATGGTGGCGGGAGCGGCGGTGGTGGCCCTGCCGACCGTCCTGCTGGCCTTCCTGTTCGGCCAGAGCCGCATCTTCCTGGGCATGGCGCGGGACGGCCTGTTGCCGCGACGGCTGGCGCGCGTCTCGGCCCGGGGCGTGCCGGCGGCGGTCACGGTGTTCACCGCCATCGTGGTGGCGATCCTGGCGGGCCTTCTGCCGCTCGACGAACTGGCTTCGCTGGCCAATGCGGGCACCCTGTGCGCCTTCGCCGCCGTGGGCGTCAGCCTGATGGTGCTGCGGGTCCGCGATCCGGGCCGCAAGCGGATGTTCAAGGCGCCCCTGTGGTGGCTGATCGGCAGCGTGACCGTGATCGGCTGCCTGGTCTTCTTCTTCAGCCTCAAGCCCTTCACCCAGACGGCCTTCTTCATCTGGAACGGCCTGGGCCTGGTCATCTACCTCCTCTGGTCGTCACGCCACTCGCGCCTGGCCAAGGGCGAGGAAATGGCCGGCTGACGAAGCCGGGCCCCGCGGGCGACCGATCGGGGCCTATAGGCTCAGCTGGTTATACTGCGCGATCGGGCCGGGGTATTCGCCGCCGCGATCCTCGCCGACCTCGCGGGCGACCAAGGCGTTGGTCATGGCGTTGAGGCGCAGGATCAGGTCGCGGTGGGCCTCGGGCCGGGCGGCCAGGTTGATGATCTCTTCCGGGTCGGTGCGGGTGTCGTACAGCTCCAGGTCGTTGTGCGCCGTCAGCTGTTCCCAGGTGACGGGCGTATGGTGCTCGCCGGGGGCGAAGTAGCGCGCGAACTTGTAGCGGCCGTCGAACACCCCCCGGTGCACGCGCCGCTTCGACAGATCGAAGACAGGCCGGTCGAGGTAGTTCTTGTTGGTCCGTTCCCACGACAGCAGGACGCCGTAGTTGAACAGATGGCCTTCCGCGTCGCGGGCGGTGCGGGCCGTCGGGGTGCGGGTCAGGCCCGACAGGTCGTGGCCGACCAGTTGCGGGAAGGCGGTCTTGCTCCAGGCCCCGTCACGGCCGGCGAAGCCCAGCAGGGTCGGGGCGATGTCGACCGAGCTCATCACCGCTTCCGTGGTCACGCCGCGCACGCCGTCGGGGTGGGCGATGAACATCGGGACGTTGGTCTCTTCGCGATAGATGGTGCCGCCCTTCTGGCGCATGCCGTGGGCGGCGGCGCGTTCGCCGTGGTCCGAGGTGTAGACGATGATGGTGTTGTCCATCTGGCCCGAGTTTTCGAGCGCCCACAGCAGGGTGAGGATGTTCTGGTCCACGTCGCGGATGCAGTTGCAGTAGTAGTTGACGAAGCGCAGCCAGGCGGCCTCGTTGTCGCGCGGCAGGGCGCCATAGGTCTTCACGTCCAGAGCCGAGATGCCGCGATGGGCCTCGGGCTTGGTCGACAGGTCGTCCAGGTGGAAGCTGCGTGGCAGGGGATAGCCCAGGTTGGTCTGATACAGCGGGTCGCCCGGTTCGGCGCGCATGACCCCGGCCAGGTTCCACACGGCGCGCGTCTCGGCCTGCTCGCCGGTGGCGTCGTAGAACATGATGTCGTGCGGATTGACCAGGTTCACGGCCATGAACCAGGGCTTGTCCTCGCGCTTCTCGGGTGACTTGGCCAGTTGCTCGATCAGCATGGCGGCGTCGCCGGTGACGGCGCGGTCGGTGCGGTATCCGGCCCAGGTCAGGCCGATCTCCTCGCCATAGAAGTTGTAGTCGGAGAAGCCGAACGGCTCCATCGCGTCGGTGGTGTCGAGGAACTCGCGCTGGAAGCCCGGCGCGGCGGTGGGCAGTTTCGACAGGTGCCACTTGCCCTTGTAGGTCGTGTAGTAGCCCGCCGCCCGCATCATGTCGCCCAGGGTGTCGATCTCGGGCGTCAGGACAGCGCCCTGTTCGGCGTTGGAATAGACCTTGGTCCTTTGCGTGTGCTGGCCGGTGTAGATGACGGCGCGCGACGGGGTGCAGGGCGTGGTGTGCACATGATAGTTCCGCACATGCAGGCTGCGTTCCAGCAGCGCGCGGTGGCCGGGCAGGTGATCGAGGAAGCCCTCGGGATAGGACTGCAGCCCGAACTCCTGATCGGTGACGATGAAGAGGATGTTCAGCGGCTTGGACGGATCGCGCGGCGTCCGCGAGCGGGCGCGCACGGGGGGAGCCGCAACGGCGGCGCCGGCGCCGGCCATGCCGGCCAGCAGGGAACGGCGGTCGATCCTGGTCATGTTTCTACTCCACTATGAACCCTGCCGTTCTGTGCGGCTTTTGGGCGTCGGTCAGGTCAGGCGGCCACCTGCACATAGCGGCCGTCGAAATAGGCGAGGGGCGGCAGGCTTGAGGGCAGGGTGACGGACAGGACGTCGCCGATGACGACCCGGTGGCTGCCGTGGTCGACCACATTGGCCTGGGTCAGATGAATGACGGCGCAGGCGTCGCGCAGGAAGGGCGGGCGGCCCTCGACGGCCCCTTCCCAACAGCCGATGGCGAAGCGTTCGCCGCCCCGCACGCCGCCGCCGCAGGCGCGCGACACGGCCTCGTGGTCGGCGCTCAGCACGTTCAGCATCAGGTCCGACCCGGCGTCGATGGCCTGGAAGATGGCGGCGTTGCGGTTGATGCAGACCAGCATGGAGGGCGGGTCCATGCTGACCTCGCTGACGGCGGTGGCCGCCATGGCGAAGGGCTGGCCGTCGACCTGGGCCGTGACCACGACGACCGAACGCACCAGATTGCGCAGGGCGCTTTTCAGCGCGGGCGCCAGAGCGTCGTCCATGGCCGTCGTCCTTCCCGGTGAGCCTGTCCTGTTGCCGGACATGATTTCCCCGATACTGCGACCGGGGAAATATATGTCAAGTTACTTTACTAATCAGGCCGCGTCCGCGACCTCGGCGTTTGGTGCAGGCAGGGCCAGCATGACGCTCTGGGCGACGCAGAGGGGCTTGTCCTGACCCTCGCCCTCGATCACGCAGTCGCTGATGATCTGCCAGCCGCCGGCGCGCGGCTCGACCGCCGCCACCGTCTGCCGCATGCGCACGCGCCCGCCCGCCGGGGCCGGAGAGACGAAGCGCACCTTGTTGACGCCGACGTTCAGCACCTTGGCCGCGCCTTCAATGCGGAACAGGTCGTCCTGCAGCCGGGGCAGCAGCGACAGGGTCAGAAAGCCGTGGGCGATGGGGCCGCCCTGTTCCTGCGTCGCCCGCTCGACGTCGACGTGGATCCACTGATGGTCGTCGGTGGCGTCGGCGAACTGGTTGATCCGCGGTTGGTCGAGGTTCAGCCAGTCGGACACGCCGAGGTCGCGACCCGCCATGTCCGGCAGGTCGCTGAAGGCGACGACGAACGGATCGCTCACGCCTCTGCGCTCGATTGGGCGGCCTTCGGTTCGCGGGCGATCTTGTTGGGGCCGGCGAAACCGAACATCCAGGCTCCGATCTTGCGCATCTGGATTTCCTCCGCACCCTCGGTGATCCGATAGCGACGGTGGTGACGATAGATATGCTCGAACGGGGTATGGCGCGAATAGCCCATGCCGCCGTGCACCTGCATGGCCGTGTCGGCGGCCTGACAGACCAGACGGTTCGCCCAGTAGTTGCACATGGAGACCCTATCCGAGAGCGTGGTCGCGACCTCGGGCTTGGACATCCGGTCCATCTCCCAGGCCGTCTTGCGGATCATCAGCCGCAGCATCTCGATCTGGGTGGCCAGTTCGACCAGCGGGAACTGGATCGCCTGATTGACCGCCAGCGGCTTGCCGAAGGGCTTGCGGGCGCGGGCGTAGGCCACGCTCTGCTTGACGCAGAAATCGGCGGCGCCCAGCGACGAGGCCGCCTGACGGATGCGGTTCTCGTGGACGAAATGCTGGGCCAGGGCCAGGCCGCCGCCGACCGGGCCGAACATGGCGTCTTCCGGCACCCAGACCTTGGTGAAGCTGACGCGCGGATGGTCCGTGGGCATGTTGAAGGTCCACAGATACTCCTCGACCTTGACGCCCGGCGCCTCGGCCGGGACCAGCAGGCAGCTGATGCCGTCGGCGTCGCCCGCCTTGCCCGAGGTGCGGCAGAAGGCCATGACGTGGGTGGCGACGTGCATCCCCGTCGTCCACATCTTCTCGCCGTCGATGCGCCAGCCGGCGACGCCGTCGCGGGTCTCGGGAACGGCGACCGTCTCCATGTGGGTGGCGTCGGAGCCGTGCTCCGGCTCGGTCAGGCCGAAGCAGATCGAGCGGGTGTTGTTCAGAATGCCGCCGATGAATTCCTCACGCTGGGCCGGCGTCCCGAAGTCGCGGAACATCAGCACCTGCGGATAGTTGGCGACGATCGAGTGTTCGTTCTGCAGGTCGTTGTGCAGGCCCAGGCCCTTGGCGGCGAAATGCTCGCGGATCACGGCCATGGCCAGGTTGGAGCCGTCCTTGCCGCCGAACTCGGCGGGCAGGGCGAAGCGCAGATGGCCGGCGGCGTCGGCGCGACGCTTGGCCTCGGCCAGCAGGTCTTCCCAGTCGTGGCGGGGCAGGCCGCCCCGATCATAGTCGGTGCGGGCCCATTCGCGGCGGTGGTCGAAGAAGCGTTCGTTGTCGTCCTGCGCCTGAAGCGGAGCGATCTCGGCCGCGATGAAGGCGTCCAGTTCCGCCAGATAGCCGGTCAGTTCGGCGGGCAGTTCGAAGTCCATTTCGGCTCCTCCTTATCGTTGGATCGAGCCTAGGCGGGTCGAGGAATAACGTAAAGCAATTTGACAAACATCGGGCGCCGGTATGGAGTGAAATCAAGACAAGAAACGTCAGGAAGGATGGATTCCATGGGCACGACCACGTTCCCCCCAAGCGGCCTGCAGGCCCTGCATCACGCGGCCTTCCGCTGTCGTGACGCCGAGCAGACGCGCTGGTTCTACGAGGACGTCATGGGGCTGAAGGCCTCGGCTGGCATCGTGCTGGACGAGGTGCCGGGCTCGGGCGATCCGGTCCCCTACATGCATATCTTCTTCGAGATGGAGGACGGCAATTTCGTCGCCTTCTTCGACGCGCCCTCCACCGCCGACCCGAGCTGGTTCAAGCGCAAGGACAGCTTCGACATGCACATCGCGCTGCAGGCGCGCGACGAGGCGCACATGCTGGAAATCCAGCAGCGCATCCGCTCGCACGGCGTCAGCTGCCTGGGCCCGGTCGAGCATCACTTCGTCCGCTCGGTCTATATGTACGATCCCAACGGCATCCAGGTCGAAGTCACCTGCCGCACCGCCGACCACGACCGCATCCTGGCCGAGGAGAAGGCCATCCTGCCGCAGCTGATCAAGGACTGGTCGGCCCGCACCCGTGCGGAAAAGGAAGCCAAGTTCGGCGCCGAGGCGCTGGATCGACGCGGCAAGCCCCAGTCGGAGCTGAAGGGATGAGCGCCGTGAAGAAGAAGTATCAGCGCATTCCCTATCTGATCGTCTTCCAGGAGCAGGCGACCTTCAAGGACACCTATGGCGGCGCCGAGGGCTCGGTCGCGCTGGAGGCCCACCTGCTGAAGGCGGACGTCGAGTCCGACACCGTCGTCATCATGATGCACCCGATCGGCGGCGGCGCCTGGCTGCCCATGCCGGCGGCCCTGGCCAAGCAGGGCGTCCACGTCATCTATTGCAACAGCCGCTATCGGGGCATCGACAACGCCCTGATCATGGAAAAATGCGCGCTCGATCTGGGCGCCTGCATCCGGGATGCGAAGGAGCGTCTGGGCTACAAGAAGGTCATTCTCGGCGGCTGGTCCGGCGGCGGCGCCCTGTCGCTCTTCTATCAGGCGGAAGCCGAGAACCCGACCGTGACCCAGACCCCGGCGGGCGACCCGATCGACCTGACGAAGGCTGACCTGATCCCGGCGGACGGCATCGCGCTTCTGGCGGCCCACCTGTCGCGCAACCTGACCCTGACCGAGTGGATCGATCCCTCGGTGACGGACGAGGCCCGCCCCTTCGACCGCGATCCCGAACTGAACATCTACGACCCGGCCAACCCCAACCAGGCGCCCTATTCGGCGGACTTCATCGCCCGCTATCGTGAGGCGCAGATCGCCCGCAACCGCCGCATCACGGCCTGGGTGAAGGCGCAGCTGGCCGAGCTGAAGGCCGCCGGTCTGCACAACCACGAGCGCGGTTTCGTCGTGCAGGGGACCATGGCCGACCCGCGCTTCATCGACGAGACGCTGGAGCCCAGCGACCGTCGCCCGAACTACTGCATGTTGGGCGATCCGGTGGTGGTCAACGACGGCCCGGTCGGTCTGGCGCGCTTCTCGACCCTGCGGTCGTGGATGTCGCAATGGTCCTATGACTATTCCAACGCTGACGGGCTGAAGTGCGCGGCGCGGATCACCGTCCCCATGCTGGTCATCGAGAACAGCGCCGACGACGCCTGCACCCCCAGCCACGCAGGCCGCCTGATGGCGGCCGCGGTCAAGGCGCCCCAGACCCACGCGGTCATCAAGGGCGCCAACCACTACTATTCCGGCCAGCCCGACAAGGCGGCGGAATCGGCGACCGTCTTCGTCGAGTGGCTGAACGCCACCTTCTGATCGACGACTGAGGCCATCAACGGCCGGTCCCTGGCGGGACCGGCCGTTTTTCTTTGCGCCCCGGACAGCGGGCAGAAAAAAGCCGGAGCGTCGGGGGACGGCTCCGGCCAGTTTGTCTGGGGCTCCGATCAGACCCCGGACGAGGAAGGGATCAGTAGCGCAGGCCCAGCTGGACCGAGACGACCCGGCCCGGATCGACCACATAGGTCTGGGAGCCGGCGAGGAAGGGCGTGCCGAACGAATGGGACGCCGTCAGTTCGTCGGTCAGGTTGCGGCCGATCAGGGCCAGGGTCCAGCGATCGTCAGCCGTGACCAGACCGAGGCGCAGATCCACCTTGGAGAAGCCTTCCTGATAGGAGAGGGGGTTCAGGTTCTCTTCCAGATAGGTCCCGCTGCGACCGCGCACGGTGGCGTCGGCCTGAACCCGCATGCCGTTGTCGAGCGGATGATCGACGTTCAGCGTCAGGGCGCCCGACCATTTCGGCGCGCGCGGCAGACGCACGCCGCCGATGTCCTCGACGCAGTTGGCTGGCGGGGCCACGCCGTTTTTGTAGACGCAGGGCGCGGTGGGATAGGAGTCGTACTTGGCGTCGTTATAGGCGATCGAGCCCGACAGTGTGACGGACGGATGCAGACGCACCATGCCCTCGGCCTCGACGCCCTGGCTCTTGGCGCTGGCGGCGTTGGTTGTGATGAAGGCGTTGGTGGCGGCGTTGAAGCCCGAAACCTGCAGATCCTCGAACTTGGAGGTGTAGGCCGCCAGGTTCAGGGTGGCGCGTCCGTCCAGCAGGGTCAGCTTGGTCCCGATCTCCACCGACTGCGAGGTCTCGCCCTCGAACTCGAACGCGGCCTGACCGCCGGTCGACTGGGCGCCGACGAAACCGCCGGCTTTCGAGCCCTTGGCGTAGGAGGCGTAGAACATGGTGTTGCGGTCCAGAACGTACTGGACCTGCACCGAGGGATCGAGCTGGCTTTCCTTGCGCTGGCCGCTCAGGGGGGTGTTGACCCAGGCCGGGGGCAGGGCGCCGGTGGTGGCGCGGGTCTGATCCGCGGCCTTGTCTTCCCAGGTCTGGCGCAGGCCGGCGGTCAGCTTCCACTGGTCGTTGAGGGCGTAGGTGGCCTGACCATAGAGCGAGTAGCTCTCGTCGGTCTGGTTGAACAGACGGTCGCTGGCGCCATTGAAGGGGCCCATCAGAATGCTGGAATTCTGATGCATGTCGATCTCGTTGCGGTGCGCATAGGCGCCGACGATCCAGGTCAGCGCCCCGTCGTTGGGCGAGGTCAGACGGACCTCCTGCGACACCTGGTTGAATTCTTCCTGGAAGGTGGTGCGCAGCAGCGGATTGATCGTGAAATCGCTGTCGATCTGCTTGTCGTAGTCAAAGGCCGAATAGGCGGTGATGGCGGTCAGGGTCACGCCGTTGGCGAAGTCCTTGTTGACCGTCAGCACGCTGTTGAAGCTGTTGGCGTTGTCGAAGTCGGGCACGCCGGGCGTGGTGGCGCGGGTGAAGGCCTTGGCCCCGCCCGGCGCCACGCTGCTCATCGGCTGGCCGGTCAGGTCCTGGCTGGCGCCCTCGACCTTGAGGCGGAAGGAGAGGGTGTCGCTGGCCAGGTAGTCGATGACGGCGCGACCGATCAGGTCCTCGCGCGCCGGATTGTGGTCGCCGGTGGTGGTGTTTTCCAGCCAGCCTTCGTTGTCGCTGTACTTGCCGGCCAGGCGGACCAGCAGCTTGTCGGTGATCGGCCCCGAGATGATCTGCGTGATCTCATAGCCGTTGTCGCCGTCGATCGTGCCGGTGACGGTGGTCGACATCTCACGACTGGCGGTGGGACCATTGGAGGTGATGTTGATGGCGCCGGCGGCGGTGTTCTTGCCGAACAGGGCGCCCTGGGCGCCGCGCAGGACCTCGACGCTCGCCACGTCCAGGAAGGGGGCGGCGAACTGGCGGCCGCGCCCGGCATAGGCGCCGTCGACGAACAGGCCGACCGACTGCTCAAAGGCCAGGTTGCCCGGCGAGGAGCCGATGCCGCGGATATAGATGGCGTTATTGCCCGGCGTGGCCTGGATGTGCAGGTTGGGCACCGATCCCGACAGGGATTCCAGGTTGCGAATGTCCTGGCTGGCCAGTTCCTCGCCGCTGGTGACGTTGACCGAGATCGGCACGTCCTGCAGGCGTTCGGTGCGCTTGCGCGCCGTGACCAGAACCTCGCCGACCGAGGTGACGGGCGTGTCGGCGGCGGCGTCCTGTGGAACGGCTTGAGCGTGAGCCGTCGAGCCGAGCGCCAGACTGCTGGACGCCAGCAGCATCAGGTATTTGTAGCGCATGCGTTTCCTCCCCATGCGGCCTCCGATCAGGGAGGCTTGATTGGCAACGAGGAGGGGTGCGGCCCTGAGCGGGTCGCAGATCATCCTCCCTGACCGGGGCTCTTGGCGGCCCGCATTGTCAAGAAAGTAGACAATCCCCTTACGGGGTAGTCGTCAAGTTACTTTACTATTTTTGTCTCATGGCCGCCGGAAAGGCCGAGACCCCGGATTCGGCCTCGCTGAGCGCGTGGAGGACAGGCGGCCCCCAGTCGCCGGCGAAGGCTTCGTGCAGGGCCTTGACGCGACGCGCGCCAATGCGGCGGCTCAACTCCTGGCTCAGATGTTCGACGATCTTGCGGGCGTCCTGACGCATGGCCTTGCCCATCGGCGTCAGTTGCACGATGCGGATGCGGCCGTCGGTGGGGTCGTCCACCAGTTCAAAGACGCCGCGCTCGACCAGGGAGTTGATGGTCGAATGCACGGCCTGACGAGTCAGGCGCAGGCTGCGGGCGATGTCGGCCGGGCGGTTGACGTCCATCTGGACGTGCATCATCACCATCGACTCCGGCCGGGTCAGGTGCGGCCAGCCCGCTTCGCGCAGGCTCATCTGCAGGCTCTCGTCGAACCATTCGAAGCCGGCCAGCAAGGGCACGATCAGGTAGTCGGATTTGAAGATCATGAGCGGCTCCTGAACCGAGTTATGCCTTTGTCACCCGCGACGCGCCAAGCAGAATTCTCTCTAGCCTGACTCGCGTCCAGGTCGCATCGCTTTGCTCAAAGCGTGCGGGCGATCAGCAGTTTCATGACCTCAGACGTGCCGCCGTGGATCGTGTCGATCCGGGCGTCCTTGTAGAGTTGGGCGATCGGATATTCGTTCATATAGCCGTAGCCGCCGAACAGCTGCAGGCAGCGGTTGACCCCGTCCAGTTCGGTCTCGGTAATCCACAGCTTGGCCATGGAGGCGGTGGCGGCGTCCAGTTCGCCGCGGATCAGCTTTTCGGTGCAGGCGTCGATGAAGCTGCGGGCGATGACCGCCTTGGTCTTGATGTCGGCCAGGGTGAACTGGGTGTTCTGGAACTCCATCAGCGGCTTGCCGAAGGCCTGGCGTTCGCGGGTGTAGTCGACCGTCAGCTTCAGCGCCCGCTCCAGAATCGCCAGACCCATGGCGGCGATGCCGAGCCGTTCCTGCGGCAGCATCTGCATCAGCTGGCCAAAGCCCTTGCCCTCGACCTCGCCGACCAGATTGGAGGCCGGGACGCGCACGTCCTCGAAGAAGAGTTCCGATGTGTCCTGGGCGGCGCGGCCCATCTTGTCGAGGTTGCGCCCGCGCACGAAGCCGGGCCGGTCGCCCTCGACCGCGATCAACGAAATACCGCGCGATCCGTTGTCCGAGGTGCGGCACACGACCAGAATCAGGTCCGCCGTCTGGCCGTTGGAGATGAAGGTCTTCTGGCCGTTCAGCACCCATTCGTCGCCGTCCAGACGGGCGCGGGTGCGGATGGCTTGCAGGTCCGATCCGGTGCCGGGCTCGGTCATGGCGATGGCCAGGACGATCTCGCCCGAGACCACGCCTGGCAACCACTTCTGCTTCTGTTCTTCGGTGCCGAAGGCGATCAGATAGGGGGCCACGATCATGTTGTGCAGGGGCACGCCCCAGCCCTCCATGCCGCGCGCGCCGAACTCCTCTATGACCACGCGTTCGTGCCGGAAGTCGGCGCCCATGCCGCCGTATTCTTCAGGAACCGACAGGCCCAGCAGGCCGAATGCGGCGCCCCTGGCCCACAGGTCGCGGGGAACGATCTTGTTGTGGTTCCAGCGCTCGATCGCCTCGGGCGGGCATTCTGCGTCGAGGAATTTCGACAGGCCCTCGCGGAACAGGTCGATGTCTTCCTGGGTGTAGGCGGAGGGACCGGCGTGGGCGCTCATCGGGGGCTCGCAGACTGGAACAAAAGTGGGTTTCATCCTGTCCTGTTTGCGCGATGAACGTCAATCTATTTGACAAAGATCGGCCGCTTCGGTCATCCATTCGCCATGTCCGCCTCTCAACCCGCACCGGCGTCCGAACCGGCTGATCTCGTTCTGGCCAAACTCGACGCTCTGGCGTCAGTCCTGGCCCCCGGCGGCGCGCGCGCCACGGGCCTGCGCCGCCTGACCGGCGGCGCCAGTCTGGAAACCTGGGCCTTCGATATTGAAGGCGAGAGCGACCTGCGTCCCCTGATCCTGCGCCGTCGCGGCGGGGGCGGCGAGGCCGAGGTGTTCGAAACCTCCCTGGCATTGCCGGTCGAGGCCAGACTGCTGAAGGCGGCGGAGGAGGGCGGCGTGGCCGTCGCCCGTCTGGTGCGCGACTGCGGCGAAGCCGACGGTCTGGGCGAGGCCTATGTGGTCGAGCGGGTCTCGGGCGAGACCCTGGGCCGCCGCATCGCCGCCGACCCCGCCTTCGCCCCGGCGCGCGAGATTCTCGGCCGCCAGTGCGGCGAGGCCCTGGCTCGCATCCACGCCATCCACCCCCCAGGCTTGCCGCCGCTGGAGGTTCAGGACGGTCGGGCCGTGCTGGACCGCTACGCCGACATCTATCGCAGGAGCAGCAATCCGCGCCCCGTCATGGAGGCGGCGTTGAAATGGATGGAGGCCCGCCTGCCGGCGCCGGTCCAGCCGCGGCTGGTTCACGGCGACTTCCGCAACGGCAATCTGATGGTCGATCCCGATCAGGGTCTGACCGCGGTGCTGGACTGGGAGCTGGCCCATCTGGGCGACCCGGCCGAGGATCTGGGCTGGCTCTGCGTCAACAGCTGGCGCTTTGGCGTGACGGATAGGGTGGTCGGGGGCTTCGCTGATCTGGAGGTCTTGCTGGACGCCTACCGCGCGGCGGGCGGCGAGCCGTGGTCGGTCGAGCGCGTCCGTTTCTGGCAGGCGGTCGGCACGTTCAAATGGGCCGTGGTGACGATGATGATGTACCGCACCTTTGCGTCTGGCGCGTCGCGGTCGGTCGAGCGCGCCGTGATCGGCCGGCGTCTCAGCGAATGCGAAGTCGATCTTCTGGCCCTGATGGAGGCGTCGCGATGATCGAAGGTCCGCGCAAGGAAGAACTGGTCGAGGCGACCGTCGCCTGGCTGGGATCGCCGCCGACCTCGGCGGACGGCTTCCACCGCAAGGTGGCCGCCAACGCTCTCGGCATCGTGTCGCGCGAACTGGCCCAATGGCCCGCTGCTGAAGCCGCCGCTGTCGCCCGGATGCGGACGATTCTGGGCCGGGACGGCGACTATGCCGTGCTGAACGCCGCCCTGGCCGAGGGCCTGCGCGACGGGACGGTCAGCGGCGATGATCCGCTGGTCTTCGACCATCTGCGCCGCACGGCGCTGGCTGCCCTGGCCATCGACCAGCCGCGCTATCGCCACGAACTGGCGGCGCCGAAGGACATCTCAGCATGATCGAATGGGTCGAGGTCTCGCCGCGCGACGGCCTGCAGAACGAAAAGACCATCCTGTCGACCGCAGACAAGGTCGCCCTGATCGAACGGGCCGTTGCGGCGGGCGCACGCCGGATCGAGGTCGCCAGCTTCGTCAATCCCAGGCTGGTGCCGCAGATGGCCGACGCCGAGGCGGTGATCGCCGCCCTGCCGCGTCGCGAGGACGTGCGCACCATCGGCCTGGTGCTGAACGAGCGCGGCGCCGGGCGCGCGCTGGCGACGGACGTGCATGAGCTGGGCGTCGTGGTCGCGGCCTCGGACGTCTTCGGCACGGCCAATCAGGGTCTGGACGTGGACGCCAGCATCGCGATGGCCGGACGCGTCATCGAACAGGCGCGGGCCGCAGGCCGGGACGCGCAGGTGACGATTTCGGTCGCCTTCGGTTGCCCACTGTCGGGCGCGGTTGATCCGGCGCGCGTGGTCGACATGGCGCGCCGTCTGGCCGCCTTCGGGCCGCTGGAGATCGCCCTGGCCGACACCATCGGCGCGGCCCGCCCGGACGAGGTGTCGTTCCTGGTCGCGGCGGTAGTCGAGGCTGTGCGACCCCTGCCGGTTCGCGTCCACTTCCATGACACGCGCGGCACGGGCGTGGCCAACGCCGTGGCCGCTGTGGCGGCGGGCGCCGTCACCGTGGACGCCTCGATCGGCGGCACCGGGGGCTGTCCCTTCGCGCCGGGGGCGGCGGGCAATGTCGCCACCGAGGACGTGGCCTATGCCCTGAACGGTCGGATGGCGGTGGACATCGACGCCGTCTGCGAAGCCGCCGTCTGGCTCAATGAAAAACTGCAGCGGACTCGGACCAGCGCCATGATGCGCGCCTGGCAGTCCGCACGCGAGAGGAAAGACGCATGACCCAACTGACGCATGAAGGCCGCGTGGCCCTGATCACCGGCGCCTCGTCTGGCATCGGCGCCGAGTTCGCCCGCGTCCTGTCGCGGGGCGGCGCCAGGGTGGTGCTGGCCGCGCGCCGGGCCGACCGGCTGGCGGCCCTGGTGGCGGAGATCGAGGCGGCGGGCGGCGAGGCCCTGGCCGTGTCGATGGACGTGTCGGACGAGGCCTCGGTCATCGCCGGCTATGACGCCGCCGAGGCGCGCTTTGGTCTGGTCGACACCGTCATCGCCAACGCCGGGGTCAACGCCGACGGCCCCGCCACCGACCTGCCCATCGACGAGTTCGACCAGATCCAGGCGGTCAACAGTCGCGGCGTCTTCCTGACCGCGCGCGAGGGCGGTCGCCGCCTGCTGGCCAGCGGCCGGTCCGAGCGGGGGCGCGTGGTCATCCTGGCCTCGATGGGCGGCCTGCACGCCCTGACCGGTCTGGTGGCCTACTGCGCGTCCAAGGCCTCGGCGGTCATGCTGGGTCGGGCCCTGGCCAATGAGTGGTCGCGCGCCCGCATCAGCGTCAACGTCGTCTGCCCCGGCTATATGCTGACCGACATCAACGAGGAGTGGTTCACCAGCGAGGCGGGCCAGAAGATGATCTCCAAGCTGCCGCGCAAGCGCCTGATGCCCATCGACGCCCTGTCGCCGACCATCAGCTTCCTGACCTCGGACGCCGCCGCCTACACGACCGGCGCCGTCATCAAGATCGACGACGGTCAGCATATCGACTGATCCCTCGGAAATCCGATCGGAAAAGGGGCCTTGTCGGGCCCCTTTTTCATGTCCGGCCCGCACCAGGCAAAAAAGAAGGGGACCGCGAACGGTCCCCTTTGCCGAATGGGCAGTGGAGGGTTTCGAGGGAGGGAGAGCCGCTCAGGTCAACAGCGAGTTCGGCGCCAGGCCGACCAGCGAGCGACCGTGCAGTTCGGTGGACACGTCCATGTCGTAGACGATGTGGCTGGCCATGACCTCGATGTCGCGCAGGATGCGCTGCATCGGGTTGTCGAGGGCGTAGATGCCCGACCCGGAGGAGTCGCAGCAGGTCCGCACCGCTTCCAGGCACTGGCTGACGGCATAGGCGATCTGGGCGCGCAGACGCAGGCGATGAGGCAACTGGTCCTCGTCGCTCATCGCCGACAGCTTCAGATTTTCGTCGGCGGCCTGACGGATCGACAGTTCAGCGGAGCGCACCATCAGGTCGGCGCGGGCCAGACGCATCTGGGCGGCGGGCTTGTCCACCTGGGTCGACTGGCCGCCCATCTTGGTGTGGACGGTCAGCCGCTGGCGGCCCAGCTCGACCGCCGCCTTGGCCGCGCCGACCGAGGGCAGGGCCGCCGTCACGCACAACTGCGGCAGCATGGGCGCGGCGTAGAGCGGATTGGCGTGGATGCGCGAGCCGTTGCCCCGCCCGGTGCGGACCTCGGACATCACAAAGCTGTAGGCCTCGGGGATGAAGAGCTCCTCGGCGACAATGTCATTGGAGCCGGTGGCGGCCATGCCGCTCATGAACCAGGTGTCCAGCACCTTCACGTCCTCGGCGCGCGCCAGCATCATGCGCACGACCGGCGGCTTGCCCTCGCCCATGTCTTCCATGGCGTTCAGCATGACCCAGTCGGCGTGCATGACGACGGTGCCGAACTTCCAGCGGCCCGAGATACGGAAGCCGCCGTCCACACGCACGGCCTTGCCCGGAGGGGCGGCGACGCTGGGGGCGATGACATAGGGGGTGCGGCCCCAGACCTCGGCCTGAGTCTTTTCCGGGAACTGGGCGATCAGCCAGTTGTGCTCGGCGGCGAAGCTGGCCGTCCAGCCGGTCGACGGGCAGGCCTCGCAGATCTCTAGCGTGGCGTCGATATAGGCCTGGGGCTCGAACTCCAGCCCGCCGAAGCGGCGCGGCACGTACATGTAGAAATAGCCGGTGGCGCGCAGGGCGTTCCACACCGCGTCCACCGGGCGGCGCAGGCGCTCGGCCTCGGCGGAGGCGGCGGCGATCATGGGCTTCAGCGCCGTGATCCGTGCGGTCAGCTCGGCCGGGGTCAGGGCGGCGACCGCCTCGGGCGCCAGAAAATCGTCGCCGGCAGGAATGCGCCGGTCCGCGAGCGTTTGGCTCGTCATGTTTTTATCCTCCCCTGTGGGAGGTCCAGTTCGCGGCGTGCGGCGATGAATGTCAAGTAAGTTGACTAAAAATCGACATGACGCCGTTTTCGGGCTTTCCCCGAAGGCGCAGGACGGCGACACTGGCCCGATGACTCGCTCGCTTCTGATGCTCGATCTCGTCCGCACCGTCTACTGGTTCGACGAGCAATTGCAGTCGCGGCTGGACGCCCGTGGCTGGGGCAAGCTGAGCCGGACCCAGTCGCTGGTCCTGGTCAATGTCGCCAACGGCGAGACGCGCGCAGCGCGCATGGCCGAGAACCTGGGCATTTCGCGTCAGGCCATGAGCCAGTTCCTGGCCGAGATGGTCGAAAACAAGCTGGTGGAACTGGTCCCCGACCCGGCCGACCGGCGGGCCCGCATCGTCCGCTTCGCGCCGGAATCCCACGCCATTCGTGACGACGCGCAGAAGATCCTGCGGGACCTCGAGGCCGAGCTGGAGCAGGCCGTGGGGGCCGACAGCCTGGAGATCATGCGCGAAGGTCTGCGCGCCTTCCTGGGCGGTCTGGATGCGGGGGCGACGGCAGAACTGGAAACGGCTTAAGTCAAATTTCTTGACAAGATTGTTCGGCCGGTCGATCACCGTATGACCTCTTCAAGAGGGGCGTGCGGGGAGCGACGGTCATGTTCAGCGACATCTTCGGACTTTCGGCCAGAGCGTCCGCGCGATGAGCGCGGCGACGAAATCCGTCGGCACCCTGTCGGGTCTGACCATCATCGAGATGGCGGGCATCGGCCCCGGCCCCTTCGCCTGCATGATGCTGGCCGACCACGGCGCCGAGGTCATCCGCATCGATCGGCCAGGCACCAGGATCGACCCCACTGACGTGCTGGCGCGCTCGCGCAAGCGGGTCGAACTGGACCTCAAGAGCGAAGAAGGCCGCGCCGCCGCGCGTGAGCTGATCCGTCAGGCCGACGGCCTGGTCGAGGGCTATCGCCCCGGCGTCATGGAGCGTCTGGGTCTGGGTCCCGAGGTGCTGCTGGCGGACAATCCGAAGCTGGTCTACGGCCGCATGACGGGCTGGGGCCAGGAAGGCCCGCTGGCCAAGGCCGCCGGCCACGACATCAACTATATCGCCATCACTGGCGCCCTGAACGCCTTTGGCCGGGCTGGCGAGAAGCCCACCCCGCCGATCAACATGGTCGGCGACTTCGGCGGCGGCGGCATGATGATGGCCTTCGCCATGCTGGCCGGCGTCCTGTCGGCGCGCTCGACCGGGCAGGGGCAGGTCATCGACTGCGCCATGACCGACGGCGCCTCGCTGCTGATGGGCATGATCTGGGGCTTCCGCGCCCAGGGCATCTGGGGCGACGAGCGGGGGACCAACTACCTCGACACCGGCGCGCCCTACTACGACACCTATGAGACCGCCGACGGCCTCTATGTCGCCATCGGCTCCATCGAAGCGCCCTTCTATGCGCGGATGCTGGAAGCCACGGGCCTGACCGATGATCCGATGTTCAAGGATCAGGACGGCGCCGCAGAGCGCGAGACGCGCCGCGCCCGTCTGACCCAGATTTTCGCCGCCAAGACCCGCGACGAATGGCGCGCCCTGATGGAGGGGTCGGACGCCTGTTTCGCCCCGGTGCTCTCCTTCGCCGAGGCCCCTTCCTATCCGCACAACGCCCAGCGCCAGGCCTTCATCGACCTGGACGGCGTGACCCAGCCGGCCCCCGCGCCCCGCTTTTCCCTGACGCCGGCGCCGCTTCCGCGCGCCCCCGGCGCCTGATCAGAACAACCGAGGAAACGACTGTGAGACAAGCCTATATCTATGACGCCGTGCGGACCCCGCGCGGCCGGGGCAACGCCAAGGGCAGCCTGCACGAAGTGACCGCCATCTCGCTGGCGACCCAGGTGCTGCAAGCTCTGCGCGACCGCAACAACCTCGACACCCGCCTGATCGACGACGTGATCCTGGGCTGCGTCGCTCCCATCGGCGAACAGGGCGCCAACATCGCCCGCGTCGCGGCGATCAACGCCGGTCTGGCCCAGACGGTGGCCGGCGTGCAGATGAACCGCTTCTGCGCCTCGGGTCTGGAAGCCGTGAACACGGCCGCCGCCAAGATCGTCTTCGGCGAGGCGGACGTCGCCATCGGCGGCGGCGTCGAGAGCATGAGCCGGGTCAAGATGGGCTCGGACGGCGGCGCCTGGTCGGTGGACCCCGACGTGGCCTTCACCACCTATTTCGCGCCCCAGGGCGTCGGCGCCGACGCTATCGCCACCCTGTCCGGCTTCAGCCGCACCGACGTGGACGCCTTCGCCGCCGAGAGCCAGAAGCGCGCCGCCGCCGCCTGGGCCGACAATCGCTTCAGGAACGCCATCGTCCCGGTCAAGCACTGCGGCGTGACGGTTCTGGCCCATGACGAGTTCATGCGTCCCGAAACCACGGTCGAAAGCCTGAGCGCGCTGAAGGCCTCCTTCGCCGGTCTCGGCGCGGCGGGCTTCGATTCCATCATGCGTCAGCGCTATCCCGAGATCGAAGCGGTCAACCACGTCCACCACGCCGGCAACTCCTCGGGCATCGTCGACGGCGCCTCGGGTCTGCTGATCGGCACGAAGGAAATGGGCGAGAAGATGGGCCTCAAGCCCCGCGCCCGCATCGTCGGCACGGCTTCGATCGGCTCGGAGCCGACCATCATGCTGACCGGCCCGGTGGCCGTGACGCAGAAGGCCCTGGCCCGGGCCGGCATGAGCATCGATGACATCGACCTGTTCGAGCTGAACGAGGCCTTCGCCTCGGTGGTCATGTACTTCATGCAGCAGCTGAACGTGCCGCACGACAGGATGAACGTGAACGGCGGCGCCATCGCCATGGGCCACCCGCTCGGCGCCACCGGCGGCATGATCCTGGGCGCCCTGCTGGACGAGCTGGAACGCACCGGCAAATCGACCGGCCTCGCCACCCTCTGCGTCGGCGCCGGCATGGGCACCGCCACCATCATCGAGCGCGTCTGATCGCGATCTGACAGTCAGGACAACGACATGAACAACTTCACCATTTCGGTGGATGCCGACGGCATCGCCACCTTCCTGTTCGACGTGCCGGGCCGCACGATGAACACCTTCACCGACAGTGCTGTGGCCGATATCGAGGCCATCGTGGCCCGTATCCGCGACGACCTCTTCATTCGCGGCGCCATTCTCGCCTCGGGCAAGTCCAACGGCTTCTGCGCGGGCGCTGACCTGGGCGAACTGGGCGAGACGGCCGGCGGCCGCGCCGAGGGCGCCGCCCGTGAAGCCGCGCTTCCCGCCTCGTCGCGCATGAGCAAGGCGCTTCGTGCGCTGGAAACCGTCGGCAAGCCGGTGGTCGCGGCCATCGAGGGCATCGCCCTGGGCGGCGGTTTCGAGTTCACCCTGGCGGCCCACTATCGCGTCGCCTCGACCAAGGCCAAGGTCGGTCTGCCGGAAGTGACCATCGGCCTGCTGCCGGGCGCTGGCGGCACCCAGCGCGTCCCGCGTCTGGCGGGCGTGCAGGCCGCGCTGGACCTGATGCTGACCGGCGCGCCGGTCGACGCCGAGAAGGCCAAGGTCATCGGCATCATCGACGAAGTGGTCGAGCCGGGTCAGGCTCTGGCCGCGGCCAAGGCCTGGATTCTGGCTGGCGGCGAGGGCGTCCAGCCCTGGGACCGCAAGGGCTACGTCATGAAGGACGGCCCCTATTCGGACATCGGCGGCGCCGTCTTCGTGATGGTTCCGCCGAAGGTCATGGCCAAGAGCTACGGCAACTATCCGGCCCAGAAGAACATCGCCCGCTGCGTCTATGAGGGCTTCAACCTGCCGATGGACGCGGCGCTTCGCGTCGAGTCGCGCCTGTTCATGGACACCCAGCAGACGCCGCAGGCGCGGGCCATGATCCGCTCGCTCTTCCTGTCGAAACAGGCCCTGGCCAAGGGCGGCGCCCGTCCCCAGGACGTTCCGACCTACACCGTCAAGAAGGCCGCCGTTCTGGGCGCCGGCATGATGGGCGCGGGCATCGCCTATGCTCAGGCGCGGGTCGGCATCGACACCGTCCTGATCGACGTGGCTCAGGCCGGCGCCGACAAGGGCAAGGCCTATTCGGAAACCCTGGTCGCCAAGGCCGTGGCCAAGGGCGCGATGAGCCAGCAAACCGCCGACGAACTGGTCGGCCGCATCACCGCCACCACGGACTATGACGCCGTCAAGGGCGCCGATCTGGTGGTCGAGGCCGTGTTCGAGGATCGCGCCCTGAAGGCCGATGTGACCAGGCGCGCCGAGGCCCAGATCGGGGCGGACGCCGTCTTCGCCTCCAACACCTCGACCCTGCCGATCACCGGCCTGTCGGAGGCCTCCGAGCGTCCGGCCAACTTCATCGGCATCCACTTCTTCTCGCCGGTGGACCGGATGGAGCTGGTCGAGATCATCGTCGGCAAGACCACCTCGCAGGAGACCCTGGCCAAGGCGCTGGACTACTGCAAGCAGCTGAAGAAGGTGCCGATCGTCGTCAACGACAGCCGCGGCTTCTTCACCAGCCGCGTGTTCGACACCTACATCCGTGAAGGTCTGGAGATGCTGATCGAGGGCATCGCCCCGGCCATCATCGACAACGTCGGCCGGATGACCGGCATGCCGCGCGGCCCGCTGGAACTGCTGGACGACGTGGCCATCGACCTGGTGGACCGCGTCGCGGGTCAGCGTCGCAAGGACCTGAACCTGCCGGCGCCGGCCGCCGGCGACACCGACAAGTTCCTGATCGACATGGTGGCTCTGGAACGTTGGGGCCGCAAGAACGGCAAGGGCGTCTATGACTATCCGCAAGGCGGGGCCAAGAGCCTGTGGTCCGGTCTGGCCGAGATGTATCCGGTCAAGATCGCGCGTTCCACGCCGGAACTCGTCGAGCACCTGAAGCAGCGTCTGCTCTATCGTCAGGCCGTCGAGGCCGCGCGCTGCATGGACGAGAACGTCGTCACCGCCGCCCGCGACGCCGACGTCGGCGCCATCCTGGGCTGGGGCTTCGCGCCCTGGACCGGCGGCCCGATCAGCCTGATCGACAGCATCGGCGTGGCCGCGTTCACCGCCGCCTGCGAGGCCCTGGCCGCGCAGTACGGCGAGCGTTTCGCGCCGCCGGCCCTGCTGAAGACGATGTCCGCCTCGGGCGAACGTTTCTATCCGGCGCCCAAGCCTCTGGCGGCCTGATCGCCGCACAGGGCTTGAAAACAGGGAAGGGCGGGGCGCGAGCGTCCCGCCCTTTTTCTATGGCCGATGGCCAGGCTGGATTTCAGGCAAAAGAAAAGGCGGGCAACCCCTTGCCCGCCTCTTCCCCTCCTTGCTGGCGCTGAGATCAGGCCAGGTTCAGCTCTTTCAGCACGACCTCGCGGACCGGGCCTTTCTGGATCTTGCCGGCGGCGCTGCGCGGCAGCCGGGCCTCGCTGAAGCTGACGCTCTTGGGCGTCTTGTAGCCGGCGATGCGCTGGCGGCAGAAGGCGGACAGCTCCTCAAGGCTGGGCTGCTCCGCGCCCGCCTTGCAGACGATATGGGCATGGACTCGCTCGCCCCAGGTCGGATCGGGCACGCCGATCACGGCGGCTTCCTCGATGGCGGGGTGCCAGGACAGGGCGTTCTCGACCTCGATCGAGTAGATGTTTTCGGCCCCGGACACGATCATGTCCTTCAGTCGGTCGGTGATGTAGATATAGCCTTCCTCGTCCATCCAGCCCGCGTCGCGGGTGTGCAGCCAGCCGTTGCGCATCACGTCGGCGGTTTCCTCGGGACGGTTCCAGTAGCCCTGCATGACGTTGTCGCCGCGGCCCACGATCTCGCCGATCTGGCCGCGCGGGACCTCGACGCCGTTCTCGTCGACGATGCGGATTTCAAAGCCCGGCGCCACCTTGCCGCACGAGCGCAGGCGCGGGTGGTCGTCGGCGCACTGGTGGTCCTGGGGCGTCAGCACCGTGACCGAGGCCATCTCGGTCTGGCCGAAACCCTGGATGAAGGCGATGTTGGGGAACTTCTCGCGCGCCAGGGCCAGGGTGGCCGCGGGCAGGGACGAGCCGCCGTAGCCCAGCATTTTCAGCTTCGACAGATCCAGTTGATCCAGCCGCTCATACTTGGCCATCCGGTCGATGACGGCGGGCACGGTGAAGCAGTGGGTTACGCCATGCTCGGCGATGGCCTCCAGCATGGTCTCGGCGTTGAAGCTGCGACGGAAGACGTGGGTCGCGCCGGTCATGGTGGCGAACAGGATGCCGATGTCCGCCAGGTGGAACATGGGCGCGGCGTGGAAATTGACCCCCGTCTCGTCGAACGGGATCGTCATCAGCAGGTTGGAGGCGATGGCGTGCATATTGCCGTGGCTCAGCATCACCCCCTTGGGCAGGCCGGTGGTGCCGCCGGTGTAGAAGATGCCGGCCAGATCGTCGTTGGCGGCCAGATGCTCCTCGGCGGGTTCCGAGGCCTGGATCAGGCCTTCATGCGTCAGATGGGCCGAGGCGCCGGGCAGGCCGTCCATGGCGATCAGGCGGTTGACGGCGCCCTCGGCCAGCAGCTGTTCGGCGACGGCGGCGAACTCTTCGCCAAAGCACAGGGTCTCGACCCCGGCGTCCTTCAACTGGAAGGCCAGTTCGGGCGTGGCCAGGCGGGTGTTCAGCGGCGTCAGCGCGCCCCCGGCCCAGAGGACGCCGAAATAGGTCTCGAAATAGACGTCGCAGTTATGGGCCAGGACGGCGACCCGGTCGCCGGTCTGGAGTGCGGCCTGCGTGCGCAGACCTCCGGCCAGACGGGCGACGCGGTCGCCGACTTCGCGCCAGGCCCGGCGGCGGTCGCCGTCGATGGTGGCGGTGCGGTCGGCGGCCGTGACGACGGCGCGAACCAGGCCCTGCGTAATTCTCATCGAAAGGGGTGCTCCTGCCGCCGCTAGGACGGGAAAGATTGTCAAATCTATTGACATCTAATCCCGCCCCGAACCATGTCTGTCAACTCATGTTCAGGCGTTTTTTCGCCGTTCTCGCCGCGACTTGCACGGCCGGGCGGCGCGGCGAGGTGTGCGATGATCGGATTTGAACGCAAGGGCGAGGGCGCGATCATCCGGCTGGATCAGCCCGAGCGGATGAACGCCCTGAGCGAACCGATGATGGAGGCGCTGGACGCCGCCGTGGACGCCGCGCTGGCCTCGGGCGCGCGGGCGCTGATGCTGACGGGCGCGGGCCGGGCCTTCTGCGCCGGCGGCGCCCTGTCCGCGCCCCTGCCGGACGACGCGGGCCTTATTCTGGAAACCCATATCAATCCTCTGCTGCTCAAGCTGGCCGACTTGCCGATCCCGCTGATCGCGGCGGTCAACGGCCCGGCCATCGGGGCAGGGGCCTCCATCGCCCTGGCCGCCGACATGATCCTGATGTCGCGCTCGGCCTTCCTCAGCTACGCCTTCGCCCAGGTCGGTCTGGCGCCGGACAGCGGGGCCAGTTGGCTCCTGCCGCGCACCCTGGGCTGGCATCGGGCTCTGGGGCTGATGATGACCGGCGAGCGCATCACCGCCGAACAGGCCGTGGCCTGGGGGCTGGCGTGGAAGGCCGTCGATCCCGAGGCGCTGTCGGGCGAGGCCGAGGTCTTGCTGGAGCGGCTGTCGAACGGCCCGACCCTGGCCTACGCCGCCGCGCGCCGCACCGCGCGGGCGGCCCTCGACCTCGGCTTCGCCCAGGCGCTGGACGTCGAGCGCGAGGCGCAGGCCGACGCCGGCCGCACCGCCGACTTCCAGGAAGGCGCCGCCGCCTTCGGGGCCCGCCGTCCCGCCCGCTTCGTCGGCCGCTAGAAGGACGCCATGAATCCTCCCCGCACCCTGCTGAGCAAGATCTATGACCGCCACATGGTGGCCGACCTCGGCGACGGCGACATGCTGATGTATGTCGACTTCCATCTGGTCCACGAAGTCACCAGCCCCCAGGCTTTCGAGGGGCTGCGCCAGCGCGGCGTCCCGGTGCACGCCCCGGCCCAGACCCTGACGGTGGCCGACCACAACGTCCCGACGCTGAACCGGGCGGCGGGCGTCCTCGACCCGGAAAGCCGGGCGCAGATCGAACAGTTGCAGATCAACGCCGCCGAATTCGGCCTGCCGTGGATCCCGCTCGACAGCGTGGATCAGGGCATTGTCCACGTCGTCGGGCCGGAGCAGGGGCTGACCCTGCCCGGCACGACCATCGTCTGCGGCGACAGCCACACCGCCACCCACGGCGCCTTCGGAGCCCTGGCCTTCGGCATCGGCACGTCGGAGGTCGAGCATGTTCTGGCGACGCAGACTCTCGTGCAGAAGCGGGCCAAATCCATGCTGATCGCGGTCGAGGGCACCCTGGGCCGCGGCGTGGCGGCCAAGGATCTGATCCTGGCCGTCATCGGCCAGATCGGGACCAATGGCGCCACCGGCTACATTATCGAATACGCCGGTCAGGCGATCCGCGACCTCGACATGGCTGGGCGCATGACCGTCTGCAACATGTCGATCGAGGCGGGCGCGCGGGCGGGCCTGATCGCGCCGGACGAGACCACCTTCGCCTATCTGAAAGGGCGTCGGCACGCGCCGCAGGGCGCGGCCTTCGACGCCGCCGTCGCCGACTGGCGCACCCTGGTCAGCGACCCCGGCGCGCCCTACGACAGGGTGGTGCGTATCGACGCCGCCGCCGTCGAGCCCATGGTGAGCTGGGGCTCCAGCCCCGAGGCCGTGACGACCATCGGCGGCCGCACGCCGGATCTGAGCGCCGTCGCCGACGCGGGTCAGCGGGCCCGGATCGAACAGATGCTGGCCTATATGGGGCTGGCCTCGGATCAGGCTCTGGAAGGTCTGGCCATCGACACGGTCTTCATCGGCAGCTGCACCAACGGCCGTCTGGAAGACCTGCGCGCCGCCGCCGACATCGCGCGCGGCCGTCATGTGGCGAAGGGCGTGCGCGCCCTGGTGGTGCCGGGCTCCGGCCGGATCAAGGCGGCGGCCGAAGCCGAGGGGCTGGACCGTATCTTCATCGACGCCGGGTTCGAATGGCGCGAAGCGGGCTGCTCCATGTGTCTGGGCATGAACCCCGACAGGCTGGCGCCGGGCGAGCGTTGCGCCTCGACCTCCAACCGCAATTTCGAGGGCCGTCAGGGTCCGGGCGGCCGCACCCATCTGGTGTCGCCGTCGATGGCCGCCGCCGCCGCCGTGGCGGGCCGGCTGGTCGATGTCAGGAACCCTGGCTGATGCTGGCCTTCACCACTCTGGACGCCGTCGCGGCGGCCCTGCCGCTCGCCAATATCGACACCGACAAGCTGGCGCCCGGGCGATTTCTGAAGGGCGTCACCCGCGCCGGTCTGGGGCGTATCCTGCTGCACCCGCTGCGCTTTGACGCCGTCGATCAGCCGCGCGCCGACTTCGTGCTGAACCAGTCGCCGTGGGATCGGGCGGGCGTCCTCATCGCGTTCGACAACTTCGGTTGCGGCTCCAGCCGCGAGCACGCGCCCTGGGCCCTGCTGGACTTCGGGATTCGCTGCGTCATCGCGCCCAGTTTCGCCGACATCTTCCGCAACAACTGTCTGAAGAACGGCATCCTGCCGCTGGTCCTGCCCGAGGCGGAGTGTCTGGCGTTGATGGATCTGGCGCGCGACCCGGCGACGGCGCGGTTTCAGGTCTCGCTGCCCGATCAGACGGTGACGGCGGGCGGGCGGACCTGGGCGTTCGAGATCGCTGCGGCGGACAGGATCAAGCTGCTGGAAGGCCGGGACGAGATCGACGCCGCCCTGGCGCGCCTGACCGAGATCGAGGGCTTCGAGGCGCGCATCGGCTATGCGGCGCCGCATCTGAGGGCTTTCTGATCCCTCTCCCGGCGGGAGAGGGCTTGAGCCTCGGAGAGCCGAAGGCGATCCGCTAAGGCGAAAGGGTGACGGGCTGCGGCGTCAGTCGCTCCTAGCCGTGACGCAACGGCATACGCCGACGGCTAGGAGCGACCCTCATCCGGCCCTTCAGGCCACCTTCTCCCATCGGGAGAACGGCTATGCGGGACATCAGGCGCCAAGCCAGCGTTGCAGAATCTCCGCCGTGTCCTGACCGACTTCCAGCGGGGCGGGGCGGCGCACCGAGCCGGGCGTGGCGGACAGCTTGGGGAAGACCCCCTGCATGGCCACCTTGCCCAGAACCGGGTCCTCGACCTCGATGATGGCGTCGCGCGCGGCGAAATGCGGGTCGGCCATCATGTCCTCGGCGTCAAAGACGCGGCCCGCCGGGACGGCGTGTTCGATCATCAGGTCTTCCAGCGCCTGAACCGTCAGGGTCGCGGTCCATGCGCCGACCAGCACGTCCAGTTCCGCCTGATGCTCGCCGCGCGCCAGATGGGTGGCGTAGCGCACGTCGGTCGCCAGTTCCGGCCGACCCATGGCCAGGCACAGGCGCGCGAAGACGGCGTCCTGATTGGCGCCGATCAGGTATTCCCCGTCCGAGCAGGGATAGACGTTCGACGGGGCGATCTTGGGCAGGACCGAGCCGGTGCGGGTGCGCTTGTGGCCGTTGACGGCGTATTCCGGGATCATGCTCTCCATGACCTGCAGCACGCTTTCATACAGGGAGCTGTCGACCACCTGGCCCTGTCCGGTGCGCTCACGATGTTGCAGCGCCGCCAGCGCGCCCATGCAGCCATAGGTCGCCGCCAGGGTGTCGCCGATCGACACGCCGACGCGCGACGGGGCGCGGTCCGGCTCGCCGACGATGCCGCGCCAGCCGCCCATGGCCTCGCCGATGCCGCCAAAGCCGGCGCGCGACGAATAGGGTCCGGTCTGGCCGTAACCCGAGACCCGCACCACGATCAGACGCGGGTTGGTGGTCATCAGATCGGCGGGGGCCAGGCCCCACTTCTCCAGCGTGCCGGGACGGAAGTTCTCGATCAGGATGTCGGCCTGGGCGATCAGATCGCGCGCCGTCTGCTGGCCTTCGGCCGAGCGCAGGTCCACGGCGACCGAGTACTTGTTGCGCGCGATCACCCGCCACCAGGTCGGCGTCTCGCCCTGGCCCCAGTGCCGCATCGGATCGCCGACGCCGGGGGATTCCAGCTTGATGACCTCGGCGCCCATGTCGCCCAGCAACTGACCGCAGAAGGGACCGGCGATCAGCTGGCCCATCTCGACGACCTTCAGCCCGTGCAGGGGGCCGTTCAGCGGTTGGCTGGTCACGGGCGCATTCTCCAAAACGTCAATTAATCTTACAATCACTGGCCGGGGGCGGTCGGAAAGTCAACGCGGAGACAGGGCTTGTGATTGCCAAATAAATTGACAAAACTTCCCCTTCGACTTGGGAGAGATCGGCCTCAGCCGACAGACTGGGAAACGTCATGCTGCTTCATATCGTGGCCAGCCCCAAGGGGGAAAGGTCGGCGTCGCGCGCCCTGGCGAACCGCTTCATCGCCACCTGGCGGGACCGGAACCCGGATGCGGAGGTCGACACCCTGGCCCTGTTCGAGGAAGACCTGCCGCGCTTTGAGGCCGAGCACGCCTTTCGCAAGTTCGCGCCCATCTTCGGCGAAGCGGTCTCGCCCGAGGCCGATGACGCCTGGCGCATGGTCACTGACGCCGTGGCTCGGCTGGACCGCGCCGACCGCATCCTGCTGTCATGTCCGATGTGGAACTACAGCATCCCCTGGGCTCTGAAACTCTATCTCGACATCATCGTCCAGCCGCGCGTGACCTTTGGCTACAAGGCCGACGAGATGCGCCACGTCGGCCTGCTGCGGAACCGGCCCCTGCAGATGATCCTGACGCGGTCGTCGACGATGGCGGGCGACCATGTCGATTTCCAGTTGCCCTATCTGAAGCACATCTTCGAGACCATCGGCATCCGCGACATCCGCGCCCTGGTCGTCCCGGCCACGACCCAGCCCGACGCCGAGGCGCGTCAGGCCTATGTCCGCAGCTTCGAGGCCCAGGCTGACGCCGCGGCCCGCGCCTTCTGAGACCTCTCATGCATCCCAGCCATTTCGCCGCCCTCACGCCCGACAAGCCCGCCGTCGTCATGGCGCGAACGGGCGAGGTCGCCACCTTCCGCCAGATGGACGAGGCCTCGAACCGCGCCGCCCATCTGTTGCGCGCCCTGGGGCTGAAGCCCGGCGACGCCGTGGCGGTCTGTCTCAGCAATACGCCGGACTACTTCGCCCTGGCCTGGGCGGCGCAGCGGTCGGGGCTGTATTTCGTCGCTCTGTCGTCGCGGTTGACCCTGGCCGAGGTCGACTATATCGCCCGCGACTGCGGGGCCAGGGTGCTGATCGCGGGCGCCGACCTGCCCCATACGCCGGCCCTGCCCGAGGGCCTGTCCGACCTGATGCTGTTCTCGCTGGGCGGCGTGGTCCCCGGCTATCGCGTCTGGGAGGACGAGGCCGCGCAACAACCCGTCACCCGCATCGCCGACGAGGTCGCGGGCGGCGAGATGCTCTATTCCTCGGGCACCACGGGACGGCCCAAGGGCATCCGGCCGGAACTGCCCAAGGACGGCGACATCAACGCCCTGCCGATGACCGCCCTGGTGGCCAAGACCCGCTTCGGCGTGGACGAGGCCAGCGTCTATCTGTGCCCGGCGCCCCTCTATCACGCCGCGCCGCTTCGCTGGTCGATGGGGGTGCAGCAACTGGGCGGCACGGTGGTGCTGATGGACAAGTTTGACGCCGAACTGGCCCTGGCGGCCATCGACGCGCACGGCGTGACCCACAGCCAATGGGTGCCGACCCATTTCATCCGCATGCTGAAGCTGCCGGAGGAGGTGCGCGCCCGTTACGACGTCTCGTCGCTGAAGCTGGCCATCCACGCCTCGGCACCCTGCCCGGTGCCGGTCAAACGGGCCATGATCGACTGGTTCGGCCCGATCCTGATCGAGTACTACGCCGGGACCGAGGGCAACGGCATGACCATCATCAACTCCGAGGAATGGCTGAAGAAGCCCGGCTCGGTCGGTCGCGCCAACTTCTGCGTGGTCCACATCTGCGACGATGAGGGCAACGAACTGCCGCCTGGCGAGATCGGGAACATCTATTTCCAGGGCGACCACCCGTTCGAATACCACAACGACCCCGAGAAGACGGCCACCGCCTATGACGCGCGCGGCTGGACCACCCTGGGCGACGTCGGACGGCTGGATGAGGACGGCTATCTGTTCCTGACCGACCGCAAGAGCTTCATGATCATCTCGGGCGGGGTGAACATCTATCCGCAGGAAATCGAGAACCTGCTGATCCAGCACCCCCGCGTGGCCGACGCCGCCGTCATCGGCGCGCCCTGCCCGGAGATGGGCGAGCGGGTGGTGGCGGTGATCCAGCCCGCCGACTGGGCCGACGCCACGCCGGCCTTCGCCGCCGAACTGTCGGCCTGGGCGCGGCAGTCGCTGTCCGGGATCAAGGCGCCGCGTCAGTTCGACTTCATGCAGGAACTGCCCCGCCACGACACGGGCAAGCTCTACAAGCGCCTGATCCGGGACGAGTACTGGAAGGCCGCGCAGACGGCCTGACGACCGCGCCACCCCTTCCCCCACCACTCGGAGAACCGTCTTGATCGAGCTGCACGGATGCGACACGCCCAATGGGCACAAGGTGGCGATCATGCTCGCGGAAACGGGGCTTGAGCACCGCACCATCAAGTACAACCTGTTTGAAGGGCGCCACCTGACGCCAGCCTTCGGTGCGATCAATCCCAACCGCCGTCTGCCCGCCATTGTCGACCATCAGCCCATCGGGGGCGGCGAGCCCCTGGCCCTGTTCGAGTCGGGCGCCATCCTGCTGTACCTGGCCGAGAAGTCGGGCCGCTTCCTGCCCGCCGCGCCGCGTCTGCGGCACACGGCGGTGACCTGGCTGATGTGGCAGATGGCCAGCCTGGGGCCGCAGCACGGTCAGGCCCACCACTTCCTGCGCTACTGCCCGGCGCCCGACGACTATCCGGTTCAGCGCTACACGCGCGAGGCGCGACGCCTGTTCGACGTCCTGGAGGCGCGGTTGTCGGAGGTCGACTATCTGGCCGAGGACTACTCCATCGCCGACATGGCCTGCTGGCCCTGGGTGCGCGCCAGTCGCGCCATCGACATGGACGTCGCCGAATGGCCGCGGCTCAAGGCCTGGTTCGACCGTGTCGGCGCCCGCGAGGCGGTGAAGACGGCGGGCGTCGTCGCCGCCGATCACCCGGCCGCCGCCCGCCACATGACGCTGACGGCCGAGCAGTGGTCCGTCCTGTTCGGCGACAAGATGCTGTCGGCGGTGCGCGAGGGCGCCTGACGCGCCGAGGTTTCTGACGACCTTCACCCAAATGAAAACCCCCGCTGGTCGAACCAGCGGGGGTTTTGTCGTCGGACTGAAGTGTGGCTCAGGCGGCGGGCTGGGCCGCAGCCTCCTCGTTCCTGTCATTGTCCTGAACGGCGGCGATGATGGCCTTGCGGGTCAGCAGCAGCAGGCTGACGCCGACCGTCAACGACACCGCCGTGACCAGGGCCAGGGCCTTGCCCAGGCTGGTCGGGCCGTTGAACAGGTGTTCGCTGATGAAGCCGACGATCAGGGGGCCCAGACCCATGCCGGCCATGTTGGCCACCAGCAGGTAGATGGCGGTCATCCGGCCGCGCATCGAGGCGGGCGTCAGGATCTGCAGCGTGCCGGCTTGCAGGCCGCCGATGGTCGAGACCGTGGCCATGCCGACCGCCGCCAGGATCAGGGCGAGGGTCGTGTCGCTGACCAGATAGGCGCCGATCATCAGCGGGAACTGGATGACGGCCGAGGCCAGGACGATCCGCACCGGGGCGTCGGGGTGGCCCCGCTTGGCCGAACGGTCGGACAGCAGGCCGCCGACGGCCAGGCCGATGGTGCCGAACAGGCCGATGATGACGCCGAACGCCAGACCCAGATGGGCCGGGCTCATGCCGTGGGCGCGGGCGAAGTGGACAGGCGCCCACAGCATGGCGCCATAGGCCGCGATGACCATGAAGGAGTAACCGATGACCACGCCGGCGAAGGCCGCCTTGTGACGCAGGGCCAGGGCCCACAGGGCGCTGAGCGGCGGGGCCTTGGCGGCGCCGCGACGACGCGAAGCCTCGCGCACCGTCAGCAGCATGACGGCGGCCAGCGGCACGCCCAGCAGACCGACGGCCACGAAGGCCAGACGCCAGCCGGTCAGGTCGCCCCAGGGCAGGGCCACATTGGTCTTCATCGCCCAGGCGACCAGCACGCCGCCGAACAGCATGGCCACGCCGCCGCCCAGCGACACGCCCATGTTGTAGAGGCTGACGGCGAAGCCGAGGCGCTTCTTCTCGAAGCGGTCGGCGATGGTGGAATAGGCGGCGGGCGACAGGGTCGCCTCGCCGATGCCGACCATGGCGCGGGCCGCCAGCAGGGAGGCGAAGCCGCCGGCGAAACCGCTGGCTGCGGTGGCGGCGCTCCAGCCGAGGACGCCGAAGACCATCAGGTTGCGACGGTTGCTGCTGTCGGCCAGGGCCCCGAAGGGAATGCCCATGATCGAATAGAGCAGAACAAAACCGAAGCCGACCAGCAGGCCGACCTGGGTGTCGCCCAGACCCAGTTCCGTGCGGATCGGCTCGATCATCAGGCTGATCAGGACGCGGTCCATGAAGGACAGCATGTAGGCGACCATCAGGATCAGGACGACATAGATGGCGTAGGCCGGGCGGGGACGCGCGGCGGGGGTGGTGGCGGCGGCGGAAGCGGAAGTCATCCGCGGTCTCCTGTACTGAACTGAAGCGAGAGGGCGGACATCAGGCCGCCGCCGATATCTGGGCGTACCAGGCGGTGAGCGGGGCGGAGTCGAAATATTCGTCCAGGCGAACGATCACGCCGTCCTGAACCTGACAGATCAGGCTGGCCGCCAGTTCCAGAACCGGCCCCTTGACGTGGGTGGCCCGCAGCCGGTGTTGCTGGACATAGCCGCCGGGGAAGGTCTGGACCCGGCGGTTCTGATAGAGGCGTTCCGAGGTCTTGCCGACAAAGCCGGACAGAACGTCGAGGTTGGCCTGACGATCGACGCCGACGCCGGCGGTGTTCAGCCAGACGACGACGGCGGGATCATAGCAGGCCTTCACCGTCTCGATGTCGCCGGCCTCAATGGCCGCGATGAAGCGGTCGGCGAGGGCGCGGACGGCGGTGTCTTCGGATTCGGTCATGCGTTGAACGCCAGCTTGAGGCCGGGCTCGGCCCAGCGCGTCTTGAACAGGGTTCCGGTCGAGGAGCCGGTGATCCAGGCGTCCTTCATGTCGGCCCCGCCGAAGCAGATGTTGGTGGTGACGAAGTCGGGGACCGGGACGTGCGTGGCCTCGCCGGTCGGCGCCGCGACGGTGATGCCGCCGTTGATGCCGGTGGCGACGCAGACGTCGCCGTTGGCCTGAACGGCCAGGCTGTCGAAGGGCCGGTAGTCGGACAGGGTCAGGACGTGGCGGCCCGGCAGATAGGCGGCCGCGGCGGGCGCCAGAACGCCCGGCTCGGTCACGTCATAGGCCCAGAGGCGGCAGGTCCAGGTCTCGGCGACATAGAGGGTCTTGCCGTCCGGCGACAGGCCGCAGCCGTTGGGCCATGAAATCCGGTCGCGCTGCCGCGAGATGAAGCCGCCGTCGGTCCGGGCGTAGTAGATGGCGCCATAGTCGCGGGTGGTGTCGTTTTCCTTGCCCAAGTCCGTGAACCAGAAGCCGCCCTGGCTGTCGAAGACGATGTCGTTGGGCGCGCTCAGCGGGCGGCCGTCGCATTCGGTATAGAGGGTCTCGACCGCGCCGGTGGTCAGGTCGACGGCCTGGATCGAACCGCCGGCGTAGTCGCTGGCCGCGCCGTGGGGGACCGTCAGCCCGCCGTCGAGGTCGACCCAGCCCAGGCCGCCGTTGTTGCAGACATAGACGCGCCCGTCCGGGCCGATGGCGGCGCCGTTGGGTCCGCCGCCCAGGTGGGCGACGACGGTGATCTGCCCGTCCTGCGCGACCCGGCTCAGGGTCTGGCGTCGGATCTCGACGAGCAGCACCGAGCCGTCGGCCATGGCGATGGGGCCTTCGGGAAACTGCAGACCTGTAGCGACGGTTTCGAGGGACATGGAGGGCGTTCCGGTCAGACGACGGATCAGACGATGGGGTGGTTGATGGGCAGGCCGAAGTGGCGGCGGCCGACCTGTTCGCGGGCGATGTCCCAGTCCCAGAAGGCGTGGGAGGTGACGGTCGCCAGGTCGCGCCAGAAGCGTTGCAGCGGCTGATCGTGGTGGTAGTTGGAGGAGCCGGCGTTGGCCATCATGTTCTGCGACACCTCGCGGCCGGTGCGCGCCAGATAGCCGGCCGAACCCTTCAGGCTGATGCGATCCTCGGTGGTGAAGCCGCTCTGGATCAGGGCCTCGGTGCGGGCCACATGGGCGCGGCCCAGAATGTCGACCGCCTGGGTTCCGACCTGCATTTCGCCCAGGACGATGTGGGTGTGCTGCTGGTCCTTGACTACGGCCCCCGAGAAGTTGCGCACGCGGCGGTCCACGATCTCCTCAAAGGCCGACAACGCGCCCTTCAGCCCGCCGGTCAGGACGGGGACGATGGTGGCGTAGGCCATGGGGACCAGGGGAATGTCATAGAGCGGGTTGGCGTGCAGGGCCGTGCCCTCGGTCGGTCCCTTGCGCAGATCCACGCCGTCGATCGAGCGATAATGGGGGACGAAGACGTCGTTCACGACGATGTCGTTCGAGCCGGTGCCGGCCATGCCGCTGAAGCGCCAGGTATCGTTCACGCTGACGTCGGCGACCGGCATGATGAAGCTGCGCGGGGTCTTTTCCGGCGTCATGCCCGAGACCATGACCCAGTCGGCGTGCATGACGCCCGAGCCCCAGGGGGCGCTGCCGGTGATCCGCCAGCCGCCGTCGACCGGTTCGGCCTTCATGGTCGGCGCGGTCGCGGCGGGCAGCAGGACGAAGCCGCGCGGGCCGAACAATTCTTCCTGCGCCTGCGGGGTCAGCTTGGCGGCGTAGAGGTTGTGGCCGATGTAGAAGGCGGCGATCCAGGCGGACGAGACGCAGCCCTGGGCCAGGGTGTCGACCACCTCGAACATGGTCTTCAGGTCGGACTCGGCGCCGCCCCAGCGTTTGGGGACCAGCATCTGTATGAGACCTGCATCGATCAGGTCGGAAATGGTGTCGTCATGGGGGCGGCGCAGCGCCTCGGTCTCGGCCGCACGGGCCTTGAGCACGGGCAGCAGCTCGCGCGCCCGACCGATCAGTTCGGCGGAGGTGGTCATGGGGAACTCGGATTTTGTCGGTCAGAACGAAGAAGAGGCCGGCGCCTTGCCGCGCCGGCCTCGGGGTCGTCAGAAGTTGAAGCCGAGATCGACGCCGATTTCACGCGGCGGCTGATAGACCCGGGCGGCGAGCAGGGGCCCCACGCCGAAGGTGTTGTTGATCACCACCTCGTCCGTCAGGTTCTTGCCCCACAGGCTGACCCGCCAGCGGCCGTCCGGCAGTTCCAGCGCCAGGCTGCCGTCGACGATGGTGTTGGCCTTGCGCAGCGCCAGATCCGAGGTCGCGTTCACGACGTTGAAGCTGGTGTAGAGGTCGGTCACGTGACGCACGCTGGCTTGGGCCGTCACCTGGCCGAACTCATAGCCCTGCTTGTAGTTGAAGGTGACGCTGTTGCTCCACTTGGGCGCATAGGTCATCGGCAGGTTCGAGCGGTCGATCACGCCCTTGCCGTCGCCCAGATCGGCCACGAAGTCGTCGAAGCCGGCGTCCAGGTAACCGACCGAGGCTGTGACGGTGAAGGCGTTGGTGACGACGGCCGTGGCCTCGGCCTCGAAGCCCGAGATCTTGGCGCTGCCGACGTTGGCGACCAGGGTCTGGTTGATGGTGGTGTTGGGGATGACCTGCTGGACGCTCTGCTGCATGTCCTTGTAGTTGCTGGTGAAGACCGCAGCGTTCAGGCGCAGGCGGCGGTCGAGCAGGTCGCTCTTCACGCCAATTTCATAGGAGTCGACGCTCTCGGAATCATAGGGACCGACGGCGGCGAAGGTGCCCGCGCGACCATTGAACCCGCCCGCACGGAAACCGCGCGAGTACTGAGCGTAGGTCATCAGGTTGTCCGACCATTTGTAGTTGACGGCGAACTTGGGCGAGAAGTCGTCGAAGTCGGCGTCAAACGTATCGGAGTTCGGGAAAAAGAGCGGCTGGGTGGTGAAGGTCTTCTTTTCCGAGCTGTAGCGGCCGCCGGCCGTCAGGGTCAGGCCCGGCAGAACCTCGTAGTCCGCCTGACCGAAGACGGCCAGGGAGTCCGCCTTCTGGCTGCTGATGGCGGTCGATCCCGCCGTCGGGCTGCCGAAGACCAGGCCGAACTGGCCGGTGGAGATGTCGTACTCCTGGGTCATGTAGTAGGCGCCGACCACATAGTGCAGCGGGCCGTCGGCGTTCGAGGCCAGGCGGAACTCCTGGCTGAACTGGTCGTGGGTTTCGTCGCGATGGACGGTCAGGAAGTCGAGGTGGGTGGCGTCGAAGTCGCTGAGGATGTTCGACTTGGTGTTGCGATAGCCGGTGATGGAGGTCAGCGTGACCGGACCCAGGTCCCAGTTGGCGTTCAGCGCCAGGCCATAGGCTTCCAGGTTCGAGAAGACGTCGTCGCCGATGTGGCTCAGGTAGGGATCGCCGTCGGCGTCGGCGGGCTCGCCATAGCTGGGCAGAAGCATGGTGGGCAGGCTGGCGTTCTGCAGGCCCGGACCCGTGCCCTTGTCCTTGGTGTAGTCGACGATCAGGGTGGCGTCGAAGGTCGCCGTCGGCGTCCACAGCAGGGCGCCGCGTCCCGAGACGACATCCTGGGCGCCCATGTCGCGACCGTCGTCGTTCTTGGTGTAGCCGTCATAGGTCTTGGTCAGGAACGAGAACTTGCCGGCCAGTTGATCTTCGATCAGGGCGCCTTCAACCCCGGCGCGCAGTTCCTGGCGACCGTTGGAGCCGAAGGTGGCCTGGGCGCGGGCGCCGAAGTCGAACGAGGGACGACGCGACTGGACGCTGACCACGCCGCCGATGGTGTTGCGGCCGTACAGCGTGCCTTGCGGACCGCGCAGGATGGTCACGCCGTCGATGTCGAAGAAGTCCTGAACCGCGCCGACGTTGCGCGACAGGTAGACGCCGTCCAGCTCGACGCCGACCGAGGGCTCAAAGCTGGATTCGACGTCGGCGAAGCCGAGGCCGCGAATGAAGAAGGCGCTGGCGAAGGGATAGGCGCCGACGGGCGCCAGAATCACGTTGGGGATCTTGCCGTCCAGGCTGACCAGGCTCTCGACCTTGCCGTCGGCCAGGGCCTCGGCGCCGAAGGCGCTGACGGCCAGCGGCACGTCCTGCAGCTTCTGTTCGCGGCGCTGGGCGGTGACGACGATGTCGCCGACGGTGGCGACTTCGGCCGCTTCAGGCTGGGCGCTCGACGCGTTCTGAGCGATGGCGGGCGTGGCGCAGGCGGCGGCCAGCGCGACGCCGCACTTCAGCCAGTATGACAGTTTCATTCTTTCCCTCTCCCTGTGTTTCTCGTTCTGAATGCGAGATGGGGAGATTGGCGCACCAGTTGGCTATCTTGTCAAACTATCTGACGAGATACGGCAACTAATTTGACAAAAAATCTGGACTCGCCGTTTTGGGCGAGGGCGCGGTTTTCACGATGCTCGCAAAGGGTGCGGCGCGGACGGCGGGGTCGCGCGCCTGGCTCAGCCGCGCGCCCAGACGCCGAAGGGGTCGCTCCACGGCAGGCCCAGGGCCTCGGCCACGGCGGGATAGGTGATCTCGCCCTTCAGCACGTTCAGGCCGCGCGCCAGATGCGGGTCCTGCTTCAGCGCCGCCAGCCCCTTGTCCGCCAGGGCCAGGCCGAAGGGCAGGGTGGCGTTGTTCAGGGCCTCGGAGCTGGTGCGCGGCGCGGCGCCGGGCATGTTGGCGACGCAGTAGTGGACCACCCCGTCGATGACATAGGTCGGATCTTCGTGGGTCGTCGGCTTCGAGGTCTCGAAGCAGCCGCCCTGGTCGATGGCCACGTCGATCAGGACGCTGCCCGGCTTCATCGACTTCAGCTGATCGCGACGGACCAGGGTCGGGGCCTCGGCGCCGGGCACCAGCACGGCCCCGATGACCACGTCGGCCTTGACCAGTTCCTCCTCGATGGCCCCGATCGAGGAATAGCGGGTGATGACGCGGCCGCCGGTCAGTTCGTCGATCTCGCGCATCCGGGGGATCGATCTTTCCAGCACCACCACCTCGGCGCCCAGGCCCATGGCCATGCGCGCGGCGTTCAGCCCCACGACCCCGCCGCCCAGCACCAGCACCCGCGCAGGGGCCACGCCCGGCACGCCGCAGAACAGCAGCCCCATGCCGCCGTTGTGCTTCAACAGGGTCTCGGCGGCGGAAAAGACGGCGATGCGCCCGGCCACTTCGGACATGGGGGCCAGAAGCGGCAGGCCGCCGTTCCTGTCCGTCACCGTCTCATAGGCGATGGCCGCGCATTTCGAGGCCAGAAGGCCCTGGGTCTGCTCGGGATCGGGCGCGAGATGCAGATAGGTGAAGAGGATGTGGTCTTCGCGCAGCCGGGTCCATTCCACGGCCTGCGGCTCCTTGACCTTCACGATCATGTCGCTGTCGGCGAAGACGGTCTCGGCGTCGGCGACGATGATCGCACCCGCCTTCCTGTAGTCCGCGTCGGCGAAGCCCGCCCCCAGCCCGGCGCCCGTCTCGATGCGGACCTCATGGCCGTGGGCCACGTATTCGCGCGCCGCCGTGGGCGTCAGGCCGACGCGGTGTTCATTGGTCTTGATCTCGCGGGGGACGCCGACACGCATGGGCCTGATCTCTGAACGGCTGGCCCTCAAGGCAGGGCGGAGCGAACGCTAAACCCGCGCCGATGAATCGACCAGTGGCGATGCGGGGGTTTGTGACGGGCCTTGCGGTCCAGTCCCGCTCTTCCAACTTCAAGGGTGAAGCTTTCGGGGGCACGGCATGTTCGACGATGATGCGGCCTGGCTGGTTCTGGCCCTGCTGGCGGCTCTGGTCGCCGTACCGGGGCTGCTAGCGGGCGGGGCGCCGCTCTTGCCGCTGTTTCTGGCGATGACAGGTCTGGCCTGCGCGGCCCATCGACCCAGCCGCGTTTTTGCGCTGGAGAAGGCGAACGCAGCCTTCAGCGGCTCGGCGCTGCGGACTGTGGCCATCCTGACCGGGGCCTTGCTGATGTTCCAGCTGATGCCGTTTGAACTGGCCCTGCTGATGGCGGGCGACGTGCTGGCCTATGTCGAGGTTCTGGCCGCCGTCAGCCTGATCGCCGCCCACGCGCGGCTGCCGTTGATCAAGGCCCGGCTGCGGGACCGGTTGGCGATCATGGTCTCGCGGCTCCGGCGGCGTCCTGCGGCCCGGGCGCGACGCCGGGCTTCCCGTCTGCGACGACCCGCCAGGCCCGCGAGCGAAGACGGCGACAGGGCGTGGGCGCTCGCCTGACAATCAAACCCCCGCCGCGCGGCGCGCGACGGGGGCAGACGGTCTGTGAAAGGCCTGATCCTAGTTCTTGGCGTCCTTGGCCGCGTCTTCGACGGCTGAACCGGCCGCTTGGGTGTCCTTGCCGACACCGGCGATGGTGTTGCAGGCGGCGGTGGTCAGAAGGGCGGCGGCGGCCGCGAGAACGAACAGTTTGCGCATGGTCGGCTCCTGTGGAGGGGCGGGCGCGACGGGGCGCCCTCGTTGAAATCAACGCCGGTGCGGCGCCGGGGTTCCTGCCAAGCTGTCATCGCTCCGAGCGTTCGGGCGCGGCGCCGACAGGGGCTTCAGGCGTGGCGAAGGTCAGCCGCGCGATGGAGCCGCCGCCGGGGGCCTCGAGCATTTCCGCCTGACCGCGCAGTTGCTTGGCGAAGGCGTTCATCAGGGTGCGGCCGACGCCCGCCGTATCGCTGTCGGCGACGCCCGGACCGTCGTCCTGGACCTCCAGAATACTGGTCTCGTCCATGATCTTGAAGCGGACCCTGAGGTCGCCGCCGCGCCCGGCGAAGGCGTGCTTCTGGGCGTTGGAGACGGCCTCGACCAGCCACAGGGCCACCGGGGCCAGCCGATCCGGGTCGATGATGATGGCGTCGGCCTCGACCGTGCTGGTCACGAGCGGGCCGCGCATGGCCTCGCCCGCGATCAGCTGTCCCACCAGTTCGGTCAGGAAGGTGCGCGAGTCCGCCGCGCGAATATCTTCGGACTGGTAGAGGGTGCGGTAGATCAGGGCCAGGGCCGTGATCCGCTGACGCGTATCGCCCAGGGCCGCGCGCGCCGCCGGGTCGGCCACCGCCCTCTGCTGCATCGACAGGAGGGACGAGATGATCTGCAGGTTGTTCTTCACCCGGTGGTGGATTTCGCGCATCAGCGCGTCCTTCTCGTCCAGCGAGTCCAGCAGGTCCTTGTCGCGGCGGGTGATGGTGTCGCCCAGGGTTCCCAGGGTGCGGGCCAGGACGCGGATTTCGGCCGGCGCGTGCTCCGCCTGGACTGGACGCACCGAGAACCGGCCTCGCGCATAGATGGCGGCGACCCGCTCCAGATAGACCAGCCAGCGGATGACGACCCGCTCCGACAGCAGCATGACCGCCAGGAAGGCCACCAGCCAGGCCGCCAGGGGCAGAAGGAAGGAGCCGATGGGATTGAGACGCGCCCAGGACAGCAGCCCCGAGGCCGGCGCCGACAGCAGGACGAACAGGTCGCGGCCAGCCAGCGCCGTCCCCGCATAGACGCGTTTGCGGCCACGGTCGTCGCGGCCTTCGAACAGGGCGGCGTCGCCCTGGCGCGCATCCTTGACCCAGGCCGCAATGGCGCGATCGTCGCTGAAATCGGCGGGATTGGTGGCGACCAGGATGCGGCCCATGGCGTCGGTCAGGGCCGACTGGGCGCCAGGCGGCAGGGCCGGGTCGCGGATGTCGGGCTGCAGCGCCGTCAGCGGGATCACCGCCGCGATCGCGCCCTGGAAGGCGCCCAGCGGCCGCTCGGACCGGACAGCGACGATCAGCGAGGCGGGGGCGTCGGGGGCGCGGGCCACGACCATGTCCTCGCCCATCTTCAGTCGCTGATACCAGTCCTGGCCGCGCACGTCGGCGGGCGGCAGGGAGGGCGCAACGCCCGGGCCGGGACGCGAGGCGCAGACGGGTTCTCCGGTCGCGCTATAGCGATGCAGGGCCGACAGGGCGTCGAGCCGCCCCACCAGGGCGGTCAGTCGCGGCTCGCAATAGAAGCCGGCCGCCTCGGGCGCCAGGGCCTGGAGCAGGACCACGGTGCTTTCGATGCGGGCCTTGGCGTCGGCGGCGCTGCGTTCAGCCGCCAACTGCAGGTCGATGCGACGATCCTCGGCCTGACGCCGGAACTCGGCCTGGGTCTGGACGCCGCTGAGGATGAGGATGGGCAGCAGGGCCACGGCCATGGCCAGACCCATGCGGAAGCGAATGCCGTGAACGCTCGGTCGACCCAGCCGAAAGCCCCATGCGCGGGCGAACCGCACCACGCGCCGTCAGCCCTGCCTGGCGCCGCTCAGCCTGTCGGCGTCGGCCAGAATCGAGCGCATGGCGTCGCCGGCCGCCTTGCCGTCGCGGCCATATCCGCCGCGCTCCAGCGTCGCCGCCAGGGCCTTGCGGGCGCGCGACACGCGGCTTTTCACCGTGCCGACGGCGCACTGGCAGATTTCCGCGGCCTCCTCGTAGGCGAAGCCGCCGGCGCCGACCAGGATCAGGGCTTCGCGCTGTTCCTCGGGCAGGGTCTTCAGGGCCTGACGCAGTTCGTCCAGCGCAACGGGCGCCTCGGGGTCGTCGACCGCCACCAAGGTCCGCTCGGCGGCTTCCTGATCCAGCTGGGTCTGGCGCCACGACCGGCGCTTTTCCGAATAGAACTGGTTGCGCAGGATCATGAAGGTCCACGCCTTCATATTGGTGCCCATCTGATAGCTGGCCCGAGCGTCCCAGGCCTTCATCATGGCTTCCTGGGCCAGATCGTCGGCGGCGGTGGGATCACCAGTCAGGGTGCGGGCGAAGGCGCGCAGGTGAGGGATCAGCGTCACCAGTTCCTTTTTGAAACCGGCGTCGTCGGCAGAGGCCGGTTTGGGCGGCGCGCTGGAGATGCTCACTGCCCCTCCTTGGTCGACGACCGCTCGTCGGCCCGCCGCAGGATGTCGAGAAATTCGTCGGGAACCGGCTCGTTCACCACCTGGTCGAACATGTGGCGCAGCTTGACGCCGATGGCCTGCTGCCGCAGGCGCACTTCTTCCAACCCGTTGTCCTGGGACGCGGATGCGTCAGGACGCGAGGTGGTTTCCTTGGATTTGATCATGGAGTTTCGGCCGCCACCCAAGCCTGGAGTAAGGTTCATGGAAGCCGAAAACGCCGCTTCCCTTCAAGAGTTCCTAGGCCTCCGCGTTTTTATGCTCAAGCTTGCGCGACGGGTTTGGAACCGTTGCGCCTCCGACACGTTCTGGCACTCTAGGGCGTCTTCAGATCGGGGACGCCGACTGTCGGGGAATTATGTATGAGTCTACTGGCTAGGCTGGCGCCGCATCTGCCCTATGTCCGTCGCTATGCGCGGGCGCTGACGGGCGATCAGATCACCGGCGATAACTATGTGCGCGTCGCGCTGGAGGCCCTGGCCGCCGGCGAGCGGCAACTGCCCACGGACATGACGCCGCGGGTCGCCCTCTATCATGTCTTCCACGCCATCTGGTCTTCGACCGGCGCCCAGCTGGAGGACGTCAGCGGTCTGGAGAACGGCGATGACGCCTCCCGGCGCCTGATGCGTATTTCGCCGCGCTCGCGCCAGGCCTTCCTGCTGACCGCCCTGGAAGGCTTCACGCCGTCCGAAGCGGCGCAAATTCTCAGCGTCGACCCGCGCACGGTCGAGCGCCTGATCGCCGAGGCCCAGACCGACATCGACGCCGAACTGGCCACTGACGTCCTCATCATCGAGGACGAAGCCATCATCTCGGCCGACATCGAGAGTCTGGTTCGGGAACTGGGTCATCGCGTCACCGGCACCGCCACCACCCACGATGAGGCGGTCGATGCTGTCACCCGCCACCGTCCAGGTCTGGTGCTGGCCGACATCCAGCTGGCCGACGGCTCGTCGGGCATCGATGCGGTCAAGGACATCCTGAAACGCTTCGACGTGCCGGTCATCTTCATCACCGCCTTCCCCGAGCGGCTGCTGACGGGCGAACGGCCCGAGCCGACCTTCCTGATCACCAAGCCCTTCCAGCCGGAAACGGTGAAGGCGGCGATCAGCCAGGCCCTCTTCTTCCATCCGTCGCGTCAGAAACAGGCCGCCTGATGCCCTGACGCGGTCGGCCGGGGCCCCGATGGTTCGCCGTCGGGGCCTTGTCGTGTCACGATCAGGCCGACGGCGCGGCCGGGACGGCAGGGCGTGAGGGGGCGTCAAAGGGGGCGGAATCCTCGCGCGTGCCGCCGGCGTCGGCATTGACGCTCTGGAAACCCCCATTGCTCAGCAGCCACATGCCCAGCAACAGGACGGCCGCAGCCCCGCCGGACACGATCAGCAGCCACAGGATGCGCTTTCCGCCCCGACCCTGCCGTACATACTGAGCCTCGATCGGCGCATGGTGTTCGACGGCGTCGGCGGAATGGGAATGGGGATCCTGGTGGGTCATTGCGGTCTCCGGTCGGCCTCTCCTCTAATGGTCTAGCAACGCCGCCCGGCCGGTCGTCGTTCCGGGGCGGGCCTTTTCGGCCGGACTGGAACCGGATCGGCACAGCATCGTTACCGGAGTGCGGAGGCGACAAAGCCCCCCTGACTTGACCGGTTCGCCGGTCCGTCGCCTCTGCTCCTCATTCTCGATGATGCCACCTTCAGGCGGACCCGAAACGGTCCGCCTTTTCTTTGAAAGCCCTCTCGACAGCGGCGCAGCATCCGCCACTATGAGTTCTCAAAGAAAACGCATTGGAGACGCGCCATGAGCCTTCGCAATCGTCAGTGGGTTCTTCGCCAACGGCCCCAGGGGCTGATCAAGGACGGCGATCTTGAACTGATCGAGACGGCGGTTCCCGACCTGAAGGACGCCGAGGTCCTGGTCCGCACCATCTACCTGTCGCTGGACCCGACCAACCGCACCTGGATGAACGACAGCCAGGGCTACCTGCCGCCCGTCGCCCTGGGCGAGGTCATGCGCGGGCTGACGCTTGGCGTGGTCGAACAGTCGAAGTCCGACCGCTTCAAAGCGGGCGACATCGTCACCCCCCTGTCGGGCGGCTGGGCCGACTATGCGGTGGTCCATGAACAGGGCCTGCGCCCGGTGCATCGCGCGCCCGGCATGCCGCTGACCGCCAACCTGTCCGTCCTGGGGATGACGGGGCTGACCGCCTATTTCGGCGTCACCGACGTGCTGAAGGCCAAGGCGGGCGAGACCCTGGTGATCTCGGCGGCGGCGGGGGCGGTCGGCTCCATCGCCGGTCAGGTGGCCAAGCAGCGCGGGGCGCGCGTCATCGGAATCGCCGGCGGGCCTGAGAAGTGCCGCTGGCTGACCGAGGAGCTCGGCTTCGACGCCGCTGTCGATTACAAGAACGAGGACGTGGGCGAGGCCCTGGACCGTCTGGCGCCCGACGGGATCGACCTGAATTTCGAGAACGTCGGCGGCGACATCATGATCGCCGTGTGGAACCGGCTGAACGTCCATGCCCGCATGGCCGTCTGCGGTCTGATCTCGTCCTACAACGCCACGCGCATGCCGCCGTCGCCGAACTTCAGCCGGATCATCACCCATCGCCTCGACGTCCAGGGCTTCCTGGTGCTGGACTACGCCCACCGGGCCCGCGAGATGGTCGCCGAGATGGGGCCCTGGCTGTCCGACGGGAAGATCAAGTGGAAGGTCCACGTGGATGACGGTCTGGAGGGCGCCGTGACCTCGCTGAACCGCTTGTTCACGGGCGACCATGACGGCAAGCTGCTGGTTCGGGTGTCGGAAGAGCCCGCCGCCTGAGGAGGCCGAGGGGATGACAGAACCGCTTCATATCCATTTCGAGGATCTCGACGTCGGCCAGGTCATTCCGCTGGGCGCCTGCGCGGTGGACGGGGCGGCGCTGGATGTTTTCGTCGAACGGTTCGCGCCGGGCTGGGATGTCGCCTACGGCGCGCCCGACGCCCTGGTCTACGCCCTGTGGAGCCGGCTATCGGCGGACAAGGCGGGGCATTGGGCCGGGACCAAGACCCTGGCCGTCGACGGGCTGCGGTTCATGCGCAATCCCCCGGCGGGGGAACTTCTGCGCGGGCGGCTGACCATCATGGGCAAGGACCCTGTCGGCGACGACAAGGGCATCGTCATCGCTCAGCAGGACCTGCTGGACGAGGCGGGCCGGCTGGTCTTCTCCTGCCTGACCCGCGCCCTCGTCGCCCGGCGCTAGACAGAAAAACGCCCCGCCAGTTTCCTGACGGGGCGTTTCATTTTTCCAACGGGCCTCAAGCAGGGCGAATGCGCGCTAGGCCCCCAAAGAAGGCCTCAAGCAGCGCGAATGCGCCGTGGGCCCCCAAAGAAGGCCTCAAGCAGGGCGAATGCGCGGTGGGCCCCCAAGAATTACGCGTTGGCGGCGGTCGGCGTCGCAGCGGCGCGGTTGAAAGCCATGGCGATCAGACGATCCCAGCCCAGCAGCGACACCAGGTGGGCGTAGATCTGGCCCAAGGCGCCGTTGTCGCGAAGTTCAGCCAGCTTCTCGACCGGCAGAGCCTTCAGCTTGTCTTCCGAGACGGCGTAATATTCGGCCAGCTTCTGCACCGGACCGGTCGAGCCGTCGGGGTTGCGCGGGGTGAAGCTGGCTTCACGCGTTTCGAATAGGTCCAGATCAATCAGCAACTTGACGAAGGATTCGGTGCGCAGACGCTCTTGCTCGAAGTTGTTGCAGAACTCCATGGCGTTGTTGACGTAGGCGCTGGGCTTGTCGTCATCGAACAGCGGGATCTCGGCATTCTCGCCGACGAAGGCCGCTGCGCGATCAATGCAGAGGATCATGCGGTTTTGCGTGTCGTCGTTGGCGAAGACGAAGGGATAGCGACGGACGTAGGCCGGAATATAGGCATCGGGACGGAAGTCGCCGTTTTCGATGAACAGGTTTTCGCCCTGACGCAGACCCATGGCCACGACGGGCTGCTTCAGATCGCCGACAAAGATGACGGGGAAGGAGAGGGCGGCCGGGGCGAACTCTGTCACGGTCAGCGGCACGATGTTGGTCTGGCCGACGAAGGCATAGGGCTTGTCGGCGGGGGTCACGCCCAGCTTGCCGTGCGCCTCGAACGAGATCGGTTCCGGCTGGCTGTAAAACAGGACGTTGCCGGACAGGGGGCCGGACGCTTGGGTCGTGGTGTCGGTCATGATGTGTCGGATCGGCTCTGAACAGAAAGGTCGAGCCTTCTAGCCTATGGCCGGGCGCGCCGCAAACGTGGTCGTTCGACGAACGCCGGCCTGAAGAGCCTGGCCTGCGGCGGCGGCGCCGGTTGCGGTGGGCCCTGAGACCCCTTAGCTGTAGCCCATGGGCGTTGCTTGCGATCACGATCATTCCGACAGCCGACCCGGCGCCGCCGAGGTCGAGCAGGCGATCGTCTCGGTCGAGGCCCGTTGCGCCGCCGAGGGCGAGCGCATGACCGCGCCGCGCCGCCGCGTGCTGGAGCTGCTGCTGGCGGCGGGCGAGCCGGTCAAGGCCTATGACCTGATCGCGCGCTACGGCGTGGACGGCCAGGCGGCCAAGCCGCCGACCGTCTATCGCGCCCTGGAGTTTCTGGAACGTCGGGGCGTGGTCCACCGCATCGCCTCCATCAGCGCCTATGTCGCCTGCACCGCCGTCGCCGGGGACGCCCCGGCTCACGCCGCCGCCTTCCTGATCTGCGACTGCTGCGGCGCGACCGAGGAGGTCGCCGTGGCCGGCGGCGACGCCTTCGCCGAGGCCGCCGCCGTCGCCGGCTACGCCATCGAGCGCACCACGATCGAGGGGCATGGCCGCTGTCCCGCCTGCCGCGTGGCGGCCTGAACGAGATGGACGCCCTGGCCCTGTCGGCGCCGCGGCGCCTGACCATTCCCATCGACAACCGCTGGGGCGCAGGCGAGATGGCGGTGCTGGATTTCGGCGATCCGGCGCGCCCGGTGGACCTGATCTTCACTCACGCCAACGGCTTCAACGCCTACGCCTGTCGCTCCCTGCTGCAGCCCCTGTCCGGCGCCCTGCGCATCTGGGCGCCGGACCTGCGCGGTCACGGCCGCACCCGGCTGCCGGCGCGGCCCGAGGGGCGGCGAAGCTGGAAGGATCACCGCGACGACCTGATCGCCCTGCTGGACGCCGTGGACGGTCCGCCGGTGGCCCTGGCCGGCCATTCCATCGGCGGGACCAGCGGCCTGCTGGCGGCGGCGGAACGGCCTGAGCGGGTGTCCCGCCTACTGCTGCTCGATCCGGTGATCTGGCGGCGTGAGGTGGTTCTGGCCATGAGCCTGCCTCTCCTGGGACAGCTGGCGGGGCGCAACCCTATCGTGCTGGGCACTCGCAAGCGTCGCGCCCTGTTCGACAGCCGCGAACAGGCCCTGGCCGCCTATCGCGGGCGCGGGGCGTTCAAGGGCTGGTCCGACCTCATGCTGGCCGACTATCTCGTCGACGGCCTGGTCGAGACCGACCGGGGCTTTGAGCTGACGTGCGCTCCAGCCTGGGAGGCGTCCAACTACGCCGCCCAGTCTCATAATCCTTGGCGGGCGCTGCGACGGTTTCCGGGCGGGGTGCGCATCCTGAAGGCCGAGAGCGGGTCCCTGTGCGCGGTTCCGACAGGCGTGTCCGCATCGCGGCGGGTCGAGACCGTGGCGGGCGGCGGCCACCTCTTTCCCATGACCCATCCCGACATCGTGCGCGACGCCCTGCTGGACGTGGCGGTCTAAGCCGTTCGCGCTTCGGGGCTTGTCCTTGCGCGGTTCGGTGCTAGGCCTGGGACGCCATGTCGCCCGCCGCCTCCTCCAGTCTGTCGCGCCTGCTCATCGGATCGCTGATCGGCGCCGTGATCGGCCTGATCCTGCTGGCGCTCGGTGTGGCCATCCTGTGGAACGCGGCGGACCAGAGGCTGGCGGCGCCCGCCTCCGACGCTCCCGCCCCGGCATCGACGCCTCCGGTCGTGCGAGAACCGACGACGGCTGTCGCGGCCTCGCCCGTGCCCTATCCGGCCGTGGCCCCCGGATCGGCGCGGCCGCCGACGCCGGCCGCCGTCGAGCCGCCGCCTCGGGCGGCGACCTCGATCTGGCGCTCCATCTTTGATGATGAGGCCGAGGCCCCGCCCAGCGCGCCGCCGGCGCCCGCTGCCCCGCCCGCCGCCGTCCGTCCCGAGCCCCGCCCAGCCGCGCCCTCTACGTCCAGAACGGCGCCCAGAGCGGCGCCCGAGGCCCAGCGTCAGGACGACAGCCTCTTCTTCTGATGCCTCAGCTCAGGCGGGCGCAGGCGTGGATCAACCGCTCCACGTCTTCCTCGGACTGATACAGGCCGAAGCCGAAGCGGATCACGTCGTCGCGCACGTCGGTGACGACGTTCATGTGCTGCAGGTCGGCCTTCCAGCGCGCGGCCTCGTCCGAGCGCAGGGCCAGGAAGCGGGCGCGCGGCGCGTCGCCCTCGACCGGATTGAGGATTTCGGCCTGCGACAGGGGGCCGGCCTCGCCCGCCTGCACCGCCGCCTGGAACCGGGCCTGATGCCGGCGCGCATGGGCGGCGACGTCGGCGGTGGTCAGGCCCTGGTCGTCCAGCATCCGGCGCACGGCGTTGAGGCGATAGAGGGCGCTGACGTCGAAGGTGGCGCCCCAGAAGCGGCCGCCGTCGGTGCGGTACTGGACCCCGCCGGGCGGGCCTTCCAGATGGCCGAACTCGGCGAACCAGCCGGTGATGACCGGGCGCGGGCAGAAGCCGGGCGGGGCATGCAGGAAACAGGCGCCTTCGCCCGCCATGGCGTATTTGTAGCCGCCCGCCAGATAGAAGACCTTGTTCGCCACCGCCGACAGGTCGGTCGGCATGGCCATGAAGCCGTGGTAGCCGTCGACCACCACCCAGGGGCCTGCAGGATCGGCCAGAGCCGCCAGCTCGGCCACGGCGTCGAACACCTGGCCGGTGCGGAAGAAGATCTGGCTGACCAGGATCAGGTCATGACCGCCCGCCTTGGCCGCCGCCACGAAGCGCTCGGCGAAGGTGGCGAAGGGATGCAGCGGCACGCGCGTGACCACGGCCTCTCCGGCCTCTTCCCAGCGTTCCGACTGGCGGCGGAAGGAGTGGAACTCGCCGTCGGTGGACAGGATGCGCACCGGCTTTGTCTCTACGCCCGAAACGATCCGCAGCAGGATGTCGTGGGTGTTGGGCGCAAAGATCAGACTGTCGGGCGAGGGCAGGTTCAGTTCCTTGGCCACATGCTTCTGCGCCTCGGGAATGACCTCGCCGAAGATCAGGTCCCACTTGCGGTCGGCGAAGCGGTTGGCCTCGGCCCAGGCCTGGACCTGGGCGTCGAAGCTGGCGTCGGGCCACAGGTGATGGCTGTGGGCGGCGAAATGCAGCCGCTCGGGATCGAGACCCAGGGCGCGCGAGAAGAGGGGCTTGTAGCTCATCCCCCGACCTTACCCGGATCAGCGTATGGCCCAATAGAAAAGAGGCGGCTCCGCCATGCGAACCCGCCTCTCTCACATCATGTGTTCGGCGCTCAAGCCGCGAGCGACCGCGTCGCGAGCGTAGCGCCGCGCGGCAGCGCCCTACTAGATCAAACTACCGTGGCAGTGCTTGAACTTGCGACCCGAGTGGCAGGGGCAGTCGGCGTTGCGGCTGGTGCGTTCCCAGCCGACGGGCAGGGCCTCGACCGGCAGCTTGGAGCGGTCGTCGCCGGTCAGCATGCCTTCCGGGTTCTGGGCCGACGGATTGGTCATCTCGTTCTCGCCGGTGCCGGGGTTCAGGTGGATTTCCTGGAACTCGGGCATCTCCATGGCCGGCGGGGCCTCGAAGCGGAACTCGACCGTCATCAGCCAGCGGGTGACGTTGTGGCGCAGGTCGTGCAGCAGGGTCTCGAACAGGTTGAAGGCTTCGGTCTTGTATTCGTTCAGCGGGTCGCGCTGGCCATAGCCGCGCAGGCCGATGACGCCGCGCAGGTGGTCCAGATGGACCAGGTGCTCGCGCCACTGCATGTCGATCATCTGCAGCATGAACTGCTTTTCCAGACCGCGGGTCTGGTCGGCGCCGATCTGCTCCAGACGCTCGGCGGCGCGGGCGTCGGCGGCGGCGTTGATGCGCTCCTCGATCTCTTCGTTCGAGACGCCTTCCTCGGCGGCCCATTCCTTGAGCGGCAATTCCAGGCCCAGGGTCGAGCGGACCTTCTCGTCCAGGCCGTCCATGTCCCACTGCTCGGCATAGGCCTTGGGCGGCATGTAACGTTCGACCAGGTCGGACACGACGTCGAGGCGGAAGTCCGTGACCAGTTCCGACAGATCGGTGGAGTCCATGAACTCCTGACGTTGCTCGAACACGGCCTTGCGCTGGTCGTTCACCACGTCGTCGTACTTCAGCACGTTCTTGCGCATGTCGTAGTTGCGGGCTTCGACGCGCTTCTGGGCGGTTTCGACGGCGCGGTTCAGCCAGGGGTGGCTGATGGCCTCGCCCTCGGCCACGCCGAAGGACTTCATGATCGAGTCCAGACGGTCGCCGGCGAAGATGCGCAGCAGGTCGTCCTCGCACGACAGGTAGAATTTCGAGGTGCCGGGGTCGCCCTGACGGCCGGTGCGGCCGCGCAGCTGGTTGTCGATGCGGCGGCTTTCGTGGCGCTCGGTGCCCAGCACGAACAGACCGCCGGCGGCCAGGGCCGTCTCGCGGTGAACGGCGATCTCGGCCCTGTACTGGGCTTCAACGGCGGCCAGGGCCTCGGGCGTGACCTCGATCGCCATGTTGCGCTGTTCCTGGGTCCAGCGCTGGATGCGCATCTCCAGGTTGCCGCCCAGCTGGATGTCGGTGCCGCGGCCGGCCATGTTGGTGGCGATGGTCACGGCGCCGGGCAGACCGGCGTCGGCGACGATATAGGCTTCCTGCTCGTGCTGGCGCGCGTTCAGGACGTTGTGCGGAATGCCGCGGCCGGTGGCGTAGGTGATGTCATAGGCGTCGTCGCCGACCTTCTGCGCTTCCTTCTCGCGGCCGGCGTATTCGGCCTTGAGGGTGCGGCCGGTCTCGACCTTGTACTCGTAGGACTTGAGGACGTCGGACAGTTCCTCGGACTTCTCGATCGAGACGGTGCCGACCAGGATCGGCTGACCCTTGACGTGGCATTCGGCGATCTGGGCGGCGATGGCCGCGTTCTTTTCCCTGAAGGTGCGATAGACCTCGTCGTCGTAGTCCTTGCGCAGGACCGGACGGTTGGTCGGCACTTCCAGGACGTCCATCTTGTAGATGTCGAGGAATTCCTGGGCTTCGGTCGCGGCCGTGCCGGTCATGCCGGACAGCTTGTCGTAGAGGCGGAAGTAGTTCTGGATCGTCACCGAGGCCAGGGTCTGGTTCTCGGGCATGATCTTGACGTCTTCCTTGGCCTCGATGGCCTGGTGAAGACCTTCGGACAGGCGGCGGCCCGTCATCATGCGGCCGGTGTATTCGTCGATCAGGACGATTTCGCCGGCCTTGATGATGTAGTCCTTGTCGCGCGTGTAGAGGGTGTTGGCGCGCAGGGCCTGGTTGACGTGGTGGACCAGGCTGACGTTGGCCGGGTCATAGAGGTCGGTGGTGTCCTCGGCGAAGTGACCGCCGGCCTCCAGCATCTCCTCGATGCGTTCCGACCCCAGCTCGGTCAGCAGGGCCTGGCGCTGCTTCTCGTCCAGATCATAGGTGGCCTTGTCGACGATCAGTTCCTTCACGATCGTGTCCACGATCTTGTAGAGGTCCGAACGGTCCTCGGTCGGGCCCGAGATGATCAGCGGCGTGCGCGCCTCGTCGATCAGGATGGAGTCGACTTCGTCGACGATGGCGAAGTGGTGGCCGCGCTGCACCATCTCGCGACGGTCATAGACCAGGTTGTCGCGCAGGTAGTCGAAACCGAATTCGTTGTTGGTGCCGTAGGTGATGTCGGCGTTGTAGGCCGCCTGACGCTGGCCCTGCGACAGGCCGTTGACGATGACGCCGACCTCCAGGCCGAGGAAGCGATAGACCTTGCCCATCGTCTCGGCGTCGCGGCGCGCCAGATAGTCGTTGACGGTGACGACGTGCACGCCCTTGCCCGACAGGGCGTTCAGATAGACCGGGGCCACGGCCACCAGGGTCTTGCCTTCGCCGGTGCGCATTTCGGCGATGCCGCCTTCATGCAGGATCATGCCGCCAGCCAGCTGAACGTCGTATTGACGCTGACCCAGCACCCGCTTGGACGCCTCGCGCGCCACGGCGAAGGCTTCGTTCTGCAGCTTGTCCAGGCTCTCGCCGGCCTCGATGCGGTCGCGGAAGGTCTGCGTCATCATGCGCAGTTCGTCGTCCGAGAAGGCCTCGAACCGGGCTTCCAGGGCGTTGATCTTTTGCGCCTGGGCCTGGAAGGCCTTGACCTTGCGGTCGTTGGAGGAGCCGAGGATTTTCTTGGCGAAGCCGAGCATGGGCGATCCGGTAAGGCGGTCGAGCGGCTGAAGGCTCTGGAACAGGAAGCGCCGCCGTCTGAAGGCCCGGATCGACAACGGTCCCGGCGACCCCCGAAATCCGGGGCGTGCGCAGGGGCCGCGCAGACGATCGAAAACCCCTCGACTTGGGCGCAGTCGGGACTTAAGCACCGCCCTAACCCCTGTCAACGCGAGGGGCTTTCGACGGCTTGCTGCGACGGGCCTTCGGGTCTCTGTTTTTCGCCCCTTATCGCCTTTTGGCCGGAGCGCCCGATGCGTCTTTCGCGCCCTGTTTTCCGAACCCTGCGGCCGGTGCTGGCCTCGGCCCTGCTGGCCCTGACCCTGACGGCCGCCTGCGGGCGCGGCGACGCCGAAACCCCGCCGGAAAGGAATGATCTGGTCGTGGCCCGGGTGCTGGACCGCTCGGTCTGGGCCTCGGACGTGCGTCGCGAAGCCGTGGCGCAGGGGCTGCTGGGCGAAGGCGAGCCGCTGGACGTCAAGTCCGAGCTGTTCCGCCGCGTGCTGGACGAGGTGGTCGATCAGAAACTTCTGGCCGCCGAGGCCCGCCGTCGCGGCCTGGACAAGAGCGCCGCCGCCCAGCGCCGGCTCGAGGCGGTGCACGAACGCATCCTCGGCGACATGCTGGTGGAATCCGTCGTCAGCGGCGCGGTGTCGGACCAGGCGGTCGAGCGCCTTTATCAGGAACAGCAGCGCCGGGCCCAGACGACGGAGGAGGTCCGGGTCCGCCTGATCCTGTCGCATACGAAGGAACAGGCCGACGCCGTGGTCGGCGTCCTGGGGCAGGGGGCCGCCTTCGAGGCCGTGGCCGCCCAGCGCTCGGTCGATGACGCCACCCGCTATTCCGGCGGCGACCTGGGCTATTCCACGCTCGACGTCCTGCCCGCCGCCTACGCCGCCGCCGTGCGCGGCCAGGCCCCCGGCGCCGTGGTCGGCCCGGTTCAGGGCGAGGGCGGCTGGGCCGTGCTGCGCGTCGAGGACCGCCGTCTGGAAAGTCCGCCGACCCTCGATCAGGCCCGCCCTCTTATCGTCCGCTATCTGACCTATGAGGGCGTGCGCCAGCTGCTGGAGCAACTTCGCGGCAAGGCCCAGGTCGAAGTCTTCCTCAATCCCGCCAAACCGGCGGCGCAACCGCCCGCCAGGCCTGCGCCCGCCGCCCCTCCCGCCGGAACCGTCGCCTCATGAACCGTCCGCCCGCCTCCAAGTCCGGTTCGACCGGCCAGATGATCGAATCCGCCATCGAAAAGGCCCTGGATCCCCTGGCCTCGGCCCTGAAGCGCGCCACCCAGCCCGCCAAGGCCTCGCCCGGCAAGCCTGGCCTGATGATCTCGCCCCTGGCCGTGCCCTTCCCGACCATTCCGCCGATCGGCGGGGTCGAGATCGCCACCGCGCGCGCGGGCTTCTACAAGCACGAGCGCGACGACCTCGTGGTCTTCCACTTCCCCGAGGGCGCGTCCTGCGCCGGCGTCTTCACCCGCCACAAGGTGGGATCGGCCCCGGTCGACTGGTGCAAGCGCCAGCTGGACGCCGACAAGGGCGGCGGCGAGGGGGTCAAGGCCCTGGTCGTCAACGCCGGCTGCGCCAACGCCTTCACCGGCAAGGCCGGGGCCGACGCCGCCCGCCGCACCGCCGCAGAGGTCGCCAAGCGCTTCGACTGCCGCCAGCGCGACGTCATGCTGGCCTCGACCGGCGTCATCGGCGTGGTGCTGGACGAGACCAAGATCACCGCCCGCCTGCCCGACATCAAGGCCGGTCTGAAGGTCGACAACTGGACCCAGGCCGGTCTCGGCATCATGACCACGGACACCTTCCCCAAGGGCTCCTACGCAGAATGTGAGATCGAGGGCGTCACGGTCAGGATCGCCGGCATCGCCAAGGGTTCGGGCATGATCGCGCCCGACATGGCCACCATGCTCGGCTTCATCGTCACCGACGCCGACATCGCCCCGCCGGTGCTGAAGGCCCTGCTGAACCTGCACGTCCGCACCACCTTCAACTCGGTGACGGTGGACGGCGACACCTCGACCAACGACACGGCCCTGATCTTCGCCACCGGCGCCTCGGGCGCGCCGCGTATCGGCCGCGTCGGCGACCGCCGGCTCAAGGACTTCTCGGCCGCGCTGGACAAGGTCATGCTCGATCTGGCCCACCAACTGGTCAAGGACGGCGAGGGCGCGACCAAGTTCGTCCGCATCACCGTGGACGGCGCCGCCAGCCCCGCCTCGGCGCGCAAGCTGGCCAAGTCGATCGCCGACAGCCCCCTGGTCAAGACCGCCATCGCTGGCGAGGACGCCAACTGGGGCCGCATCGTCATGGCCGTGGGCAAGACGGAAGAAGCCGTGGACCGCGACCGCCTGGCGATCCACTTCGGACCCCATGTCGCCGCCATCGACGGCGCCCCGTCCCCGACCTACGACGAGGCCCAGATGAGCGCCTATATGAAGAACGCCGAGATCGACATCACCGTCCACGTCGGCTCGGGCCGCGCCTCGGCCACCGTCTGGACCTGCGACCTGACCAAACGCTACATCGAGATCAACGGGGACTATCGCTCCTAACATGTCGCGCATCAGCACCTTCTTCAAAGACGCCGGACGGTTCGGCCTGCGCGCGGCCTTCCAGGCCGTGACCGCCCGCTATGCGGCCGCGCCCGCCGTCATCGACCTGCCGCGCTTCGGCCGGTTCCACGTCCGGGGCCGCGACAGCGACATCGCCACCCTGCGTCAGGTCTTCGGCGAGCAGGAATACCGCCTCAAGGTCCCCGCCATCGAGGCGCGGCTGGAGCGCCGCTACCGCCAGATGCTGGCCGCCGGCCAGGCGCCGGTCATCATCGACGCCGGGGCCAATGTCGGCGCCGCCGCCCGCTGGTTCCATCAGGCCTTCCCCGAGGCGCGGGTCATCGCGGTCGAGCCGGACGCCGCCAACGCCGCCATGCTGCGCCTGAACACCGAGGCCTTCGCCGCCATCTCGGTGGCCGAGGCCGCCATCGGCGCCGAGGCGGGCTTCGTCTCCCTGATCCCCGCCGACGCCGCCTGGGGCATCCGCACCGAACGCGCCGACGCCGGCCTGCCCATCGTCACCATCCCTGAACTGGTGGCGGACATCGAGAACGGCGTGCTGTTTCTGGCCAAGATCGACATCGAGGGTTTCGAGGAAGACCTGTTCGCCAGCGCCACCGACTGGGTGGATCAGGCTTACTGCGTCATCGTCGAGCCGCACGACTGGATGCTGCCGGACCAGCACACCAGCCGCACCTTCCAGAAGGTCATGGGCCAGCGCGACTTCCAGGTGCTGATCCAGGGCGAAAACCTGCTCTACGTCCGGCCGGAAGCGGCATGACCGAGGCTGTCCCGACCGTCCTCGTCGTCGCCGTCGCCCTGATCGACCCCGACGGCCGCGTCCTGATCGCCAAGCGGCCAGAGGGCAAGCAGCTGGCGGGCCTGTGGGAGTTTCCGGGCGGCAAGGTCGAGCCGGGCGAGCGGCCGGAACAGGCCCTGATCCGCGAGCTGAAGGAAGAGCTGGGCATCGACGTGAACGAGGCCTGCCTGGCCCCCTTCGTCTTCGCCAGCCACGCCTATGAGAGCTTCCATCTGCTGATGCCGCTCTATCTGTGCCGCCGCTGGTCGGGCGTGGTCATGGCGAACGAACACGCCGGGCTGGCCTGGGTGAAGCCGAACAAGCTGGGCGACTATCCCATGCCGCCCGCCGACGAACCCCTGGTCGCCTGGCTGCGCGACCTGCTCTGACTATTCGCCGGTCTGCTCTCTGACCCCGAGCGCATCCGCCAGCCGGCTCTTGGCCGAGCCGCGTCGGGCGGGCTGCTGCTGGCTCTCGTGCGGGGCCCAGCCGGCCAGATGCACCATTTCAAACGTCGCCGGAATGCGCCCGTCGGACTCGGCGTGACGCTCGGCATAGAGTTGTGCGGCGCGGGCCAGAACCGCCCGACTCAACGGCCTGATCGGTCCCGCCAGCACATTGGTCTCGCCCATGGCGCGCAGGTCGCGCATCAGAGCGAAGGGATCGGCGTAGCGCACCGTCACCCGATCCACGTCCGAGACGGGCAGGGCGAATCCGGCGCGTTGCAGCAGACCGGCCCCGTCGAACCCGTCGGCGAAGGGGGAAATCCGCGCCTGCGCCCCGCCGTTGACCTCCAGCTCGGCCTCGGTCAGCACCCCGCGCAACTCCTTCAGCGTCGCCGCGCCGAACAGGCTGGCCACGAACAGGCCGTCGGGCTTCAGCGCCCGCCGGATCTGGCTCAGGGCGCCGGGCAGGTCGTTGGCCCAGTGCAGGCCCAGCAGGTTGACGATCAGGTCGGCTGACTGGTCCTCCAGCCCCAGAGGCCCGGCCCCCGGCGCGGCGCGCTCAGGCGTCGTGCCCACGGCGCGGACCTCGCCCACCCGCTCCCGCGCCACGCTGTCGGCCACCGCGCGCGCGAAGACGCCGGGATGGGGCGACAGGTCGACGGGCGCGTGAAACTCGCGCAGGATCACTTCCAGGCTGTGGACCGCATTGTCGGCGGCGCGGACATGCAGGAAGTCGGCGTCGGGGAAGCGTCGGGCGGCGCGGCTCAGGCGCGCGGCGCGGCGGGCGGCGTCGAAGATGATCGGGGGACCGGAGGAGGGGGCGCTCATGTCCGTTCAGGATGGGGGTTGGCGGACCGGATTGAAAGACGGAACCGCCCGTATATCTCATGGCGCGCGGGGAATGGCCAAAGACTGGGCTAGGGGGTTGCTCGACCTGCTGCTGCCGCCCATGGCCCACGACAGCCGTGAGGCCACGGCCTCGGCCGGCCTGTCGCCCGACGCCTGGAGCCGGGTGGTCTTCTTGGAGGCCCCCGTCTGCGACGGCTGCGGCGCGGCCTTTGAATATGACGGCGGCGACTTCGCCTCTGACCGCTGCCTGGCCTGTCAGGTCCAGCCCTACGCCTTCGCCCGCGCCCGCGCCGCCTGTGTCTATGACGAGGCCTCGCGCGGTCTGATCCTCAAGTTCAAGCACGGCGACCAGCAGCAGTTCGCTCCCCTGTTCGCCCGCTGGATCGCCCGGTCGGGCGCCGATGTGGTGGCCGAGGCCGACGCCGTGGTCCCCGTGCCCCTGCACCGCTCTCGCCTGCTGGCCCGACGCTTCAATCAGGCCGCCGAGATCGCCCGGCCCCTGGCCCGCACCGCCGGGCTCGACTACCTGCCCGACGCCCTGATCCGCTCAACCCCGACCGACAGCCAGGGCGGCAAGTCGGCGCGCGGACGGCGTCTGAACGTGGAAAAGGCCTTCGCCGTCACTGCGGCCGGGCGTCGCCGGATCAAGGGGCGGCGCATCCTTCTGGTCGACGATGTGCTGACCACGGGGGCCACCGCCGAGGCCTGCGCCCGCGTCCTTTTGTCCGCCGGAGCGCGCGCGGTGGATCTGGCGGTCATCGCGAGGGTGCGAACTGCGCGCGAACCGCCTAAGTAGGGGGTTGATCTGAGTAATGGAGACTCTGAGTTGGCCGAAGTCGTCATCTACACCAAACCCGGTTGCCCCTACTGCGTCGCGGCCATGGGGCTGTTGAAGCGCAAGGGCGTGGAATTCACCGAGATCGTCGCCTCGAACGACCCGGAAAAGAAGGCCGAGATGGTCGCGCGGTCGGGCGGCAAGTCCACCTTCCCGCAGATCTTCGTCGGCGACAAACATGTCGGCGGCTCGGATGACATCCACGCGCTCGACGCCCGCGGCGGTCTCGACCCTCTGCTGGCGGCCTGATGAGCGAGCGGCTCGATGTGGCGCTGATCCAGACGCGGACCCCGGCGACGGCGGCTGCGGGGTTGGCCCATGTCGAGCCGCTGATCCGTGAAGCCGCGGCGGGCGGGGCGACACTGATCCTGACGCCGGAGGGGACGAACTTCCTCGAACAGCGCCGGGGTCTGCGCGACGCCGCCCTGTCGAGCGAGGAGGCCGACGTGGCCGTTCTCGGCCTCCGCGCCCTGGCCAATGAACTGGGCGTCTGGCTGCTGATCGGCTCGGTCCTCGTGCGCGCGAACGTCCCCGGCGACGACCGCGCCGCCAACCGTTCTCTGCTGGTCGATCCGACCGGGGCGGTGGTCGCCCGCTATGACAAGCTGCACGTCTTCGACGTGGATCTGCCCAACGGCGAGACCTATCGCGAGAGCGCCTCGGTCCGTCCCGGCGTCGGCGCGACGGTGGCTGAAACCCCCTGGGGCCGGCTGGGCCTCAGCATCTGCTACGACGTGCGCTTCCCCCAGCTCTATCGCGCCCTGGCCAAGGCCGGGGCCTCGATGATCGCCGTCCCCGCCGCCTTCACTCGCCCGACCGGCGAGGCCCACTGGGAGACCCTGCTGCGCGCCCGCGCCATCGAGACCGGCGCCTTCGTCCTGGCCCCGGCCCAGGGCGGCGCGCACGAAGACGGTCGCCAGACCTGGGGCCGCTCCCTGGTCGTCGGTCCGTGGGGCGAGGTGATCGCCAAGGCCGACCACGACGAACCTTGCGTTCTGCACGCTGCGCTGGATCTGAGCGCCGTTCAGCGCGCCCGACAGGCCGTGCCTTCGCTGAAGCACGACCGCGATTTCGACTGGCCTCAGTGATCGGGCCGCAATGATCCGCTACGCCCTGTCCTGCGACCACGACCACGGCTTCGAGGCCTGGTTCGCCTCTTCGAACGACTATGACGATCAGGCCGCGCGCGGTCTGGTCGAATGCCCCTTCTGCGCCTCGACCGCCATCCGCAAACAGGTGATGGCCCCCGCCGTCTCCGGCACGAAGAAGGCCGCCCCTTCGTCTGACGCTGCGAAGCAGATGCGAGACATGATGATGCAGGCGGCGCGCGAGGTGCGCGATCACGTCGAGCAGAATTTCGACTACGTCGGCGACGCCTTCGCCCGCGAGGCCCGCGACATCCACGAAGGCCGCTCCGAGAAACGCGAAATCTACGGCGAGGCCACCCCCGCCGACGTCAAGAAGCTGAAGGACGACGGCGTGCCCTGCGCCCCCCTGCCCAGCCTGCCGCCCGACCCCAAGAAGGCCAACTGAGCACATGCCAAGTGAAGTGGGGGGCGAGGGGGAGAGATACGAAGAGTTCGCGCCGCCGCCGGCCTTGCGCCCCTTCGTCCGCACCTTCTGGACCTATGCCGCGCCCGACCCCTCCGGCGCGGTGCAGCGCATCGCCCCCGACGGCTGCCCCGAACTGGTGATCGACCTGGCCGCCCCCTACGAGGAGGAGGGCGAGGACGGCGTCTTCCGGCCTCAGCCGCCGGTCATCTTCGCCGGCCAGATGACCCGGCCCATGGCCATCCGCCCCGTCGGTCCGGTCGAGATCGTGGCCGTGCGGTTCGAGCCCGACGGGGCGCGCGACTTTCTCGGGCTGCCGCTGATCGAGGCTGCGGACCGGCGCCTTGATCTGGTGGCGCGGCTGGCGGGGTTTACGGCCCCGACCGGCGATCCGGCGCGACAGGTGGGGGCCCTGACCGACTGGCTGGAGGGGCAGCGCCGCGCCGGCGCCTGGCGCATCGACCCGGCCGTCCGCGCCGAGGTCGCCGCCGCCGAGCGCGAGGCCGAGGCGCCCTCATTGTCGCCCGCCGACCGCCGCGCCCTGCAACGCCGCTTCCGCGACCGGGTCGGCGTTGCTCCGCGCACCCTGCGCTCCATCTTCCGCTTCCGCCGCGTCTTCGATCATGCCGCGGGCCAGGACGCCGACGCCGTCTCCTGGCTGGAGGCGGGCCTGGCGGCGGGCTATTTCGATCAGCCGCAGATGGCCCGCGACTTCCGCCGCTTCCTCGGCTGCACCGCCACCGAATGGGCGCGCGATCAGGCCGAGCTGGCGCGTCAGCTGGCGTCGCAATCCTACAAGCGGGACGGGGCGGACTGATCTAGGCTCCCTGCCGAACCAAGGAGGGAGACCTTGATGCTGCTGACCACCCTGATGGCCGCCGCCCTGATGCAGACGCCCGCGCCCGACCTGTCCTGGCTGGCCGGCTACTGGCTGGACTGCTCCGGCGGGCGTGAGGCGTCGGAGACCTGGACCGACCCGCGCCTGGGCCTCGTCGTCGGCCACGCCGTCACCGTGCGCAATGGCCGCAGCGGCTTCGAGAGCGCCCATATCGGTCCCGCCGCTGAGGGCGGCCTGGCCTACTTCGCCCGGCCCGAAGGCGCGGCCGCCGTCCCCTTCCGCCTGATCGAAAGCGGGCCGCAGCGGGTTGTTTTCGCCAACCCCGCCAACGACTTTCCGCACCGCATCCTCTATCAGCGCGAGGGGGATGTGCTGACCGCCCGCATCGAAGGGGCGGATGACGATGAGACCCGGAGTGCGGAATGGACCTTCAACAAGGCGGAACTGAACGCCCGCTGTCCCAGCTGACCTGGCGGCCCATGACGCCCGAGGACATCGACGGCGTCGTCGCGGTCGCCCGCCTGTCCTTCCCCGACCATTTCGAGGCGCGCGAGTGCTTCGCCGAGCGACAGGCACTGGCCCCCGAGGGCTGCTTCGTCCTGTCCGATCCGGCCGGAACCGTCATGGGTTATCTGATGGCCTATCCCTGGCGACGCAACAGCGCCCCGCCGCTAGACAGCCTGATCGGCGCCGTCCCGGCCGACGCCGAGGTCATCTATCTGCATGATCTGGCCGTCCACCCCGACACGCGCGGCGGCGGCCATACCCGGCCCATCGTCGAGCGTCTGGCCGAACAGGCGAAGGCGGCGGGCTGGCCCGAGATCGCCCTGGTGGCCGTCAACGCGGCGACCGCCTTCTGGGAGCGCCACGGCTTCGTCGTCCAGACCCCGCCCGGCATGGCCGAAAAATTGGCCAGCTATGGCGACGACGCCCGCTACATGATCCGCAGTCTCTGATGGGAACCTATGCCGGGGTTCAGGTCTTTCGCACCCCATGACCTTCAAACGCACGCTTCCCCTCGTCCTGCTGGCCGGCGTCGCGGTCGCCCTCGGCGCCTGCGCCACCCTGCAACGCGGGCCGGTCGGCAACGCCGCCGTGCCGCAACCGGCCAAGCCGGTGGATCTCGATCGCTACCTGGGCCGCTGGTATGAGCAGGCCCGCTACGAAGCCTGGTTCCAGAAGGGCTGCGAGGCGGTGACCGCCGACTACAGCCTGCGCGACGACGGCCTGATCCGGGTGCTCAACACCTGCCGCGAAGGCGCCGTCGACGGCCCTGAAAAACAATCGGACGGCAAGGCCAAGATCGTCGCCGACAGCCAGGGGGCCAAGCTGAAGGTGTCCTTCTTCGGCCCCTTCTACGTCGGCGACTACTGGGTGCTGGACCACGCCGACGACTATAGCTGGTCCATCGTCGGCGAACCCTCGGGCCGCTACCTGTGGGTCCTCAGCCGCGAAGCGCGTCCCGCAGCCGAAACCCGTCAGGCCCTGCGCAACCGGGTGCAAGCCCTGGGCTACGACCTGTCTCTGCTGCGCGAGACCCAGCACTAGGTGAGGGGCTCAGGCCTCCCGCGTCGCCATCATCATATAGTTGATGCCCACATCATCGCCCTCGCTCCAGCGGTCGTTGAGCGGGTCATAGGCCAGCCCATAGGGGCCGGTGACGGTCAGGGGCTCGCCGTCCAGCATGGCGCGCAGCTCCTCGGGCTTGAGGAACTGGCGCCAGTCGTGGGTGCCGGCGGGGACCCAGCGCAGCACATATTCGGCGGCGACCTTGCCCAGCAGCAGGCCCTTCAGCGTGCGGTTCAGGGTGGCGACGATCATCATCCCGCCCGGCTTGATCAGTTTCGAGCAGGCGCGGACGAAGGCTTCGGGATCGGCGACATGCTCGATCACCTCCATGGTCAGGACCACGTCGAAGGGACCCGCATTCGCTTCCACCATCTGTTCGACGGTGGCGGCGCGATAGGTGATGTCGAGGCCGACCTGTTCGGCGTGGGCGCGGGCCGTGCCGATGTTCTCAGACGAGGCGTCCAAGGCCGTGACTTCAAAGCCCATGCGCCGCATCGGCTCGGCGATCAGCCCGCCGCCGCAGCCGATGTCGATCAGGCTGAGACCGGCGAAGGGCGCGCGCGTCCGAACGTCGCGGCCAAAGTGTTCGGCGGCGCGGTCGCGGACGAATTTCAGCCGCGCCGGATTGAAGCGGTGCAGGGGCGCGAACGGCCCTTTCGGGTCCCACCACTCCGCCGCCTGGGCCGAGAAACGGGCCACATCGGCAGGATCGATGCTGGGCCCCTCGGCACGATCGGTTGCAAAGGGTGAAAAACCCTCTTCGCTTTGGGGTTTGCGCGGCTCAAGGCTGTCGTTAGAAGCGGACATGGTCGCAGGCATGAACCGCCTTGGCCGCCCATGCAAGCAGGGGACGAAACGGCACGATGACGCGGCCCGAAACGACACGACTGGTGATGAAGTTCGGGGGGACCTCCATGGGAGACCTCGAGCGTATTCGTCGTGCGGCGCGAATTATCGCCGCCGAGGCCGCCAAGGGCAAATCGATCGCCGTGGTGGTGTCCGCCATGGCCGGCAAGACCAATGAGCTGGTGGCCTGGACCGACGGCGCGGGTCCCGCCGCCGCCGGCCTGCCCCTGTCTGACGACGAATATGACGTGGTGGTCGCCTCGGGCGAGCAGGTGACATCGGGCCTTCTGGCGCTGACGTTGCGCAACATGGGCCTGAACGCACGCAGCTGGATGGGCTGGCAGATCCCGATCATCACCGACGACGCCCATGGCCGCGCCCGCATCGAGGACGTGCCGGGCGATGTCCTCGGCGCCGCCGTCGACAGCGGCCAGATCGCCATTGTCCCCGGCTTCCAGGGCGTGACCCGCGACGGCCGCATCACCACCCTGGGACGCGGCGGCTCCGACACGTCTGCGGTGGCCGTGGCGGCGGCGCTCGGCGCCCCTTGCGACATCTACACCGACGTGGACGGCGTCTATACGACCGACCCCCGCATCGAGAGCCGCGCGCGGCGCCTGGAAAAGGTCTCCTACGAGGAGATGCTGGAAATGGCCTCGCTTGGGGCCAAGGTGCTGCAGACCCGCTCGGTCGAACTGGCCATGGCCAAGCAGGTCCCGGTTCGGGTCCTGTCCAGCTTCATCGAGCCGGATGAGCATGGAAATCTGCCGGAAAACGCCGGCACCCTGATTTGTGATGAGGATGAGATCGTGGAAAAGCGCATCGTTTCCGGCGTGACCATGAGCCGGGACGAAGCCCGGATCACGCTGCTGGGTCTGGCGGACCGCACCGACGCCCCCGCCGACGTCTTCACGCGTCTGGCCGAGGCCAACGTCAATGTCGACATGATCGTGCAGAGCCAGGCCCGCACCGAGGGCGCGGTGAACCTGACCTTCACCACGGGGCGCCGCGACGCCCAGCGCGCCGCCGAGATGATGACCGCCGCCAAGGCGGAACTCGGTTTCGAGGAACTGCGCATCGACGCCGACGTGGCCAAGATCTCTGTCATCGGCGTGGGGATGCGAAGCCACGCCGGCGTGGCACAGACCATGTTCCGCGCCCTGGCCGACAAGGGGGTCAAGTTCCAGGCCATCTCGACCTCCGAGATCAAGATCAGCGTGCTGATCGAGGACGCCTATTCCGAACTGGCCGTGCGGGCGCTGCATTCGGCCTACGGGCTCGACGCGTTATAGAATGAACACGAGGGCCGCCCTATCTGGTCAGTGGGCTGATCGACGGGCGGCCAGGCGGGAGGCGACATGGTGAAGGGCGGATTGACGACGAGGGGGCCTCGCAACCTCCTGCGCCAGATCCGCGAAGCCATGGCCGGCGGCGGCCCGGCGCAGGACCGGCTGGACATGGTGGTGCGCACCATCGCCCAGTCCATGGTCGCCGAGGTCTGCTCCATCTATCTGCGCCGCGCCTCGGGCGAGCTGGAGTTGTTCGCCACCCAGGGCCTGAACCCTGAGGCTGTCCACAACACCCGCCTTCGCCCTGGCGAAGGCCTGGTCGGCGAGGTGGCCCGTCTGGCCCAGCCGATCAGCCTGTCGGACGCCCCGTCCCACCCCAGCTTCTCCTATCGCCCGGAAACCGGCGAAGATCCCTTCCACGCCTTCCTCGGCGCGCCCCTGCTGCGCGGCGGTCGGGCCATCGGCGTCCTGGTCGTCCAGAACCGCGCCGCCCGTCGCTATGACGAGGAAGAGGTCGAGGACATCCAGACCATCGCCATGGTCCTGGCCGAGACGGTCGCCTCGGGCGAGCTGCTGGCCCAGGACGAACTGCGCGACGTCGAGGTGGCCCCCCATCGCCCCGAACGGCTGAAGGGCCAGAAGTTCGCCGAAGGCCTGGCCTACGGCGTCGTGGTCCAGCACGAGGCCCCCCTGGCGCCGGAACAGCTGCTGTCCGACGATCCGACCGCCGAGGAAAAGCGCCTGGCCGAAGCCCTGTCGGCGCTCAAGGCCGGCATCGACGTCATGCTGGAAGGTGGCCAGACCAAGCTGGGCGGCACCTCGTTCGAGGTGCTGGAAACCTATCGCATGTTCGCCGACGACCGGGGCTGGAACCGCTCGCTGGAAGAGGCCGTGCGCTCCGGCCTGACCGCCGAGGCCGCCGTCGACCGCGTCCGCAACGAACACCGCGCCCGCTTCGCCAAGGCCCGCGACCCCTATATCCGCGAACGCCTGCACGACTTCGAGGACCTGGCCAACCGTCTGCTGCGGGTGCTGGCGGGCGACAACCCCGGCCACCGCGACCTGCCGGACGACGCCATTCTGGTGGCCAGAAACCTTGGCCCCGCCGACCTGCTGGAATATCCGCGCCACAAGCTGCGCGGCCTCTTGCTGGAAGAAGGCTCGGCCGCCAGCCACGCCGCCATCGTGGCCCGCGCCCTGCAAATCCCCTGCGTCGGTCGCCTGCAAGGCCTGCGCGACCGCCTGTCCGAGGGCGATCAGGTCATCGTCGACGGCGAGACGGGCGAGGCCTACCTGCGCCCCCGCCCCGACATGCTGGCGGCGGTCCAGACCCGCATGGCCGTGCGCGCCCAGCGCCGGGCCGAGTTCGACCTGCTGCGCGACACCCCCGCCGTCACCAGGGACGGCACGCGCATCACCGTCCTGACCAACGCCGGTCTGGCCGTGGATCTGGAGAACCTGGACGCGACGGGGGCCGAGGGCATCGGCCTGTTCCGCACCGAGTTCCAGTTCATGGTCTCGGATGAGCTGCCGCGTCTGGACGCCCAGACGGCGCTCTACAAGCTGGTGCTGGACGCGGCGGGCGACCGCCCTGTCACCTTCCGCACCCTCGACATCGGCGGCGACAAGGTCCTGCCCTATCTCGACAATGAGCGGGAAGAGAACCCGGCCCTGGGCCGTCGCGCCATTCGTCTGGGGCTGGACCGTCCGGCCCTGCTGCGGATGCAGGTGCGCGCCCTTCTGGCCGCCGCCGCCGGGCGCGAACTGCGCGTCATGTTCCCCATGATCGCCACGGTGGACGAGTTTCGCGCTGCGCGCGAGCTGGTCGATGTCGAGTGCGACTGGGCGCGGCGTCGCGGGCGGCCCCTGCCGTCCCTGCTGCGCGTCGGGGCCATGGTCGAATGCCCCAGCCTGTTGTGGCACCTGGACGCCCTGCTGCCGCTGACCGACTTCGTCTCGATCGGCACCAACGACCTGTTGCAGTACATGTTCGCCGCCGACCGGACTAATCCTCTGGTCTCGGACCGCTATGATCCCCTGTCGCCCCCGGCCCTGCGCGCCCTGGCCGAAATCCAGCAGAAGTGCGCCGACAGCGCCACGCCGGTCTCGGTCTGCGGCGAGCTGGCCGGTCGTCCGCTGGAAGCCTTCGCCCTGATCACCCTGGGCTACACCCGTCTGTCCGCCCCGGCGGGCGGGGTGGGGCCGGTCAAGCGCATGATCCTGTCAGCCGACCTGCCCGCCGCCCGTCGCGGCATGAACGTTTTGCTCGGCTCCTCGGCCGGATCGGTACGCGGCGAGATCGAGTCCCTGGCGCGCAAGCTCAACGTCATCGTCTGAGCCACAGACTGAAGCGGGGCCGCTTTCCCGCGTTGCCCGCATCAAGCGGCTCGTCTAAGCGGAGGGGAGGGCGCCTCCGCGTCCGCCAACGGAACCCCGCATGGATCAGGATCGGCAAGACGCGCCGTCCCTCGAGGACGCCGAGACGCTGGGCGAGGCCCTGCGCGCGGCCCGTCTCGCCTCGGGCCGCTCCATGGCCCAGCTGTCGACCATGACGCGGGTGCATCCGCGCTATCTGACGGCGCTGGAGCAGAACGAGTTTTCGGTCCTGCCGTCGCGCATCTTCTCCATGGGCTATGTCCGCGCCTATGCGGGCGCGCTTGGTCTGGACGAACTGACGGCGGTCGAGCGTTTCAAGCGCGAGTTCCCCGAGGCCGCGGTGCCGCTTCAGGCCCCGACCGGCGCCGCGCTGCAACAGATGCGCCGCACCTCGCCCAAGGTTCTGGCCGCCCTGGGCGTGCTGATCGTGGCCGTGGTCGGCTGGAACGTCTTCCAGCGCGTGGTCCGCATCGAGCCGCCGCACCCCTCCGATCTGGTCGCCGTGCCCAAGGACTGGGCCAGGGAGGCCGACGCCGAGGCGGACCGCGCCCTCTATCTGGGCGCGCCGCGCGCCGCCCCGCCGGACCAGACCACCCCGGCGCTATACATCACCCCTGGGCTTGAGGCGCAGCTCACGGGGATCGACCCTGACGATCCCAACGCCGTGGTCGCGCCCGCGCCGCCGGTTCAGGCGGCCTTCAACCCGCGCGGCGCCGTTTTCGGCGCTTCGGCCACGACCTCGCAGGTCATTCTTCAGGCCAGGAAGCCCGCCAGCCTGGTCGTCCGCCAGAGCGACGGCCGCATCCTGTTCGCGCGTCAGCTGGCGGCGGGCGAGGCCTGGCGCGCCCCGCCGAACGTCTCGGCCACGGTGGACGTGTCGGACCCGACGGCCTTCGACGTCTATCTGAACGGCGAACACGGCGGCGCCCTGCCGGCGGCCCAGTCGCCTCTGGGGCAGTTGAACAGCCGCGCCCAGGCCGATGCGCGTCAGTCCGAGGCCCGCGCCGCCGCCGCTGCTGAAGCCCAGACCCGCGCCCGCGCCGCGCAAGCCGCCGCCGCTCTCGCGGCTGCGCCCGCGCCCACGGCCCCGGCGCCGGTTACGCCGCCGCCCGCGAGATGAATCGTCGCGGACCGCGGCTGATGTCGTGGTTTTGCCGTCGTTCCTCGCCTATGTTCCGCGCGACATGAGCAGTTCCGAACTCGGCCACATCCGTCCCTGGCGCCACATCGAGCGCCGCAAGAGCCGCCAGATCATGGTCGGTTCCGTCCCCGTCGGCGGCGACGCCCCGATCAGCGTCCAGTCGATGACCAATACGCCGACGACCGACGCGGCGGCGACGCTGGAGCAGATCCGCCAGCTGGAAGAGGCCGGGGCCGACATCGTCCGCGTCTCCTGCCCCGACGAGGAGTCCACGGCGGCCTTCAGGACCATCGCGCGCGAGGCTCGCGTGCCGCTCGTGGCCGACATCCACTTCCACTACAAACGCGGCATCGAGGCCGCTCAGGCGGGCGCCGCCTGCCTGCGCATCAACCCGGGCAACATCGGCTCCATCGACCGGGTCAAGGAGGTGGTTCAGGCCGCCCGCGACCACGGTTGCTCCATGCGCATCGGCGTCAACGCCGGCTCGCTGGAAAAGGAGCTGCTGGAAAAATACGGCGAGCCCTGCCCGGACGCCATGGTCGAGAGCGCGCTGAACCACGCCCGCATCCTGCAGGACCTGGACTTCCATGAGTTCAAGATCTCGGTGAAGGCGTCCGACCCCTTCCTGACGGTGGCCGCCTATCAGCAGCTGGCCGAGGCCATCGACTGCCCGTTGCACCTGGGCGTGACCGAGGCCGGACCCTTGCGCACCGGCACCATCAAGTCGGCCATCGGCATGGGGAACATGCTGTGGGCCGGCATCGGGGACACCATTCGCGTCTCCCTGGCCGCCGACCCGGTGGAAGAGATCAAGGTCGGCTTCGACATCCTGAAATCCCTGGGGCTGCGCCACCGGGGGGTGAACATCATCGCCTGCCCGTCGTGCGCGCGTCAGGGTTTCAACGTCATCGAGACGGTGGCCATCCTGGAAGAGAAGCTGGCCCATGTCTCGACGGCCATGTCGCTGTCGATCATCGGCTGCGTCGTCAACGGACCGGGCGAGGCCCTCTATACCGACGTCGGCTTCACCGGCGGCGGCAAGGGCGCGGGCATGGTCTATCTGAACGGCAAGATCGCCGGCAAACAGGCCAATGACGGCATGATCGACCACATCGTCGAACTGGTCGAAGCCAAGGCCGCCGAACTGGACGCCGCGCGCAAGGCGGCGGAATAGGCCCTGTTCCGCTCCCAAAGGCTGCGCTAGTCAGGCCGGATCAGTGGTTGGGGTAACGTCATGATCCGTCGCGTCGCGCTTGCGTCCGTTTTCGCTCTTTCGCTCGGGAGCGTCGCAACGAGCCCGGTCCTAGCGCAGACGCAGGCAGTTGCGACCGCCACGACCGCCACGCCCGCAACCCATGTCGAACTGCCCGCGCCCGACGGCCGCACCATCGATATCAGCGTCTGGCCGGCGGCGGACGAGCAGGCGGTGATCGTCTTCAGTCACGGCTGGAACAGCGATCCGGCGCGCTATCACCGCATCATCAAATACTGGACCGACCACGGCTTCACCGTCATCGCGCCGCTGCACACGGACTCCTTGCAGCACCCCCGTCACGCCGAGGGCGACCAGCGCAGCTTTGTCATGACCCGGATCGTCGATCTGGCGGTGGTGCGCGGCTATGCCCAGGCCAGCCATCCCGGCAAGCCCATGATCGCGGGCGGCCACTCCTTCGGCTCGTTCAATTCGCTCATGGCGGCGGGCGCCGTCAGCGTCGCGGGACCGTTGGGCGACCCGGCGGTGAAGGCGGTGATCGCTATCTCCACGCCGGGCGTCGTGCCAGGTCTGGTCAATCCCTCGACCTACGCCACAGTCTCTACGCCGGTGCTGATCGTCACGGGCGACGCCGATCTGGTGCCGGGCTTTGTCACCGAGCCCCGCGATCACCGAGCGGCTTTCGACACCAGTCCTGCCGGCGACAAGATGCTGATGACCTTTGCGGGCGCCGACCACAGCTTCGTCGGCAACGCCGACGCCGCCGACTTCGAGCTGATGGCCGCCACGACGGTCGATTTCATGCGCGCGCACGCCCTGAATGATGTGGCGGCGCAAGCTCGACTGGACACCCTGACTGCGCCCGAGGGCGTGACCATTGAACGGCGCTGAGATCATGAAGCTCTACATCACCACCCCGTCGCCCTTCGCCCGCAAGGTCCGCATCGTCGCTCATGAGAAGGGGCTGTCCGAGCGCATCGAGGAGATCGCGGTCGATCCCTACGCCAATGCGCCGGAACTGCTGGCGACCAATCCGGTGGTGCAGGTGCCGACCCTGATCGCCGAGGACGGCCTGCCGCTGACCGACAGCCCGGTCATCTGCCAATACCTCGACGCCCTCGGCTCCGGCCCGCGCCTGTTGCCCGCTGGGGGCGCCGAGTGGCTGCGCGTCAAGCGTCTGGAGACCCTGGCCAACGCCACGCTGGAGATGGGCGTCAAGCTGGTGCTCGAGAAACGCCGTCCCGAGCAGGAACGGTCGCCGTCGTGGATGTCGCGCTGGACCTTCAACATGGGCCGGGCGCTGGACGCCCTGGAAGCCGCCGCGCCAGACGCCGGGGATGTCGACATGGGCGTGCTCAGCGCCGGAATCGCCGTCAGCTGGATCAGCTTCCGCCACCCCGACTACGACTGGGAGACCGGTCGGCCCAACCTGGTCGCGCTCCAGGCCGCGCTGGAGCAGCGTCCCAGCTTCAAGGCCACCGTTCCGGCCTGACTGACGTCGAACCTTGTTGTTTGAGTCACGCCTTTGTGATTGACGAGCGAACATCGTGATGCGAACCTGAAATCAGGTCCGCCGGGGGGGCGTGACCGTATCCTTCCAGGGATCATCATGATTTCCAAACGCCATGCACGCTTCGCCGTGCAAGCCCTGACGCTCGCCGGTCTGAGCCTCAGCCTGCCGGCCTGCGCCACGATCACGCGCGGCACGACCCAGCAATTTACTGTTGAAAGCAGCCCGCCCGGCGCCCGCGCGGCGACCTCCAACGGTTTCCAGTGCGACGCCACGCCCTGCACCTTCCGCATGCCGCGCAAGGACGCCTTCAAGGTGACGATCTCGCGCGACGGCTATGTGACCCAGGAACATCAGATCGCCAGCGGCGTCTCGGGCGGCGGCGCGACCGGCATGGCCGGCAACCTGATCTTCGGCGGCGTGGTCGGCGGCGTGGTGGACGCCACCTCGGGCGCCATGAACGATCTGACCCCCAACCCGCTGGTGGTGACGCTTGAGCCTGTGGGCGCAGCCAAGCCCGTCGCCGCCGCGTCGCAGGCTCAACCGTGAGCCGCGCCGTCATGATGCGTCGCGCAGCCATCGTCGCCGTCTCTCTTGGCCTGCTGTCGCTGGGCGCCTGCGCCTCGGCCGCCCGCCCTGACGCCATGACGGTCCTGCCCTCGACCGTCGCCGCCGCCAAGCCCGGCGACGTCGGCTATCAGGCGGTCAAGATCGTCAACGTGTCGGGCGGCACGGACACCAATCCCCTGCTGATGTCCGAGGTCGCCAGCGGCGACTTCCGTCTGGCCCTGGAAAACTCGCTCAAGGCCACCGGCTACCTGGGCGCGACCGAGGCCGCCCCGCTGTCGTTGACGGCCGCCATGCTGGAGCTGAAGCAGCCCTTCGCCGGCCTCGACATGTCGGTGACCAGCCGCGTTCGTTATTCGGTGACGGACGCCTCGGGTCGGGTCGTCTTCGACGACACCATCGCCGCCACGGGCACCGCCAAGATGGGCGAGGCTCTCGTCGGCACGGAGCGCCTGCGTCTGGCGAACGAGTACGCCATTCGCGAGAACATCAAGGCCTTCATCGAACGCTTCCGCGCCCACACTGCGCGCTGATCCGACGCTGACGCCTTATGGGGCGGGACGGGCCCAGCGCCGGTCCCGCCCTTTTTCTATCGGCCGACCAGTCCGGCCAACTGCGCGCCCTGGAAGGCGGCGAGGGTGATCAGCAGGCCGCCGACCGCATAGGTCAGCGCCTTGCGCGGCACCTTCTTGACGATCAGTCCCGCAAAGGGGGCGGCGATCAGGCCGCCGACCACCAGTCCGCCCACGGCGGCGGCGTGGTTCTCAAGGGCGCCCGCCTCTTGCCAATGGCCGGTCACCAGGGCCCAGACGAAGGTGGCCGAGATGGCCACGGTCAGAAAGAACTCGGCGGTGTTGACCGTGCCGATGGCCTTGCGGGGGTCGTGCCCGGCGCCGACCATGGCGGAGGAGACCGTCGGCCCCCAGCCGCCGCCGCCGATGGCGTCGAGGAAGCCGCCGACCACGCCGATGGGGGCGGTGATCCAGGCCGGCAGGCGGCGCGGCTTCACGTCATGGCCGGCGCGCCACAGAATCCATATGCCGATCAGGGCCAGGTAGCCGACAACAAAGGGCTTGATCAGATGGCTGTCGATGCCGGTCAGGACATAGGCGCCCAGCATACCGCCGATCACGCCCGCGACGGCCAGGGGCAGGAACAGCCGCCACTCCACATTCCTGTGCCAGGCGTGGCTGCCCGCCGAGGCGGCGGTGGTGAAGACCTCCGCCGCGTGGACGCTGGCCGAGGCCATGGCCGGCGGCACGCCCAGGGCCAGCAGGACCGAGGATGAAATGACCCCATAGGCCATGCCCAGGGCGCCATCGACCGCCTGGGCCAGAACGCCCACCAGCAGAAACAGGAAAAAGGTGTCCATTCAGCCCCCTGGCCGCATCAGGCGCATCGCGCGTCCGACTTGGCAATGGTCCCCAACCGCTTTTGGTTGCCGCGTCTGTGACAGATCAGGCGACGAGGTCCAGCCGCGCGATGGCGTCCAGCACGTCGCGCCCGGTGTAGGGCTTGATGACCATGGCGGCGGCCAGTTCGGCGTTGGCGGCGGCGGCGCTGACGTCGCCCGACAGAAAGATGACCGGCACGCCCCAGCGCGCCTTCAGGCTGCGGGCCAGATCGGCCCCGGTCGCCTCGCCCGACAGGTTGATGTCCAGAAGAGCCAGGTCGATGGCGTGCAGCGCGGTGGCCGCTTCGGCCGCCTCGGCGCTGTGGAAGGGGCCGACGATGCGATGGCCGGCGGCGTCCAGGGCCTCGGTCAGGGCGGCGGCCGCCTCCGCGTCATCCTCCACCAGCAGGATGGTCAGGGGGCCGACCGCCTCGGGCGCGGCGGCCGGCGTCTCCGCCGGCGCCTGACGCACCAGGACGGCGCGCACGGCGGGCCACAGCTCGGCCGCGGGCCGTTCGGCGTCCAGATCGAAAATCTTGGCCAGGGCCTTCAGTTCAGTTTCGGCCTCGGCGGAAATCGTCGCATCCGATTGCTCCAGCAAGCCGTCGTAAAGGGCGCACAGCCGCGCCACATTGTCGTCCGCGCCTACGGTCGCATCCGCGTTTCCGTCGAACATGCCTGTCTCCATTCCTGTTTCAGCCCCGGTGCAGCTAGGGGGTTTGCAGCGGCGAAGGAACCGGCCTGACGGGCTTGTGACGGCTGTTCACAATCGCTCCATCTGCGCGTGTTCCGGCCTTTTCATCGACAGGGGGCGGTCCGGCGGGTAAGGCTCCGCGCTCGAATTTCCCTTCAAAGGACGCTCCCTTGCGACTGCCCCAGGCCCGGCTCGATCAGGTGCTCGACCGCTTCCACCAGGTGGAGGCGCGCATGAGCGCGGCCTCGGACGGCGCCGAGATCGTGCGCCTGTCCAAAGAGTACGCCGAGCTGAAGCCGGTGGCCGACGCCGTACAGACCCTGGCCCGCGCCCGCGCCGAGGTCGAGGACCTGCAGGCCATGGCCTCGGACCCGGAAATGGCCGCCATGGCCGCCGACGAACTGGACGCCCTGAACGCGCGCCTGCCGGAGCTGGAACGCGAGGTCGCCTTGCTGCTGGCGCCCCGCGACGCCGACGAAAACGCCTCGGCCGTGCTGGAAGTGCGCGCCGGCACCGGCGGCGACGAGGCGGCCATCTTCGCCGGCGACCTGTTCCGCATGTATTCGCGCTACGCCTCCACGCGCGGCTGGCGGGTCGAGATCGACAGCCTGACCGAGGGCGATGCGGGCGGCTACAAGGAAATCATCGCCACCGTCACCGGCGAGGGCGTGTTCGGCCGGCTGAAGTTCGAGAGCGGCGTCCACCGGGTGCAGCGCGTCCCGGCGACCGAGTCGCAAGGCCGCATCCACACCTCGGCGGCGACGGTCGCCGTCCTGCCCGAGGTCGAGGACGTCGAGATCGAGATCCACGACAAGGACATCCGCATCGACACCTATCGCTCGTCGGGCAGCGGCGGCCAGCACGTCAACACGACCGATTCCGCCGTGCGCATCACCCACCTGCCCACCGGCATCATGGTGACGTCCTCGGAGAAGTCCCAGCACGTCAACCGCGACAAGGCGATGAAGAACCTGCGCGTGCGCCTCTATGACATGCAGCGTCAGGCCAAGGACCTGGCGCGTTCCGATACGCGCAAGTCCCAGGTCGGCTCGGGCGACCGCTCCGAGCGCATTCGCACCTACAACTACCCGCAGGGCCGGGTCAGCGATCACCGCATCAACCTGACCCTGCACAGCCTGCCCCAGATCATGGAAGGCGACATCGACCCCCTGCTGAACGCCCTGATCGCCGAGGACCAGGCCGCCCGCCTGGCCGATCTGGAAGCCGAGTTCGGCTAATCAGGCGGGGCGTTCGTCCGCGGCGTGCGGCGGCGCATCCTCGGACGGGGCGTCGATCGCCGGTTCGGCGTCGGCCGGGGCGAGCTCCGCCTCGTAGAGAGGGCGGGACGCGGGCTTCTTCTTGAGGCCGAGCCGCGAGCGGACCCAGCCGACAGCGCCCGCCGCCCCGGCGACCAGGAAGACGCCGCCCTTCTTGAGGATCAGCAGCAGGATGCCGATCAGCCCGGCCTTCTTGGCCACGGCGACGGCGGCGCCGCCCGCTACCAGGCCGGCCAGACCATAGGCCGCTTTCTGATCCGTGCCGGCCTGATAGTCGGCGTAGCGCGCGCCCTCGTCGAAGGCGGCTGTGGCCATCAGCCCTTCGGCGGCCTGTTTGACCTCGGGCAGTTCCGGCATGATCGAAATGATGTTCAGGCTGACGACCCCGCGCCGCCCCAGAACACGCACATCATAGTTGAGCACAGGGACGGGATCGCCGTTGAACGCGATCTCCTTGGCCCAGATCATGGCGTGTCGCTGCGCGTCATAGGACGGGGCCTGCGCCCAGCCGACCAGATGGAGGCCCGGATAGCCGGCGGCCTCACGCTCGCGGTTTTCGGCGTCCTCGCCGTTCTGGATGGTCGTCAGCAGTTCGGTGTAGTCGATGGTCCGCGCGTCGTCGTCGGAGACGTAGCCGTCCGCCGAATAGCGCACCACTGCGCCCCAGGTCTCGCCCGTGAAGGACTTGCCGGCGGGGAAGATCATGCCCAGCACCCCCTCGGTCGAGGCCGGCGGATTGCCCCAGGCGTCGACCAGAATGCGGCGCGCCTCGGCCGCGTCGTAGAACTGATAGGTTTCGCCGAGCCGCAGCGTCACCTTGGGACCGCTCAGGTGGACATCGCCGCCTTGCCCCTGAATCTCGGTCTCCAGCCGACGCATCGCGGCCATATAGGCGGCCTGTTCCGGCGTCGGCGTGACGCTGGCTGTCGCGGGCGCGGCGAGCGCCAGGCAAAGCGCGGCCGTGACTGTGGCTAACATCTTGAACATACGAATCTCCCCCTGATCCGGGAAGCTTATGTATCCTTGTTATATTTTCCAGTCGGTATTAGCCCGGCTTACGCCGCACCCGCCGCTTCAGCATGCGGTCGCCCAGGGCCTCGGCGTATTTCAGGGTGAAGGCGAGGGCCGCCGGATGGCCTCGGCGCGGGCCGACGGAATCGGCCATGACGGCCCCGCGCTCGCCGAGCGGCAGGGGCGGGCCCGTGGTGGTGTCCAGCGCCGTCTGATGCTCGATCTCGGCGTTCAGCCGGGCGCCCATCAGGATCACCTGCACCGAGAACCAGGTCCACAGCAGGAAGCCCATGGCCGCCGCCAGCGGCCCATAGGAATCGGTGCGGACAAAATGGCTCAGGAACCAGCTGAACAGGAAGGAGACCAGCAGGCTCAGCGCTGCTGCGAACAGGGCTCCCGGCGTCAGCCAGCGCCAGCGCGCTCGCGCCCGGCAGGGGCCGATGCGATAGATCAGGGCCAGGGCGGCGACATAGCCGAGATAGAGCAGGGGCCAGCGCAGAGGCGCCAGATGCGCCCATTCCTCCTCCAGGCCGAACAGCGACAGAACCAGGGGCACGCCGACCACCAGGGCCGAACTGAGCAGCACCGCCAGCAGGGCCGTGACGGTGACGCCCATGCACATCAGGTTGTAGGTGATGATGTTGCGCCGCTCGACCTCATGATAGGCGAGGTTCAGGCCGTAAAAGAGGGTCTTCACCCCGCCGTTGGCCGCCATCAGCGACAGGGCCAGGGTCCAGACCAGGGTGAAGGTCAGCTGGCCGGTGGATCCGCCCGCCAGCCGGGTCATCTCGGCCCCCAGGAACTGGGCCACGTTCGACGGCAGAACCTCGTAGAGGAAGCTGAGCTGGTTCCAGGCGTCGGCCGGATCGGCGAACAGGCCATAGATGGTGACAAAGGCGCCCAGCGTCGGGAACAGGGCCAGCAGCATGAAGAAGGTCACGCCCCCGGCGACGAAGCCGACCCGGTCGCCGAAATAGCCCATGCCGGTGCGCCAGGCGATGTCGGTCCAGCCCTTGCGCGGGATGTGGACCGGATGCTGGGCCAGGCGGCCGCGCCCCGGTTCACGGGCGTCGAAATCCTCGGGCGTGGGGTCGCGCGGCGCCAGAGGCTCCGGCCGCTTGGGCCTCAGTTCGACGCCGTACTTGTGCCCCTGGGTATAGAGCAGGTGCGCCGCCGTGGCCCCCGCCGCCAGTCCGCCCGCCGCCGCGCCCAGATAGCGCCAGACCGCGCCGCCTTTTGGGCGTCGCGGCGTCCGTTTCAGAAGGTTCTGCATCCCCATCCGCCCCTCAACGGCTACGCTGCATCTGCGTTCCGTCTTGAAATCGCCCGCTGCAAGCGCCAATCAGCGGTCATGTCCGAAAACGCCCCCGCCGCCCCGACCCTGCTCTCCGCCTGGAAGGGCGCGCAAGCCCAGTTGAAAGCCGCCGGAGTCGACAGCCCGTCGATCGACGCCCGCCTGTTGCTGGAGGCGTCGACCGGCGTGGGCCGCGTCGACATCCTGAACGATCCCTATCGCGTGCTCGACGCCGACAGGTTCGCCGCCTTCGAGGCCATGGTCGCGCGCCGGGTGAAGCGCGAGCCGGTGTCGCGCATCCTGGGCAAGAAGGGCTTCTGGAAGATCATGCTGAACGTCACCCCCGACGTGCTCAGCCCGCGCCCGGACACCGAGACCCTGCTGGACGTCATCGTCCGCGCCTTTGCGCCGCATCGCGCCTTTGACATGATCGACCTGGGCACCGGCTCGGGCGCCATCCTGCTGGCCACCCTGGCCGAGCGAGCCGGGGCGCGCGGCGTCGGTACCGACATCTCGACCGAGGCCATCGCCGTGGCGCGTGAAAACGCCGCCAACCTGGATCTGGACGGCCGCTGCACCTTCATTCGCACCGAATGGGCCTCAGGCTTCGCCGACGACAGCTTCGACCTGGTGGTGTCCAACCCGCCCTATATCCCGACCGGCGATATCGCCGGCCTGGACCCGGAAGTGCGCGAGCACGACCCGCATCTGGCGCTGGACGGCGGCCCGGACGGCCTTCAGCCCTATCGCGACCTGGCCCCGGAAATCGCCCGCATCCTGCGCCCCGAAGGCGTCTTCGCCGTCGAGATCGGCTGGGATCAGGGCGCGGCGGTCAAGGCCCTGTTCGAGGCCGCCGGCTTCACCGGGGTCAAGGTGGTCAAGGACCTGGGCGACCGCGACCGCGTCGTCACCAACGGCCCGGACCCGCGCGTCGATCCCCTCCCGGAAGCGTGACCGGGGGCGACGCAGCCCTGCAATAAAAGCCTTGGAAACGACGCCATCGCGCGCTAAGTCGTTTCTTGTCTCCCACTCATACGCATCCTTTTCGAGCCGGTTTGCTCGCTCAAGCGCGTCTGGGCCAGTGACGGTCGGGCCGGGTTGGCCCGGCGGACCACAGGGCGACGAACAGTTTTCCGAGCACATCGATACGGGGATTGGCCCCGACCGAACGGAACGACGAACTGGGTCCTGCCCGTCCTTAACCGACGGCGGCCCGCACCAGCACGGTAAGCTCCGATGAGAGATTTCAAGGGCATGAAGCGTCAGCGCGGACGCAACCGGAAGCCCGGCAGCGGCGGCGGCAACAACGCCAACGCCACCAATCCGAACCGGTCGTGGGACTCGCAGGGCCCCGAGAACATCAAGGTCCGCGGCAACGCCCAGACCGTCTATGAGCGCTATATGCAGCTGGCGCGCGACGCCTCGGCCGCCGGCGATCGCGTCCTGGCCGAGAACTACACCCAGCACGCCGAACACTATTTCCGCGTCCTGCGCGCCCTGCAGCCGCAGCGTCCGGTCAGCGAGATCGCCCAGCGCGAACTGGCCGGTCAGGGCTTCGACATCGACTTCGAAGACGAGTCGGGCGCCCAGGCCGCCGCCATCATCGCCGCTGCTCAGGCCGAGCAGCAGAAGATCGACGACGAGGCCCGCCGTCAGGCCGAACGCGCCGAGCGCGACGCCAACCGCGACCGCGACCGCGACTACAACCGGGATCGCGACAACAACCGCGACCGGGATCGTGAACCGCGCCCAGAACGCGAGCCGCGCGAACCCCGCGAGCCCCGCACGGACGACCGCGAACCCCGCGCCGAGGGCGAGACCCGCGAAGGCGGTCGCCGCGAGACCCGCCGCGAGCGCTGGGAGCGTCGCCGCGAGGAACGCAACCGCCGCTTCGAGAACGGCGAGGCCACGCCCGAGGACGAAGCCCGCGCCCTGGCCGAAGCGGAGTACGTGCCGGAAGCCGGTTCGGAAGAAGCGGCCGCCGCGCCCGTCGTCGAGACCGAGGCCGAGGCTCGTCCCGCCCGCGCCCCGCGTCGCCCGCGCGCCGACCGCGCCCCGGCCGAGTCCCCCGCCGAAGGCGAGGTCAGCGACGGCATGGGCTTGCCCGGCTTCCTGACCCGGCCGACGACCCCGTCCTCGGACGAGACGGCTTCGGACGAGGCTCCGGCGCCGAAGCGTCGCGCGCCCCGCCGCAAGGTCGAGCCCGCCGACGAGGGGTGATCGCCGACGCGCAACTTTAGCGCGTATATTTACATAACTGCAATCTATGGGCGTCATTCTCCCTTTATCGGGAGGACGTGCGATGCAACTCGTTCTGGTGGTGGTCGCCCTGGCCTTGTCGGGCTGCTGGGCGGGATTGAGGCTCGCGATCCGGGCCAAGGGCGAGGCCAGGACGCTGCGGCGTCTCAACGCCACGCTGGAGGCCCGCGCCGAGCAGCGTGCGCGGGACCTGCAGACCGCCCTGACCCTGGCCGAGGGACAGGCGGCCCAGGTCGAGGCGGCGCACCGCGCCAAGACCGAATTCCTGGCCAGCATGAGCCATGAGCTGCGCACGCCGCTGAACGCGGTCATCGGGTTCGCCGACCTGATGCGGCTGAACGAAGCCCAGGACCCGCTCAGTCACCGTCAGCATCAGGCGCTGGAGCAGATCCGCGCCGCCGGCGCTCGGCTGCTGACCCTGGTGGACGAGGTGCTGAACCTCGCAGACATCGAGGGCGGCCGCCTGGCGCTCAGCGTCGAGCGGGTCGATCCCCTGCTGGTCGCGCGTCAGGTCTGCGACGCCCTGAAACCCATGGCCGAGGCGGCGGGCATCGACCTGCGCGAGCCGCCGGCCGTCGCCGGCCTGGCCGCCCGCGCCGACCGCGAGCGCCTGCGTCAGGTGCTGACCGCCCTGATCGCCAACGCCGTCAAGTACAACCGCCCCGGCGGCGCCGTCCTGATCGAGGCGCGCCAGTCGTCAGACGGGGTCAGTCTCAGCGTCCATGATACCGGACCGGGCCTGCCAGGCGCGCGGCTGGACGGCCTGTTCCAGCCCTTCAACCGCCTCGGCCGCGAGACCTCCGAGGTGCCGGGCGCGGGCCTGGGCCTGGCGGTGGCGCGGCGTCTGATCCAGGCCATGGACGGGCGGCTGGAGGCCGAAAGCCGCGAAGGCGAAGGATCGGTCTTCACCGTCCATCTGCCGGTGGCCGTCGAGACGCCGCGTCTTGTTTCCGCCTCGCCCGTGCCGGCGGCGGCCCTGCCCGATGCGACCCTGCTCTATGTCGAGGACAATCCCTCCAACATCGTCCTGATGCGCCACGTCGTCGCCGCCCTGGGTCGCATCCAGCTGCACGTCGCCGAGACGGGGCCGGACGGCCTGACCCTGGCCCGCGACCTGCGTCCCGACGTCATCATCCTCCACATCAACCTGCCCGGCATGGACGGCTTTGCGGTCAAGGCGCGGCTGGCCGAAGATGCGCTGACGCGCGACGTGCCGGTCCTGGCGCTGTCGGCTCGCGCGGCCTTTGCCGACATCCGGCGCGGACGCGAGGCCGGGTTCGCCGAATACCTGACCAAGCCGTTGCAGATCCCCGCCCTGGTCGAGGCCCTTTCGCGGGCCCTGAGCCCCAAGGCCGCCCCCTCGGCGGCGGATGCGGACGCCGCCTGAAGGAGGGGGCGACAGGACGAGATCCGGCCCGCTGGGCGACCGCTGTGCGGCCGTGCCGGGGTTGACGCGGCGCGCCGGGAGGGCTTCCTAGGCGGCGGGGCTTTTCGACCCTGTCCCAGGGAGAGGCGATGTCACGGTTGTCGGCCGGTATTTCACGTTTCAAGGCGAGGCTTCCTCACGCCCTGATTCCGGGTCTTCTGGCGACGGCGCTTGTGGCCGGCTGTGCGACCACGCCGCCGCCCCCGCCCCCGCCGCCCCCGCCTTCGGCCCCCGACGCCCCCAGCGGCGCGGTGCTCAGCGACTGGCGCGGCGTCGTCACCGCCGCCGACCGCGACCGCTATCAACGCCGCGACGCCGCCTGGACCCTGGCCCTGCAACAGGCCCGACGTCAGCCCGGCTCAGGCGATCTGAGCGCGCTCGGCGACCTCATCGTCCCGGACGCGGCGCGCCCCTCGGTGACGCCGCCGGTCGGGACCTATCGCTGCCGTACTGTCAAGCTGGGCTCCCAGGGCGGCGACGAAGGGCTGGGCTATGTCGTTTACGGCTGGTTCGCCTGCCGCATCGAACAGACGCCCGCCGGCCTGAAATTCTCCAAGCTGACCGGATCGCAGCGACCCAGCGGTCTGCTCTTTCCCGAGAATGATCGCCACATGATCTTCCTCGGCTCGATGGCCCTGGCCTCCGAACCCGCCGCCCGCTCCTATGGCCAGCGCCCGGAGCGGGACATGGTGGCGGTGGTCGAGCGCATCGGCGAGCGCCGCTGGCGTCTGGCTATTCCCTGGCCGGCCAATGAGTCCAACCTGGACCTGATCGAACTGGTCCCCGCGGCGCGCTGAGCTTGACTGTCGGCCCTTGACCGGCGCGGCGGGCGACGTCCACCCTGAGCGCTGATTTTTCAGGGGAGGCGCTCATGCGCGGCATCGGTTTCACCATCGGCTCGGTCATCGCCATCGGCGTGCTGATCGCCGTCGTCCTGGTCGGCTTCCCGACCTACAACGTCTATTCCAAGCAGATGGCGGGCAAGGCGGCCTATGAGGAGGCGGTGCAGAACCGCCGGATCCGCGTGCTGGAGGCCCAGGCCGCCCTCGACTCGGCCAAGCTGACCGCCGCCGCCGAGATCGAGCGCGCCAAGGGCGCCAACGAGGCCAACCGCATCATGGCCGAGGCCCTCGGCGGCCCCGAGGCCTATCTGCGCTGGTCCTATATCAACATGCTGCAGGAAACCGCCGGCAAGGAAGGCCGTCAGACCATCTACATCCCTACCGAAGCCGGCATGCCTATTCTTGAGGCGGGCCAGCGCCCGGCGGCTCGCTGAGCCTTTAGACGGGGGCGGCGTGCAGCCGCAGATAGGTGGGGTCGAACTCGGCGATCTGGGCCAGACGGGGCCAGTCCAGAATATCCACGCGCGGGTTGGTCCAGCGGACCAGGCCCTCGCGGCGGAGCTCGGCGATCAGGCGGTTGACGTGCACCGTCGACAGGCCAAGCGCGTCGCCCAGAACCGTCTGGGTCAGCGGCATGTCGAAGCTCTGGCCGTCGTTCAGCCCGACCGCGCTCAACCGGGTGAACAGTTCGCAGACCAGGTGCGACAGATGCCCCAGGCCGCTGCGCCGTCCCATGGCCACCAGCCACTGGCGATGGATGGCGGCGTCGATGATGGTGTCGAGCCAGAGCAGTCGCGTCAGGTGGCCGTGCTGGTCGGTCAGCCGGCGCAGCCGGGCGTGCGGGGCATGGGCGATGACGCAGGGGCTGAGCGTGACCACGCCGTGATCCATCTGCTTCATCAGCAGGCTGTGAAGGTCGACGAAGTCGCCGGCCACGTTGATCTCGGTGATCTGCCGCCGTCCGTCGGTCAGGGTGGAATAGCGCGCCGTGAATCCTTCCAGCAACAGGATGCTGTGGTCGGTGATGGAATGCTCCAGCACGATATCGACATTGGCGTCGACCTTGCGCGGCGGGTCGAGAACCTCGGCCAGGGCGGCGATCTCGACGGGCGAAACCGTGTCCCGGCGCGACAGTTTTTCAATGAGGGCGTTGGTCATGGTGTGGGGGCCCATAGCTAGCAGGAAGACAAACGCCCAAGCCGAACAAGCGTTGCCGTATTCCGTGACGGACTTCGCCGGATCGCGAACTTACATATGTGAATGCGGCCGGTTTTGAACGGCTTAGGTTCCGGCGGCGCGACGTTCGCGTCGGGACCCTCGCATGAAGACCTACCTTTGCCTGATCACCGTCCGCGAGGGCGAGGTGCCGCGACTGCGTCATGTGGACAGCCCGCACGACGACGCGATTTCGATTTCGCTGGCGCCGGTTCTGGCGGAATGGACCCGCGTGCATCGGGTTGAAGTCATGGACGGCGACCGCATGGTCTTCGTCGCCGAAACCCCGGCGGGCTAGAGCGACGAGGAGCTGGCGCAGGTGGTCAGCCGCACCACCTCGGCCTGTTTGTCGTCGGTGACGATGACCCGGAACTGTCGGGTCTTCCAGAAGGCCCGCCCCTGATAGCGCAGGATCTCGCCCATGGTGTCCAGGGCGACGGCGTGGGCGGCGTCCAGACTGGCCAGTTCCTGACCCTGATCGTCGGGGACCAGATGGCCGTTCTCGGTGTGAAAGAAATAGCGTGGCAAGCGGGGGCTCCTCGGTGGCTGCTGCTCCTTAAAGGGCCCCCCGCTCTCATTTGTTCATTCCATTCGGACTTCAGACCCGCGTCAGCCGCAGGTCCTGATAGTCGTAGGAGAAGTCGATGTCGGGCGAGACGCCCTTGAGCGTCGCCGTCGCCGGCTTGGCGGTCGCGATGTTGAAGGTGATGAAGGCGTCCTCCTCGCGCTTGTCGGCAAAGCGGGTGCGGAAGGTCTCGCCGTCATAGGGCTCCAGCCAGCCCTTCAGCGCCGGGGTGTGGGTGAAGGCCAGCCACAGGCCGGTCTTGCGGTTGCGCCCACGCCCCTCGGTCTTCTGCTCGATGGTGATGTCGCCATACCAGGGGTCGCGCCAGGTCCCGACATAGGCGTCCAGCGGCATGGAGGGCGGGGCGCCCGCCGCCTGCTTGGCGTCGATCTCGACGGCGGCCTTCAGCGACTTCTCGGTCCCTTCGGCTTCGCGCTTTTTCGAGTCGGCGATCCAGTCGACGTCGACCTGGTTCATGGCGATGTCGGACAGGCCCGAGCGCAGGGCGCGCAGCAGGAAGCTCTCCTCGGCGTTGGTGAAGACCGAGAAGCCGATCTTGCGGCCGGGGATCAGGACGGTGGAGGAGATGCCGCCCGGCGAGCCGCCGCCGTGGGTGGCCAGCCGCTCGCCGCGATAGTCCTGCACCTGCAGGCCCATGGCGTAGGTCGAGGCCACGGCCCGGTTGGGCAGCTCCGCCGTCGGTCCGTTCGACGAAGAGACGATGATGTTGGGCTTGTACATCTCGCGCGCGGCGGCTTCCGAGAACAGGCGCGTTCCGTCGGCCAGCTTGCCGTCGTTCAGGCGCACGGCGATCCACTTGGCCCAGTCGGTGGCGCTGGCGCAGATGCCGCCCGCCGCCGCCGCCGAATCCCAATTCCACACCTCGGCGATTGATTGGGCGATCTGGGTCATCGGCCCTTGAAGGCGCAGCGGCGGTCCGACGCGGGCGTGAGGCAGGGCGGACTTCTTGGGATCGGCCAGACGGGCCAGAGGCACACTCTCGCTCATGCCCACCTTGTCGAAGATGCGGGTCTGGACGAAGTCTTCCCACGACAGACCCGACACCTTCTCGATCACCGCGCCCGCCACCACGAACATCAGGTTGCAGTAGTGGTAGTCCTCGCGGAAGCCGTCCTCGATCGGCACGAAGGCGGCCTGGGCCAGGACCTCGGCGCGGGTCCGGTCGCTGTTGGGCCAGAACAGCAGATCCCCCGCGCCCAGGCCGAAACCGGCGCGGTGGCTCAGGGTGTCGCGCACGGTGATGCGCTCGCCGATCACCGGGTCCGACAGGGTGAAGCCCGGCAGATAGGTCCTGATCGGCTCGTCCCACTTCACCTTGCCCTCGTCGACCAGGATGGCCAGGCAGGCGGCGGTGACGTTCTTGGAGTTCGACGCGATGGCGAACAGGGTGTGTTCATCCGCCGGTTCGGCCTTGCCCTGACGGCGCACGCCGTAACCCTTGGCCAGCACCGTCTTGCCGTCGCGAACCAGGGCCAGGGACACGGCCGGCTGCTCCGGCCAGGCGGCCATGCAGCGCTGCACCCAGGCGTCGGCGGCGGCGGCGATCTCCTCGTCGGTGCGCGTGTCGGCGCGAACCTGGGCCAGGGCCAGACCGGGCAGGGCGGCGCTCGACGCGGCGACGGCGGAGGAGAACAGGGCCGCACGGCGCGACAGACGGATGGACATAGGCGAAGCTCCCGACATGAGCGGCGACGCTAGCGTTCTGCGTCCCTCGGGCCAAGGGGCGATCCCGCCACAACCGCTCATCCCGGCGGACGCCGGGATCCAGTGCTTTGGCTCAGGCACGAGGATGGGCTGAAGGGCGGCGGCTGCTGTTCTCACTGGGCCCCGGCGTCCGCCGGGGTGAGCGGGAAGTCCGAGGGGCCTAGGCCGCCTGACGCCACCGTTGCAGATGGTCCAGCACGTCGGCGACGATCTGCGCCCGCGTAAAGCCGGTCAGATCGCGGGGGCGCGTGCCGTCGCCGGTCTGGGCCGTCATCCGCCACTCCAGCGCCCGGCGACCCTCGGGCGCCTCCAGCGCGGTCAGGGCGGGCAGGGGCCGTGAGCGCGCCCCGATGCGATAGAGGAAGTCGCGGCCGTTGGCGTGCTCGACCACCAGCCAGACCCCGGTCTCGTCCATCTCGACGCGGCTGTTTTCCAGCCCGCCCTCGACCAGGGCGTCGCGCACCTCGACCAGGGCCGGCGCGCCCTGACGCTCGATCTGGCGGGCGATGTCCTTGCGGCTGGCCGGCGAGAAGATACGCTTCAACCGCTCGCGGATGGGCGGCGCCTCGGTCTCGACCGCCTCGCCCTTGAGGTCGGCGTTCATCTGTCGCGCCAGACCAAAGGCCAGCAGGATCATGATGACCGCAAAGGGCAGGGCCGCCACCAGGGTCGCGGCCTGAAGCGCGCCCAGACCTCCCGCCAGCAGCAGCAGGGCCGCCGTCAGCCCCAGAAGCCCGCACCAGTAGACCCTCTGCCAGCGCGGCGTCTCCTCGGCCCCGCCCGACGCAATGGTGTCGATGACCAGCGAGCCGGAATCGGCCGAGGTGACGAAGAAGACCGCCACCAACGCCACCGCCAGGGTCGAGGTGACGGCCGTGCCCGGCAGGTACTCCAGGAAGTGGAACAGGGCCGTCGACAGGTCGGCCTGCACCGCGTCCGAGATGGCCCCGCCGGCTATGCCGAGGTCCAGCCCCATGGCCGAGTTGCCGAACACCGTCATCCACAGGAAGGTGAAGGCGGTCGGGACCAGCAGCACGCCGATGATGAATTCGCGCACCGTCCGCCCGCGCGAGATGCGGGCGATGAACATCCCCACGAACGGCGACCAGGCGATCCACCAGGCCCAGTAGAACAGGGTCCAGTCCGCCATCCACGCCCGCGGCTCATAGGCGTAGAGGGTGAAGGTGCGGACGAAGAAGTGGTCCAGATAGAGGCCGAAATTCTGCACATAGGCCCGCAGCAGGAACAGGGTCGGCCCAACCGCCAGCACGAACAGCATCAGGCAGACGGCCAGGATCAGGTTCAGCTCGGACAGCCGCCGCACCCCCTTGTCCACCCCGGTCAGCACCGAGATCGTCGCCGCCCCCATGACCACCACGATCAGCCCGACCTGCACCGTCACCGTATTGGGCAGGCCCGTCACATAGTTCAGGCCCGAGGTGATCTGGGCCACGCCCAGCCCCAGGGAGGTGGCGATGCCGAACAGGGTGCCGCAGATGGCGAAGATGTCGACCGCGTCGCCGATCGGCCCGTTGATCCGCTTGCCCAGCAGCGGATAGAGCCCCGACCGCATGGTCAGGGGCAGGCCTTTACGGTGGGCGAAATAGGCCAGGCTCAATCCGACGACGGCATAGATGGCCCAGGCGTGGACGCCCCAGTGGGTATAGGTGATGACCATGGCCTCGCGCGCGGCGTCGATCGTGCCGGGCGCCGCCTCGGGCGGGGCCACATAGTGCTGCACCGGCTCGGCCACGGCGAAATACATCAGGCCGATGCCCATGCCCGCCGCGAACAGCATGGCCAGCCATGAGACATAGGGGAAGTCCGGCTCGGCGTCGTCCGGCCCCAGCTTCAGCCGCCCGGTCGGCCCCACGGCCAGAACGGTGACGAACAGCAGAAAGCCCGCCACCGCCGCCACATAGAACCAGCCGAAGGTGTCGATCACCCAGGCCTGGGCCGCGCCGAAAATCAGGTCGGAGGTCGAGGGCGCGATCAGGGCGAGCAGCAGCAGGGCGCCCGCGATGGCGCTGGCCCCCCAGAAGACGCGGGGGTTCATCTTGGTCGTCAGCATGGGTCCCTAGCGCACGGCGACGCTTGGGGTTCCCTCTCGACCTAAACCCGCGTCTCCCAGGCGGTCCAGACGGCGACGGCGATCAGGCCCAGGGCCATGGCGGCGCGCATCATCGGCCCCTGGGCGCGGGTCAGCAGGGCGCCGCCCGCCCGTGCCGCCGTCAGCACGATGATCGAATGAACGGCGACGCTGACCAGGACGTGCAGGCTCCCCAGCGTCAGGGCCTGGGTCAGGGTGGAGCCGTAGGCGGGACGGATGAAGCCGGGCAGCAGGACGACATAGAGCAAAGCCGCCTTGGGGTTCAGCAGATTGCCGATCAGGCCGCGCCGGAACAGGGCGCGTCGCCGCGTCTCGACCGGAGCCGTCTCCGTCCCGTCGCCGGTGCTGCGCCAGGCGTCCCAGGCCAGCCACAGCAGAAAGCCCACCCCGGCCCAGCGGATGGTCTGATAGAGGGCGGGCCATAGCAGAACCACCTCGGTCAGGCCGAAGGCGGCGGCGACCATCCACAGCGTCAGGCCGAGCGTGATCCCCGCCACCGCCGCCAGCCCCGCCGTCCGCCCCTGCGACAGCGACACCAGGGCCAGCCAACCCATGTTCGGCCCCGGCGTCAGCTCCATCAGCGCCACCGCCGCCAGGAAGGGCAGGACGACGGCGGGATCGACCGGCGATGACATCAGCACATCCATGGCGCCTCCTGATGTCAGGCTAGGCCGGGAGGCGGGCCTTCATCAATCGCCGACGTCGGCCCTTGCGTTGCCGATCCGCCACACCCACCTCGTTTGACACAACGCAAGGCGCTGCTTCGTCGAAGGGCGTCTTGATGGTTTTCCGCCTTCCGAGGGGACTGCACCGAAATGAATCTCGACCTCTATTCCGACCGCGCCAAACAGGCCGTCCAATCCGCCCAGTCGCTGGCGCTCGCCCGGCGGCACCAGCAGTTCGCGCCCGAGCACCTGCTGAAGGTGCTGCTCGAGGAACGCGACGGTCTGGCGCGTGATCTGATCGACAAGGCCGGCGGCGATCCGTCCGCCGTCGAACTCGTCACCGAGGGCCTGCTGAAGAAGCGGCCCCAGGTCGAGGGCGGCTCGGGTCAGCTCTATCTGGACGGCGACACGGCCCGCGTCTTCAACGCCGCTGAGGAAGCGTCCAAGAAGGCCGGCGACGCCTTCGTCACCACCGAGCGCCTGCTGGCCGCGCTCGCCAAGGAGGGCGGGGCCGCCGCCGAGGCGCTGAAGTCCGCCGGGGTCTCGGCCTCCAAGCTGGACGCCGCCATCACCGAGAAGCGCAAGGGCAAGACCGCCGACAACGCCTCGGCCGAGGACAGCTACGACGCCCTGAAACGCTATGCCCGCGACCTGACCGAGGCCGCGCGCGACGGCAAGGTCGACCCGGTCATCGGCCGCGACGAGGAAATCCGCCGCACCATCCAGGTCCTGGCCCGCCGCACCAAGAACAACCCCGTCCTGATCGGCGAACCCGGCGTCGGCAAGACCGCCATCGTCGAGGGACTGGCCCTGCGCATCGTCAACGGCGACGTGCCCGAAAGCCTGAAGGACAAGAAGGTCCTGTCGCTGGACATGGGCAGCCTGATCGCGGGCGCCAAATACCGCGGCGAGTTCGAGGAACGCCTGAAAGCCGTGCTGAACGAGGTGGCCGCAGCCGAAGGCGGCATCGTCCTCTTCATCGACGAGATGCACACCCTGGTCGGCGCCGGCAAGGGCGACGGGGCCATGGACGCCTCCAACCTCCTGAAGCCTGCGCTTGCGCGCGGCGAACTGCACTGCGTCGGCGCCACCACGCTCGATGAATACCGCAAGCACGTCGAGAAGGACGCGGCCCTGGCCCGTCGCTTCCAGCCGGTCTTCGTCGCCGAACCCACCGTCGAGGACACGGTGTCCATCCTGCGCGGCCTCAAGGAGAAGTACGAGGTCCACCACGGGGTGCGCATTTCCGACAGCGCCATCGTCGCCGCCGCCACCCTGTCGAACCGCTACATCACCGACCGCTTCCTGCCCGACAAGGCCATCGACCTGATCGACGAGGCCGCCAGCCGCGTGCGCATGGCCGTCGATTCCAAGCCCGAGGCTCTGGACGAGATCGACCGCCGTCTGGTCCAGCTCAAGATCGAGCGCGAGGCCCTGAAGAAGGAGAGCGACAGCGCCTCGCAGCAGCGTCTGGAGAAGATCGAGGACGAGATCCTCGACCTCGAAGGCCAGTCGGACGACATGACCGCCCGCTGGAAGTCGGAGAAGGCCAAGGTCGGCCAGGGCGCCCAGTTGCGTGAAACCCTGGACCGTCTGCGCGCCGAACTGGCCGCCGCCCAGCGCGCTGGCGATCTCGGCCGCGCCTCAGAGATCGCCTACGGCCAGATCCCGCAACTGGAACGCCAGCTGGCCGAGGCCGAAGCCGCCGAGAAACCCGGCCAAGAAAACAAGAATGGGGGCCCCCTGACCCCCGAGGTCGTCGACGCCGAGCAGATCGCCGCCGTCGTCAGCCGCTGGACCGGCGTGCCCGTCGACAAGATGCTGGAAGGCGAGCGCGAAAAGCTGCTCAAGATGGAGGACGAACTGGGCCGCCGCGTGGTGGGTCAGGACGAGGCGCTGGAAGCCGTGTCCGACGCCGTCCGCCGCGCTCGCGCAGGGCTCAACGACCCCAACAAGCCGCTGGGCAGCTTCCTCTTCCTCGGCCCGACGGGCGTGGGCAAGACCGAGCTGACCAAGGCCCTGGCCGGCTATCTGTTCGACGACGACAACGCCATCACCCGGATCGACATGTCCGAATACATGGAGAAGCACTCGGTCAGCCGTCTGATCGGCGCCCCTCCCGGCTATGTCGGCTATGACGAGGGCGGCGCCCTGACCGAGGCCGTGCGTCGTCGCCCCTATCAGGTCATCCTGTTCGACGAGGTCGAAAAGGCCCACCCCGACGTCTTCAACGTGCTTCTGCAAGTGTTGGACGACGGCCGCCTGACCGACGGCCAGGGCCGCACCATCGACTTCAAGAACACCCTGATCATCATGACCTCAAACCTGGGCAGCCAGTATCTGGCCGACCAGCCCGAGGGCGAGGATGTCGAGGCCGTTCGTCCCCTGGTCATGGAACAGGTCCGCGCCCACTTCCGGCCCGAGTTCCTGAACCGCATCGACGAGATCATCCTGTTCCACCGCCTCGGCCGCGAACAGATGGGCGGCATCGTCCGCATCCAGCTGGCGCGTTTGGAGAAGCTGATGGCCGACCGTCGCCTGACGCTGGCCCTGGACGACAGCGCCCTGACCTGGCTCGCCGACAAGGGCTACGACCCGGTCTACGGCGCAAGGCCGCTGAAGCGCGTCATCCAGAAGGAACTGGTCGACCCCATGGCCAAGAAGCTGCTGGCCGGCGAGATCGAGGACGGCAGCGTGGTGGCCGTGTCAGCGGGGACGGACGGGCTGGAGATCGGGAAGGCGCGGGTGCATTGATCCCTAGCGCCTTGCTGCAGTGAGAAAGGGGCCGCGAAATCGCGGCCCTTTTTGCTACGAGTTCTTTGTGTCCCGTCCGTCGGGTTCTTTCGCAACGCCCTTGAACGGTCCGGGAGAAGACTTCCGCTCCATGAACTGACCGTTGCCTTCGTCGCGCTTTTGCCAGTCCCCATTCTCATGCTGGAACTGGGTGCGCCCGCGCACTGCACCTTGGCGGTAGCCGTCGCCTGTGTTTTTGCCCATGGCAAATCTCCTTTGAACGAAAGGTGAACATCTGCGATTCGTGCTGTAGAGTCGAGTCAGACAACGTTGGTCGATTTTATCGTTCCTGGCGGGCCAGCCCCTCTCCTTTCGTCATCCTCCGGCAAGCCGCGTGAGCGGCGCAGACCGGGGGACCCAGCGGCGCGCGGGAGCGCGACACTGTCGAGGGCGTGCGGGTTGAGGGGTTTCGCCTTCGGCGCCGCTGGGTCCCCCGGTCTCCGCTTCGCTACGCCGGAGGATGACGGAAGAGGGGGAGCGGAGCGTGGTGACGAAAGCGGAGGGGCGGGTTAGCGTTACGGTATGGCGACCCACCGCACCTTCATCGCGACCTACATCATGGCGAGCGGGCGGAACGGGACGCTCTACACTGGCTCGACCTCAAACCTCGAAAGCCGCGTGTGGAAGCACAGGACGCGGGTCTTTCCTGGCTTCACCGACGAGCACGACTGCACCCGTCTGGTCTGGTTCGAGCCACACGCCCTGATGCTTGAGGCCATCCGGCGCGAACGGCGCATCAAGAAATGGCTGCGCGACTGGAAGCTGGCCCTGATCGAGCGGGACAACCCGGACTGGCGCGACCTCGCGGCCGACTGGTTCCCTGACCCCAACTGGACCCCGCCGCCGGGCGCGGACTGACTCACCCCAAGACCGGCATCACCTCCACCCCGTCGCAGACGAAGATGCTCATGTGCGGGTGGTTCTCGAACAGGCGGGCGGCCGCCTCGTGGCTGTCGGCGCGCACTACCATGAAGACGGTCAGCAGGTTGACCATGTCCGTCACGGCGCCGTCGTCGTCGATGCGCTTGGTCGGGCCCAGCGGGCCGCCCTGCCAGACGATGGAATCGCGGTGGGCCTCTTCCCAGGCGGCGACGGCGGCCACGCCGAGGCGCGCCGTCTCGGCCTGATCGGCCTCGCTCATGGCGCGCCAGGCCCGCCAGCGCGGGCCGGTCTTGTCGCTGGTGAAGACAGCCAGGTAATGGGTCTCGGCGCTCATCGAAGCCTCCCAGTTTGCGGGAGGGTCGGACTTTCGTTTGCGCCGGGCAAGCGGGGCGGTTCCTTCTCCCTCAAGGGGAGAAGGAAGAACGCGCTCAAGTAGTGAGCGACCGCGTCGCGAGCGATAGCGCCCTTAGATATGAATGGCGTGCCCCAGGGCCCGCAGCGTCGCCTCGTGGAAGGCCTCGCCCAGCGTCGGGTGGACGTGGATGACACCCGCCACGTCTTCCAGCACGGCACCCATTTCCAGCATCTGGGCGAAGCTGTTGGACATCTCGGAGACGTGCTGGCCGACGGCCTGGATGCCCAGGATGCGGTGGTCGGACTTGGAGGCGATGACGCGGACGAAGCCGCCGTCCTCGCCGGCCTCGATGGCCAGGGCGCGGCCGATGGCGGCGAAGGGGAAGACGGACTGGATCACGTCGTCGCGGCCCTCGACGTCCTGCGGACCCAAGCCTGCCGAGACGATCTCCGGCTCGGTGAAGCAGACGGCGGCGATGGTGACGGGGTCGAAGACGCGGTCATGGCCGGCGATGATTTCCGCCACGACCTCGCCCTGGGCCGAGCCCTTGTGCGCCAGCATGGGTTCGCCGGTCAGGTCGCCGACGGCCCAGACGTTCTTCATGCTGGTGGCGCAGCGCTTGTCGATCTGCACGAAGGGGCCGTCCATGGCCACGCCCATGGTCTCCAGACCCCAGCCCTTGGTGCGCGGACGACGGCCGACGGTGACCAGCACCTTGTCGGCGTCCAGCTGCATCGGATTGCCGTCCTTGTCGGTGACGTTCAGCTTGCCGTCGCCAAAGCCGCCCGCGCGGGCGCCGAGGAACAGCTCGACGCCGTGCTTCTCCAGCCACTTCTGCACCGGGTCAGTCAGGGCCTTGTCGTAGAGCGGCAGCAGGCGGTCGGCCATCTCGACGATGGCCACCTCGGCGCCCAGCTTGCGGAAGGCGATGCCCAGTTCCAGGCCGATATAGCCGCCGCCGACGACGACCAGCTTCTTCGGCACCTCGGGCAGGCTAAGCGCCTCGGTCGAGGAGATGACGTCGCCGCCGAAGGGCAGGAAGGGCAGTTCAACCGGTTCCGACCCCGTGGCCAGGATGACGTGTTCGGCGGTGATCAGGATGGGGCCGTCGGCGGTCTCGACGCGGCAGGTCTTGGCGTCCGAGAACTCGGCCCAGCCCTTGATGACCTTGACCTTGGCCTTCTTCAGCAGGGCGGCGACGCCGGCGTTCAGCTTCCTGACGATGCCGTCCTTCCATTCGACCGTCTTGGACAGGTCGATGGCCGGGGCCGACGCCGTGATGCCCAGGGTCCCGTCCCCGGCGGCCTTGGCCACCGTCTCGTACTTGCCCGCGGCGTGGATGATGGCCTTGGACGGAATGCAGCCGACGTTCAGGCAGGTCCCGCCCAGGCCGTCGCCGCCGTCCACCAGAACGGTGTCCAGCCCGAGCTGGCCGCATCGGATGCCCGCGACATAGCCGCCGGTCCCGGCGCCGATGATCAGGACTTTGGTTTTCAGGGTCTGGATCATTGGCTTCTGCTAGTGATTTTGTGAGTAGATCTTAGGCTGAAGCATTTCCAACAATGTGTTGGTCAGTGGCAGCCCTTCAGGTGCAATTTCAATAATTTCTAAGCCGCCACCCGGCGTGGCTCCTAAGAAAACCAAGACCTTTGTGCCAACGGAGCTATTGGGATTTACACTCTCGACTAGATAACGCGGAGTAGGGCCACATGCCCCCATGAGCCGGTCCGGTGACTGCAGAGACTCTGGTGGGTAGTAGCCATACAGCGTTTCTACCTTACCCACTGTGTAGCGTCGGTAATTTCGGCCGTTTTCAACTGCATCGAGCTGTGCCCAGTAAACCAGACGGCTCGCTGCGATAAGCTTGGCGCGACTTTCCGCATAAAAGGCCTCCCACTCTTCGGGAGATTTCCTCAATGGGGAGCAAGCCGCAGCCTCACCTGCCGCGAAAAGCGCGGCCACTGCTACTGCTATAGCCGCGCTGCACTTCATCTCAGTTCATCCAGAGCGTGGCCGGGTGCTCCAGCAACCCCTTGATGCGCTGCACGAAGACCGCCGCATCATGCCCGTCGACGATGCGGTGATCGAAGCTGGAGCTGAGGTTCATCATCTTGCGCACGACCATCTGGCCGTCCTTGACCACCACGCGTTCGGCGATCTTGTTCGGGCCGACGATGGCGACCTCGGGGTGGTTGATGATCGGCGTGTGAACCACGCCGCCCAGCGTCCCTAGCGAGGTGATGGTGATGGTCGAGCCGGACAGTTCCTCGCGCTTGGCCGAGCCGTCCTTGGCCGCGCCGGAGACGCGGGCGATTTCCAGGGCGGTGGCGTAGGGGTCCAGCGCCTCGGCGTGGCGGACGACCGGCACCATCAGGCCGTTCGGCGTCTGGGCGGCGATGCCCAGATGGACCGGGGCGTGCGTCGTCAGCACCCCGGCCTCGTCGTCATAGTGGCTGTTGATCGTCGGCTGGTCGCGCAGGGCGACGACGATGGCGCGGGCGATGAAGGGCAGGACGTTCAGCTTGGGCTGGTCCTTCGACTTGGTCGCATTGAGGTGGGCGCGCAGGTCCTCCACTGCCGTCATGTCGATTTCCTCGACATAGGTGATGTGCGGAATGCGACGCACGCTCTCGGCCATCTTCTCCGCGATCTTGCGGCGCAGGCCGATGATCTTGGTCTCGGTGGCGCCCTCGGCGCGGGCGTAGGTCGAGGAGGGGGCACCGCTGGTCGCGGCGGGCAGGCTGCCCCCGCGCGCGACGAAGGCGTCCAGGTCTTCATGCTGGATGCGGCCAGCGGGACCCGAGCCCGGCACGAAGGCCAGGTTGATGCCCAGATCGCGAGCGCGGTTGCGCACGGCGGGCGAGGCCAGAGCGCGTTCGCCCGGTTGACGACCGGTCATGGCGGGGAGGGGCTTGGCCGAAGCCTTGGGCGCGACAGGAGCCGCAGCCTTGGCGACGGGGGCTGCGGCCTTCTCGGCCTTGGCGACGGGGGCAGCGGCAGCCGGAGCGGCGGCGACATTGCCCTTGCCCTCGACCTTGAAGCTGACCAGAGGCCCGCCGACGGGGACCTGTTGGCCCGTTTCGCCGTGCAGGGCGACGACCACGCCGTTGATCGGGCTGGTGATCTCGACCGTGGCCTTGTCGGTCATGATGTCGGCGAGGATCTGGTCTTCCTCGACCGCGTCGCCGACCTTGACGTGCCAGCCGACCAGTTCAGCCTCGGCGGTGCCTTCGCCCACGTCAGGCAGCTTGAAGACGTAATTCGCACCCTCAGCAGCAGCCGGGGCGCTGACCGGGGCTGCTTCCACCTTCGGCGCCTCGACGGCGACGGGGGCAGGCTCGGATTTGGCGACAACAGGGGCGGGTGTCGGCTCGGCGTCCGACGCGTTGCCCGCGCCCTCGACCTCGAACTCGACCAGGGGGCCGCGCACCGGCACCATCTCGCCGGCTTGGCCGTGAATGGCCAGAACCTTGCCGCTGACCGGGGCGGTGATCTCGACGGTGGCCTTGTCGGTCATGACATCGGCGACGATCTGGTCTTCCTCGACCATGTCGCCGACCGCGATGTGCCAGGCGACCAGTTCGGCCTCGGCGGTGCCTTCGCCCACGTCGGGCAGCTTGAAGACGAAACGACCCATATCAACGGCCTCCCGACATGACGGCTTTCAGGGCGTCGGCCACGCGTTGCGGGCCGGGGAAGTATTCCCACTCGAAGGCGTGCGGGTAGGGGGTGTCCCAGCCGGTGACGCGCGCGATGGGGGCTTCCAGATGATAGAAGCAGCGCTCCTGAACCAGGGCCGACAGCTCGCCGCCGAAGCCCGAGGTTTTCGGCGCCTCGTGCACGATGACGCAGCGCCCGGTCTTCTTGACGCTGGCCTCGATGGTCTCGATGTCCAGCGGCACCAGTGTCCGCAGGTCGATGACCTCGGCGTCCACGCCCGCGTGTTCGGCGCCGGCCAGGGCGACCCAGACCATGGTGCCATAGGCCAGGATGGTTACATCCGAACCTTCGCGCATGACGCGGGCCTTGCCGATCGGCAGGGCGTATTTCTCGGTCGGAACCTGGGCCAGCTCCTGGGTCTTCCACGGCGAAACCGGCTTCTCGTGCCAGCCGTCGAAGGGGCCGTTGTAGAGGCGCTTGGGCTCGAAGAAGACGACCGGATCATCGTCCTCGATGGCGGCGATCAGCAGGCCCTTGGCGTCATAGGGGTTGGACGGAATGACGACCTTCAGACCCGCGATGTGGGTGAACAGGGCTTCCGGCGATTGGCTGTGCGTCTGGCCGCCGAAGATGCCGCCGCCGTAGGGGCTGCGGATCGTGATCGGCGAGGTGAACTGACCGCCCGAGCGGTAGCGCATCTTGGCCGCTTCCGAGACGATCTGATCATAGGCCGGATAGATGTAGTCGGCGAACTGGATCTCCACGACCGGACGCAGGCCATAGGCGCCCATGCCGATGGCGGCGGCGACGATGCCGCACTCCGAAATCGGGGCGTCGAAGCTGCGGGTCAGGCCGTGCTTCTGCTGCAACTGGTCGGTGACGCGGAAGACGCCGCCGAAATAGCCCGCGTCCTCGCCGAACGACAGGACGTTCGGGTCCTCGGTCATCTTGACGTCGATGGCCGAGTTCAGGGCCTGAATCATGTTCATCGGCACGACGCCCTTGGCGGGCGCCTCCGACTTCGGCGCATTGTTCTGATCGACCATGTCGGGCTCGAGGCCGTCGTTGCGGTCGGCGTCGGTGAAGGTTTGCTGGGTCATGGTCAGACTCCGACCTCGCGGCGCTGTTCGATCAGGCGCCAGTCCTCGGTCGCATAGACCTCCTCGAACATGGTCTTCACGCTGGGGCGCGACTGGCCCAGGGTGCCGATGGCTTCGGATTCCTTGCCGGCGGCGCGGACCTGCTCGACGGCGTCCTTCTCAGCTTCGACCTGCTGCTCGTCCGACCATTCGCCCAGCACGATCAGGTGCTGCTTCAGGCGCTCGATGGGGTCGCCCAGCGGCCACTTCTCAGCCTCGTCGCCGGGGCGATAGCGGCTGGGGTCGTCAGAGGTCGAGTGCGGCGCGCCGCGATAGGTGAACAGCTCGATCACGGTGGCGCCCTGGTTGGTGCGCGCGCGTTCCTCGGCCCACTGGGTCGCGGCCCAGACGGCCAGGAAGTCGTTGCCGTCGACGCGTAGGGCTGGCAGGCCGTAGCCGATGGCCTTGGCGGCGAAGGTCGTGTCCAGACCCCCGGCGATGCCCATGAAGGAGGAGATGGCCCACTGGTTGTTGACCACGTTCAGGATGACCGGGGCGCGGTAGACCGAGGCGAACGTCAGGGCGTTGTGGAAGTCGCCTTCCGCCGTGGCGCCGTCGCCGATCCAGCTGATGGCGATCTTGTCGTCGCCCTTGTAGGCGCTGGCCATGGCCCAGCCCACAGCCTGCGGCACCTGGGTGCCGAGGTTGCCCGAGATGGTGAAGAAGCCATAGTCCTTGGCCGAGTACATGATCGGCAGCTGGCGGCCTTTGATCGGGTCTTCGGCGTTGGAATAGATCTGGTTCATCATGGTCGCCAGCGGATAGCCGCGCGCGATCAGAAGCCCCTGCTGGCGATAGGTGGGGAAGCCCATGTCCTCGCGGCTCAGGATCATGCCCTGCGCCACCGCAATGGCCTCTTCGCCGGTGCACTTCATGTAGAAGCTGGTCTTGCCCTGGCGGTGGGCGCGGTGCATCCGCTCGTCGAATGCGCGCGTCAGGATCATGGCCTTCAGGCCGCGGCGCATCGTCTCGGGATCGAGTTTGGGGTCCCAGGGCCCGACGGCCTGACCCTCGTCGTCCAGCACGCGGACCAGCCGGAAGGCGTGATCGCGCATCTCATAGGGGGCGGTCGACACCGCGGGCCGGGTCACGGCGCCGGCGGGATCGAACTGCAAGTGACTGAAATCAGGGGCATCGCCGGGCCGGCCCGAGGGCTCTGGCACGCGCAGCGACAGCGTGGGCGTATTCTTCATCATGCGTCCCGTCCGGTTAATCCGACCGCGTTTCCTCTATGAAGAGGGCATAGCATGGCGTGTCTCTGTTGGCCTTCCTAAAAATACCCTTGCCAAATGGTGATTTGGGGTATTTTATTGCGTGAAATCCCCTTTTGGAGAAACGCCTTTGGCTGACGAACTTGATCCTATCGACGCCCGCATCCTCGACATCCTGCAACAGGACGCGGGACTGTCGGTCGCCGAGGTCGCCGATCGCGTCGGCCTTTCGGCCTCGCCCTGCTGGCGTCGGATCAAGAGACTGGAGGATAGCGGCCTGATACGCAAGCGGGTCACGCTTCTGGACGCGGGTCTGCTGGGTCTGGACTTCGAAGTCTACGCCATCGTCAAGCTGAGCCTGCCGTCGCGTGAGAACCTCGACATCTTCGAAGCCGCCGTCGCCAACTGGCCGGAAGTGGTGCAGTGCGCCACCATCACGGGCCGCGAGGACTATGTCCTGCGCATCATCACCTCGGACATGCACGCCTTCGACCAGTTCCTGCGCGACAAGCTGCTGACCCTGGGCATCGTGTCCGACTGCGCCTCGCACATTGTCACGCGCGGCGTGAAGAACGTGACCACCCTGCCGCTGGGCATCATCACCCCCCACGTCAGCTAAGAACCTCTTTCCTCCCCATTTTATGGGGAGGGGGACCGCAAAGCGGTGGAGGGGGCGCCGCAAACGTCAGCCGTCGAGTCGCTCCCTCCGTCACGGACGCCAGCGCGTCCGCGCCACCTCCCCATTCCATGGGGAGGAAAGCTTGGCGATCGATCCGTCGCGGCCTATCTCTCGTCCGAACAGGATTGAGGGATTTCACATGATCGAACTGGTGATCGACGCGCGCAGAAAAGACCTCGGCGGGTTCGAGGTCGGGCGCGTCCTGCCCTTCCATTCGCACCGGATGGTCGGCCCCTTCATCTTCCTGGACCAGATGGGCCCGGCCGAGTTCGCGCCGGGCGCCGACGCCATCAATGTGCGGCCCCACCCGCACATCGGCCTGTCGACCCTGACCTATCTGTTCGAGGGCGAGATCATGCACCGGGACAACCTGGGCTACACCCAGGCCATTCGTCCCGGCGAGGTGAACTGGATGACGGCCGGCTCCGGCATCGTCCACTCCGAGCGCACCGACCCGCTGAAGAAGGCGCAGGGCGGCAAGATGCACGGCATGCAGGCCTGGGTCGCCCTGCCGCTGGAGAAGGAAGAGATCGCCCCTTCCTTCACTCATCTGGGCGAGGACGCCCAGCCCACCTATGAGAACAACGGCCTGTTCGCGCGTCTGGTGGCGGGCGAGGCCTTCGGCGCCAAGGCCGGCACCCCGGTCGAATCTCCGCTCTTCTATGTCCACTGGGAAATGGCCGAGGGCGTGCGCGCCGCGCCGCCCCCGCCCAAGGCCAAGGGCGGCTACAGCGAACGCTCGCTGTTCGTGGCCAAGGGTCTGATCGAGGTCGACGGCCGCAGCTTCCACGAAGGCCAGATGGTCATCCTGTCGGCCAACGCCGAACCCACCGTCACCGCCCTGCAACCGTCCAGCGTCATGGCCCTGGGCGGCGAGCCGGTCGGCGAACGCCTGATCTGGTGGAATTTCGTCGCCTCGACCCAGGACCGCCTGGATCAGGCCAAGGCCGACTGGAAGGCGGGCCGCATGAGCCTGCCGACTGAGGACGCCCTCGAGTTCATCCCCCTCCCGGACGAACCCGCCCAGGCCACCCGGGCGCCCGAACCCGTCGAGCCCAAGCCGACCGATCCGGTTTAGGACGAGGTCGCCGATAGGGACCTCCCGGTTGGAAATTCGCCGTTGGACCAAGCTTTGGCGGCGTGCATAGTCCCGTCGTAAACGGGGGGCTGGTCATGCTGGATCGTCGAGGTTTCTTTGCGGCGTCCGCCTGCGTCGCCGGGCTGGGGGTGACACGCTCTGCCTGGGCCCATGCGCCAGCGCCATCCCCCGCCGCCGTTGTAGCCCTTGATGCGCTGCGGGCAGGCAAGACCACGACGGGCGGCGTTCTGGTCGCGGTCCGCAGCGGTCAGGTTGTGGCGCTCTATCCCTGGGGCAGGGCGTCGCTGTCCTATGATGTGCCGGTCGGTGAGCAGACCCTGTTCCATCTCGGCTCGAACGGCAAGCTGATGACCAGCGTGGCCGTTTTTCAGCTTGTTGAGGCCGGGCTTGTCGATATCGATGACCCGATCGGCGCCCACGTCAAAGACCTGCCGCCTGTCCTTGCCGGTGTTCCGATCCGGAATCTGCTGCACCATACCTCCGGCCTGATCGACTACCCGGACCTTCTCCCCGACTGGGACCGGGCGCAGACGCGCGAGACCGTCATCGCCGCCCTGAAGGACGTGGCCGTCCAGTTCCAGCCGGGCGAGAGCTGGCAATATTCGAACACCAACTATCTTCTGCTCGGCTGGCTGATCTCGGACGTGTCGGGACGGAGCTATGCCGACTATATCCAGACGCGTCTTTTCCAGCCGGCGGGCGCGCCGAGCGCGCGGCCCGATGCATCGCAGCAGATCATTCCCAATCGCGCCGAGCCCTACAGTGTCGGCGACGAGGGCATACACCATGCGGTTCGCATGGACGACGAGGTCTCCCGCGCGGCGGACGGCGGGGTGTTGTTTTCGGCAAGGGATGTCGCCCCCTGGCGCGCCGCGCTCGACGCCAACAGGCTGATTTCGGCGGACAGCATGTCGCGGATTGTCGCCCCGGGCCGCCTCAACAGTGGTCGCCTGGCGCCTTACGGTTGCGGCGTCTTTCTGGAGAGCTCGCGCGGCGCGGCCCTGTGGCGTCATACCGGCGGGGTGCCGGGGTTTGTCAGCAACTGGATGACCTGGCCGCAAGCTGATCTGTCGATCCTGGCCATGGTCAATTCGGAGGGGCCCGGCGGCGTGAGGCTGGATGACATGATCACTACCCTGGCGGAGTCGATCCAGCCGGGCCTGACGTGGACAGGCATGGCGGCGGCAGGGGACGGAACCGACGCCCGAACCCGCGCCCTGCGAGGTCTGTTGGAGCGACCTGCCGGCACGCCGGCGCCCGCGGGACTGCTCGCAACGGAACTGGCCTGGCGTCCGCAGGATCGTTTGCCGCGTTTCGGCGGGCTGGAGACGATCGTGCCCCTCGAAAACTGGCGGGTCGGCGCTGATCCGATCGAGGGTGAAATGACGCGCTATCGCTTGATGCGAAGAGGCGCTCAGCGCGATCTGGTCGTGGCCTGGACTGCCGATGATCGTCTCTACTGGGGCGTTTGAGACGGCCTTCCGTTTCTCATCGCCCCCGCAGCAACCTCAGCCGGGGACCGCGCAGCAGCCCAACTGACCGATCCCCTCTAACCTGTTCGGCTAGTCGAAGTCGAAGCCTCGGCGACGCTGGATGTAGAAGGCGACGCCGACAAAGGCGACGCCCACCGCGATCATGGCCCAATGGATCGGGCTCGGAACCGCCTCGGGGGTTGAAATCTGGTCGCGCGGCCCGCCGAGGTCCGCCGACGTTGACGACAGGGTGGTGGGCGTGCTGGCGGCTTCGGCGCTCGCCGCCGCCGGCGTGAGGATGATGGCCGCCGCCAGCAAGGCGACCCGCACACGTCTCGTCATGATGTCCCCGCGGCGCTGCATGCGCCAGATGCGCGCCACCAAACGCACCGCCTTTGGATAAGGCTCCGGTCTCAGACGGGGAATGTCTGGAAATCTCTGAATCTGCGACGCTCAGGCCAGCCTGAAGCCCGCTTCAGGACCCTCTGCGCACCCGCGTCAAGGTCTGCTTAGCGCTTGAACAGGCCGCCCAGGGCGTCGCCGATGCCGCCCGGCAGGTTGTTCATCAGGCTGCCGAGCAGGTCGTCGGCGCTGTCCGCCGAGCCGTTCGGCGTCAGGCGGTCGACGGCTTCCGGCAGCAGGCCGGCCAAGGTCTCTCTGGCCTGTTCCGGCGAAATGCCGAGCTTCTGTGCGAAGTCGGCGATGGGGCCGGAGCCGAGCACCGCCGTGATCTGCTCGGGCGAGACCCCGGCGTTGCCGCCCTTGCCGATCCACGACCCGACCATGTCGCCCAGACCGTTCTGACCGAATTTCTCGGCCAGACCGGTGACGCCGCCCTGACCCTTGAGCAGGTCCGACAGGCCGCCGGCGGCGTCGCCGCCAAGGCCGCCGAGCACGTTATCCAGCAGTCCCATAGTCATTCTCCGATTGAGGTCGGCAGTCTGAGGAAGGGAGGCTACGCTTTTGTGGCGGGATCGCAAACGATCGCAAACCCCGCCGCGATGACGGCCCTAGTTGCGGGCCGAGTTGGAACTGGAGGTCACGGCCTGGCCGGCGGCCGACAGGTCGCGGCCGACGCCGGCGACGGTGTTGCAGGCGGCGGTGGTCAGGGCGGCGGCGATGACGCCGAGGACGATGAGCTTGCGCATGGGAATTCCCCGAAATTGGCGATTGACGCTTCAACGTGAAGCTTGACCATAAGGTTGCATGGCCAATTCATCCTTCAATCTGCTAACGGCGAACTTATGACGCAAGCTCTCGACACCGCCGCCCGCCGTCTGGTCGACACCCTCGTGATGAACGGGGTCGACAAGGTCTTCTGTGTGCCGGGCGAAAGCTATCTGGCCGTGCTCGACGCTTTGGCCGACGTGCGCGACAAGATCGAGGTCATCGTCTGCCGCCACGAGGCGGGCGCCGCCAACATGGCCGAGGCCTATGGCAAGCTGACGGGCAAGCCGGGCGTCTGCATGGTCACGCGCGGACCGGGCGCGACCCACGCCTCCATCGGCGTGCATACGGCGCATCAGGACTCCACGCCGATGATCCTGTTCGTCGGCCAGATCGCCCTGACCGACCGGGGCCGGGGCGCCTTCCAGGAGGTCGACTACCGCGAGGTCTTCGGCGGCCTGGCCAAGTGGGCGACCGAGATCGAAAGCCCCGAACGCACCGTCGAGGTGGTCGAGCGCGCCTTCGCTACGGCCCTGCAAGGCCGCATGGGGCCGGTGGTCGTGGCCCTGCCCGAAAACATCCTTCACGACCACGGCGGGCCGGCCCCGGTGCGCCCGGTGGTCGCCGCCAAGGCCGCGCTGGACCCGGCCTTCGTCGAGCAGGTGACGGCGCGTCTGGCCAAGGCCGAGCGCCCCATGCTGATCCTCGGCGGGTCCGGATGGACCGACGCCGCCACCGACGCGATTTCCGGCTGGGCCGAGCGACTGGGCCTGCCCGTCGCCCTGTCCTTCCGCCGCAAGGACCTGATCCGCAACGACCATCCCGGCTATGCGGGCGACCTGGGCCTCGGTCCCAATCCCAAGCTGGTCGCGCGGGTCAAGGCGGCGGATCTGCTGCTGGTGATCGGCGCCCGCATGGGCGAGAATCCGACCCAGGGCTATACCCTGCTGGATCGCGCCAGGACGGCTGAGACCCTGATCCACATCCATCCGGGCGCTGAGGAACTGGGCCGCGTCTGGGCGCCGAGCCTGTCGGCGGCTTCGGACAATTCTCTCGCCGCCCTGGCCCTGTCGGCCATCGATCCGGGCCGGACCTGGAGCGAGCTGGGCGTGACCGCCCACGCCGACTTCATCGCCTTCTCCTCGCCCATCGAGGTCAAGAGCGCGGTCAACATGAGCGAGGTCGTCGCCCACCTGGCCGAAGCCCTGCCCGAGGACGCCATCCTGACCAATGGCGCCGGGAATTTCGCCGCCTGGCTGCACCGCTTCCATCGCCATCAGGCCAGGCGCACTCAACTCGCCCCGACCTCGGGCGCCATGGGCTATGGCTATCCGGCGGCCTTGGGGGCCAAGGCGGTCGATCCGGCGCGCGAGGTGATCTGCATCGCCGGCGACGGCGACTTCATGATGAGCGCCAACGAAATGGCCACCGCCGCCCAGTACGGCCTCGGCGTCATCGTGGTGGTCGTCGACAACGGCGCCTTCGGCACCATCCGCATGCACCAGGAGCGCGAATACCCCGCCCGCGTCATCGCCACCGAGCTGAAGAATCCCGACTTCGTCAAATACGCCGAGGCCTTCGACGCCTTCGCGGTGCGCTGCGAGAAGACCGAGGACTTCCCGGCGGCGCTGGCGGCGGCGCGCGAGGCGGCTGCGGGCGGGCGTCCGGCCCTGATCCACCTGATCACCGACGCCGAACAGATCGCGCCGGGGCGGACGATTACCGACCTGCGCGGCGGCTGAGTCCTTAAACAGGGCGTCGTCGCTTGCGCGCGGCGACGCTTCACGAAACAGTGCCCCCTCGAATGTACCGAGGGGGTTCTTCATGCGTCGTCTTCTGATCTCGTCCGCCGCCGTCCTGGCGCTCTGCGCCGCCGCGCCCGCCGCCATGGCTCAGGCTGCTGCGCCTGCCCCGGCTGCGGCCCAGGCTCAATCCGAGGACGCGCGCCTCAACGCCTTCTTCGAACAGGCCTTCCAGGAACGGATCGCGCTGAGCCCGCAGCAGATGACCTCGCTGGGCCTCAAGACCGACTACGACAAGCTGGACGACGTGTCCGACGCCGCCTCGGCCCGCGCGCTGGCTTTGCAAGAGGCGCAACTGGCGCGGATGAAGGCGGAGTTCGATCCGGCCAAGCTCAGCACGCAGAGCAAACTGTCCTGGCGGCTGTTCGAATACGGCGTGCAGCAGGCGCGCCTGTCGAACCAATGGCGCGACTGGAACTTCCAGTTCGCGGCCAATGGCAATCCGACGACCAGCCTGCCCGTCTTCCTGATCAACAACCACCGCATCAGCAGCGTCTCGGACGCCGAGGCCTATATTTCGCGCATCGGCGAGGCCGAGCGCTACATGGGGCAGGTGGCGACGACGCTGAAGACGCGCGCCGCCGAGGGCGTGGTCTCGCCGCGCTTTGTGTTTGAACCCTCCATCGAGAACACCCGCGCGGTCATCGCCGGCGCGCCCTTCGACGGCGGAGCCGACAACCCGGTCTGGGCCGACTTCCAGAAGAAGGTCGGGGCGCTGGACGCCGATCAGGCGACCAAGGACCGACTGCTGGCCTCGGCCCGTGCCGCCCTGACCGGCCCCTACAAGCGCGGTTTCGACACGGTGCTGACGGCCCTGGCCGAGGTCCAGCCGCTGGCCGACAGCGACGCAGGCGTCTGGCGGCTGCCGAACGGCGAGGCCTATTACAACGCCCGCCTGCAGCTCTCGACCACGACCGACCTGACCGCCGACCAGATCCACCAGATCGGTCTGGACGAGGTCGCCCGCATCCAGCGCGACATGGAAGCCATCAAGACCCAGGTCGGCTTCGAGGGTTCGCTGCAGGACTTCTTCGTCTTCCTGAAGACCGATCCGCGCTTCCAGTATCCGAACACGCCGGAGGGCAAGGAGCAGTATCTGACCGACGCCCGCGCCTTCATCGCTCAGGTCATGCAGGTGGCGCCGCAGTGGTTCTCGACCCTGCCCAAGGCGGCGCTGGAGGTGAGGGCGGTCGAGCCCTTCCGTGAGGCGACCGCCTCCATCGCCTTCTACAACTCGCCGGCGCCGGACGGCTCGCGACCGGGCATCTACTACGTCAACCTGTCGGACATGACCCAGGTGCTGAAGCCCCAGATCGAGGGCATCAGCTATCATGAGGGCGCGCCGGGGCATCACTTCCAGATCGCCTATGCTCAGGAGATCGAAGGCCTGCCGCGCTTCCGCCGCTTCGGCGGCTATGGCGCCTATGCCGAGGGCTGGGGCCTGTACGCCGAGCAGCTGGGCAAGGAGATGGGCTTCTATCAGGACCCCTATTCCGACTTCGGCCGCCTCTCGACCGAGCTGTGGCGCGCGGTGCGTCTGGTGACCGACACCGGCCTGCACGCCAAGCGCTGGTCGCGCGAACAGGCGATGGACTACTTCCGCCAGAACTCCCTGCTGTCGGAACGCGACATTCAGAAGGAAGTCGAGCGCTACATCACCAACCCCGGCCAGGCGACCAGCTACAAGATCGGCGAGCTGAAGATCGAGGAACTGCGTCACAAGGCCGAGACGACGCTGGGACCGCGCTTCGACATCAAGGACTTCCATGCGGTGGTTCTCGGCTCCGGCTCGGTGCCGCTGGACGTGCTGGCGGACCAGGTCGACGCCTGGATCGCGGCGGGCGGCGGCAAGCCGAGCTAGCCAATCCTCCCCTGCGAAGCGGGGGAGGGGGACCATGCGCAGCATGGTGGAGGGGGCGAGGGCGGGCGGTGCGCTTGAAGCTTGCCCCCTCCACCGCTGCGCGGTCCCCCTCCCCCGTCGCTGCGCGACAAGGGAGGATTGCAGTCAGAGTCGGATTTTTCCGACTTTCTGGTGTATGAGCCGCCGCCATGCCCTTTACCGCCACCGTCCTGACCATGTTCCCCGAGGCCTTTCCCGGGCCACTCGGCGTGTCGCTGATCGGCACCGCCTGGCGCGAGAAGGGGCTGTGGGATTTGCAGACGCTGGACATTCGGGCGTTTTCCGAAGATAAGCGCGGCTTCCTGGACGACACCCCTGCGGGTGGCGGTCCCGGTCAGGTGCTGAAAGCGGACGTGGTGGCCCGGGCTTTGGATAGTCTGGAAGGGCCGCCTCGGCCGCTTTTGTACATGAGCGCACGCGGTCGACCCCTGACGCAGGCGCGAGTGAAGGAATGGGCCAAGGCCGACGGAATCGTCGTGCTTTGCGGTCGTTTCGAGGGGGTGGACCAGCGGGTGCTAGACGCACGCGGGTTCGAGGAGATTTCCGTCGGAAACGCAGTCCTGGCCGGTGGCGAGGCGGCGGCCATGGTGGCGATCGAGGCGTGCGTACGACTGGTCCCCGGTGTTCTAGGCGCGGCTGAAAGCCTGTCGTCCGAAAGCTTCGAGGATGGTCTTCTGGAACACCCGCAGTACACGCGACCGCGGACGTTCGAGGGGCACGACATTCCCGAGGTGCTGCTGTCGGGCGATCACAAGAAGATCGCGCAATGGCGGGAAGCGCAGCGGGAATTGACGACGCAGGAACGGCGCCCGGACCTCTGGGCGGCGCATCTGGCGAAGACGACTGCGGAGCCTGGCTCCGCCAAATCAAAGGCAAAGGGCGCTAAAGCCCGAGGAGAATAGACATGAATATCGTTCAGCAGATCGCTGCAGAAGAAAAAGCCCGCCTGCTCGAAGGCAAGACCATCCCGAACTTCCAGCCGGGCGACACCCTGCGCGTCCACGTGAAGATCAAGGAAGGCGAGCGCGAGCGCGTCCAGGCGTTTGAAGGCGTCTGCATCGCCCGCGACAGCGGCGGCATCAACGAGACCTTCACGGTCCGCAAGATTTCCTTCGGTGAAGGCGTGGAGCGTCGCTTCCCCATCCTGTCGCCGAACATCGAATCCATCGAAGTGAAGCGCCGCGGCGTTGTCCGTCGCGCCAAGCTCTACTACCTGCGCGACCGTCGCGGTAAGTCGGCGCGCATCGCCGAGCGTCAGACGGTTCGTCCGGTCAAGGGCGCGACCGTTCCGGTCACCGGTTCGGCCGACAAGGGCGACGAGGCGTAGTCTTAAGCCCCGCCTGTGCTGAAATGATCGAGGCCCCGGCAGATATGCCGGGGCCTTTTTCTTTCTTGGTGCGCTAACGCGCGGCGCGCTGCCTGAGCACAGCTACTGTGGATACAGCGGGTTGTCCGCGTCGTGCTGGCCTTCCAGGCTGCGGCGCAGGACGTGCATCTCTTCCTGACCGGTCCTGACCGCGGTCTGGGCGCGGCGAATGGTCTCGCGGGTCGTGGCCGACAGGGCCTCATCGCCAAGCGCGCGGTCGAAGCGGGCTTGCAGGTGAGCCTCGCCGCGTTCGACCGAGCCGACGACCGAGGCCTCGTCCCGCATCAGGGCGTGCTTGATGTCCATGAAGGCGCGCTGGGCCTTGGCCAGGATCGAGCCCTCCTCTTCGGGCTGACCGCCCAGGCCGCGCACCGCCGCCTGAAGTTCGGACGCGATCCGGCGTCGTTCGTCGCTGCGGCGGACGAAGAGGTCACGATAGCGGACGTCCTCGGTCTCGGCCGCCGCCTCGGCATAGCCGTCCGCGCTGTCGATCAGGCCTTCGGCCAGGGCGTTCAGAACCTTGATGTCGTGGCTGTTGGGGCTGCTCACCAGAAACCTCCGTGGCTGAGGCGAATAAAACCCGCGCGCCCGGCGAAGGTTGCCGGGGCATAGACTGGCGCATGATCTGAGTTTGGGCGCGAGCGCGCCCAAACCGATTTCGCTCTAGAGCTTCGTCCGCAGCGACCACAGTTCGGGGAAGCAGCGGCGCTTCAGCGTCTCGACCAGATAGCCGACGCCGTCCGTGCCGCCCGTGCCCTGGCGGCGGCCGATGATGCGCTCGACCGTCACCACATGCTTGTGGCGCCAGGTCAGCAGGGCGTCGTCCAGATCGACCAGCTTCTCGGCCAGTTGATACAGCGGCCACCAGCGCTCGGTGTCGCGATAGACTTCAAGCCAGGCGGCCTCGACGCCCTCGGAGGGCTCGTAGGTCTGGCTGACGTCGCGGTTCAGCACCTCGGCGGGGACGGTCAGGCCGGCCAGCGCCAGTTGCCGCAGGGCGTCGTCATAGAGGCTGGGGGCTTCCATGGCCGCGACCAGGGCGGCATGGGCCTCGGGCCGTTCGACGTGGAAGCGCAGGAAGCGCGGGTCCTTCAGCCCCAACATGGTCTCCAGGCGGCGGAACTGGTCGCTCTGGAAGCCCGAGCTGGCGCCCAGGTCGCCGCGGAACTTCAAATAGTCGGAGGGCGTCATGGTGGCCAGGATGTCCCAGCTCTGGGTCATCACGGCCTGGATGCGGCTGACGCGGGCCAGGCTCTTGTAGGCGGGGACCAGATCGCCGGCGCGGATCAGGCTCTGGGCCAGGGCCATCTCGTGCAGGATCTGCTTGAGCCACAGTTCCTTGGTCTGGTGGATGATGACGAACAGCATCTCGTCGTGCTGATCGGAACGCGGATGTTGGGCGCTCAGCAGGTCGTCGAGCGACAGATAGCCGGCATAGGTGATGCCGGTTGGCTCGTGCTTCGCCGTTTCGATGGCGTGAGCGCGAATGTCATTTTTTGCGTCGGTCATGCGCCACCTATCGCCGGATCAGACCCTCAGGGCCAGCCCGGAGGCGGCGGAAAATCAGTTGGAAGCGCGGGCTTCTGCGGCGTTGGCGGCCATCTGGCGGCCGTTGTCGAAGGCGTCGCGGGCGCCTTTGTAGACGAAGCCGTAGGTCGGATAGACGGTGGTGCCCAGGGCGTTGATCGGGTTGTACCAGACCTTGACCCGGCTCCAGTCGCCGGCGGGCGAGACGTCGACGACGGTGACGTTTTCCTCGACCTTGCCGCGGCTGCCGCCCCAGTTGGCGTGGGTCACGCGGATGACGCGGTCGGTCAGGATGTCGGAAACGACGGCGACATGGCCCTTGTCCATGCGGCCCGAGGGCTGGAAGACCAGCACTGAGCCGGTTTCCGGGGCTCGGCCGGTGCGGAACTTGGTCAGGGCCTGATTCCACCAGGTCCAGGCGTCGCCGAAGATATTGATGCCCGAAAACATGCGGGCGAAGGTCACGCACTGCCAGTAGGCGTCGTCAGCCTTGGCCGGCGCGGGGCCGATCGCAAAGAAACCAAGGGTCGCCGCAACCGCGGCGGCTGTGAGCCGTTTCATCATCTGGCGTGCTCCCGACTAAAACGCGGACCAAGCCTTAGACGATAGTGTCCGAAGGTTGAAGAACCGTTTCCGACTGTTTCGCCTTGTGATCCACAGGCGCGCGTCGCCGGTCGGCCATCCCGCGCAGGGCCTTGCGGGCCGGGCGTTCGATCAGGTGATAGGTGGCGGCAGCGGCCACGATCAGGCCGAGAATGATCCCCAGCCACACGAGAACGTGAAGACGTTTGTCCTCCGCCCCCGTAGCCCGGGCCGCCAGATTGACCGCCAGAATCTGCCAGGGCGCGCAGACCATATAGACCGAGTAGCTGATCTCGCCGAGGTAGACGGCGGGCTTGGAACCCAGCCAACCGGCGCGGCCGTGCGGGATCGAGGCCAGGGCCAGGATCAGCAGGCCGGCGGCCAGAACCGTGATCGCGTCCCAGGCCAGAACCGAGGCCGAGGCCACCATGACGACGGCGGCGCTGATCGCCAGCAGCCCGGCGCGGGGCAGGGCGGCGCGGCGATAGACCAGGTAGAGGGCGCAGCCGTAGGCGAAGCAGGGGACGATGCGCAGCGCCCCCCAGCGGAAGGTGGCCTCGGTCAGGGGGAAGCCCGCCAGACGCTCAAAGGCGGCGTAGAGCCCCATCAGGAAGACGGCTGCACCGGCGGTGGCGACCCAGGGGCGCCTGCGCAACGGCCAGGCGGCCAGGGCGAACAGAGGGAAGGCCAGATAGGCGAACCATTCGGCCGAGATCGACCAGGACGGGTGGTTCCAGCCCGCCTCATTGGCGAAGCCCCAGGCGTGCAGCATCAGCAGGTGGGCGGGCAGGGTCTTCCAGCTGAGCACGCTGCCGTCGATGCTCATGCCCAGGGCCACCGCCGCCAGACCGAGCGCCATGACGCCTAGCAGGGTGAAGACATGCAGCGGATAGACCCGCGCGATCCGCGCCCACAGGAAGCCGCGATAGGAGAAGCGCTTCTCGGCGAAGGCGTGCAGATAGACGTGGCTGAGGATGAAGCCCGACAGGACGAAGAAGAGCTCGACCCCCAGATAGCCCTTGGCCGCCAGGTTCGGCAGGAAGCTGACGTCCAGGTTGGGCCAGAAGGTGTAGAAGACCACCCACAGCGCCGCCATGAACCGCAGGGCGGTCAGAGGGCGAAGATCGACAGGCGTCTGGGTCATGCGGGCACCCTGGCATGGCGCCGCTTTGGGAAGCGTTAAGCGGCCTGGGGGCGCTGGAGCAAGACGGGCGCCACAATCACACCATTTCGCTTATCCCGCCGAGGGTCGGGATGGGCGGGGGCTGGGCGCCTATTCGACGCGACCGCTCTCGCCCGCCTTCTCGATGGCGGCAAGGGAGGCGGCGCAGCCGGTCAGGCTTTCGCCGCCGATCTCGACCTTGGCGGTCAGGGGGTAGGTGCGGTCGCTCATGCCGTCCGAGCAGTCAGTGGCCATCAGGGTGACGACCAGCGGGGTCCCGGCCTCGGTTTGGGTGGTCCAGACGGCGACGGTGCCTTGCAGGGCCGGGCCGGGGTTGGGGGCCTTCTGCGCGGGGCGGTCGAGGCCGGAATAGACCAGGCCCGTCGGGGTGATCTCGACAGCCCAGAAGGGTTCGGTTCCCAGAACCCGCAGCGGTTGATCCAGATCGACCTGGGCCAGGGTGCGGGCCTCGACGGGGGCGGCGGGCGCCTTTTCCGCCGCCGGCTGCGAGCAGGCCGTGAGGCTGGCGGCGGCTGCGAATAGGATGGCGAGGCGCATTGCGGGCTCCGTTTCTGGTCGAGGATCAGGAACCGCAGGCGCGATCCCCGGTCAAGGGGAGGCGCCAAACGCATCGCGCTGCGCTATGGTGCCGGACATGACGAATCGCGTCGCCGCCGCCTCTGTTCCCCTGACCGCCTGCGAGTTCTTCGCGGGGGGCGGTTTGGCGGGTCTGGGTCTGTCCAGAGGGTTGGCCAGCGGTCTGGCCAGCGGGTTGGCCGGGTTCGAGACCATCTTCGCCAACGACATCGACCCGATGAAGGCCCGCGCCTTTCGCGCCAACCACGCCGGGATCCGGCTGGCCGAGGGCGACGTCTGGGATCTGACCCCGGCCGACATTCCTGGAACGCCGGACCTGTGCTGGGCCTCGTCGCCCTGTCAGGACGTCAGTCTGGCGGGGGCGCGCGGCGGGCTGAAGGCCGTGCGCTCGGGCGCCTTCTGGGGCTTCTGGAAGCTGATGCAGGGACTGGACGCCGAGGGCCGCGCCCCGCGCATCATCGTCATCGAAAACGTCGCGGGCCTGCTGACCTCGGGCGAAGGGGCGGACTTCGAGGCCGTCTGCGCCGCCATGGTCGAGGCCGGCTACCGCGTCGGCGCGCTGGAGATGGACGCGGCCCTGTGGCTGCCGCAGTCGCGGCCGCGCCTGTTCGTGGTGGCCATGCGCGGGGTCGAGGGCCCGACGGCGACCGCGCCGTCTGGTCCCTTCCACACGCCGCGTCTGATCGCCGCCCATGCCCGCCTGTCGGAGGCTGTTCAGGCCCAGTGGGCCTGGTGGGCGCTGACCCCGCCGCCGCGCCGTAATCTGGATCTGTCCGCGGTGCTGGAAGCCAGGGTTCCGGTCTTCACCAAGGCCCAGACCAAGGCGCTGCTGGCCATGCTGTCGCCGCTGCACCGGGCGCGGCTGGACGCCATCCTGACCTCGGGCGAGCGCCGCGTGGGCGCGGCCTTCCGTCGGGTGCGCACCCTGGACGGGGTCAAGCATCAGCGGCTGGAACTGCGCTTCGACGGTCTGGCGGGTTGTCTGCGCACGCCGTCCGGGGGGTCTTCCCGGCAATATGTGCTGATCTGCGACAAGGGCCGAGTGACCATGCGTCGCCTCACCGGGCGCGAGGCGGCGCGGCTGATGGGGGTGTCGGACGACTATCATCTGCCGGCCAGCGAGAGCGCGGCGTTGAAGCTGATGGGGGATGCGGTCGCCGTGCCGGTGGTCGAGGCTCTGACGCGGCAGTTGTTCGAGCCGGCGCTGGGCGTCGAGGCGGGCGGCGCAGTCGCCGCCTAGTATTGAAGATCGTCGTCGTCGGTCGCATCGCGACCGGGGTCCAGGTGGTTGTCCACCTGATCGTCCCAGCCGTCACGATCCGAACGAAAGGCCAGGCTCATCAGCCCCCAGGCTAGGCCGACCGTACAGAGCACGCCCAGGCCCATGGCGATCCAGCCGTGGATGGACATGGGGCCGCCGCCGATCAGTCGCCAGTATCCGGCCAGACCGAGGGTCGCGACAGCGGCGATCACGACCGCCAGGCCGAGGGCCAGCAGGAAGCGTCCTGCCCGACCTTCGACCTGAGGCGTTTTCATCGCGTCATCAGATCAGCGCTGGACCCACTGGCCGGCGGCGTTCTTGTACCACTGGCCCGTGCTGATGCGCGGCAACAGCTGGGTTTCGAACATCCGGGCGCCGGCCACTTCGGCCGTGGTGCCGGCGTCCGCGGCGCTGCGGGCATAGGCCTGGCGACGACCGGCGTTGGTGGCGGCGACGGCGGCCTGAGTGTCCGGTTGGACCGAGGTGCGCACACCGAGGTAGCCGTCGGCCTGCTCGCCGACGGCGCCGGCGGCCTTGGCCTGATCGACCAGGGCCTTTTGCGAGGCGGTCTGGGCCACGGCTGCGCCGGCGGCCACGCCAAGGGCGGCGACGGCGGCGACGGCGACGAAGAGTTTACGATGGTTCATGTTCAGCCCCTTTCTTGAACGGTCAGAACAGGTTGGGATTTTCGCGCAGGAGGTTCTGCAATTCCTGGTCGAGCTTGATGCGGATGTCGGCGTCCAGCTTGGCGTAAATCTGCAGCGGCTCGCTGAATTTGATGTTCACCGTCGGCGTGCACGCGGCGACGCTGACGGCGGCGAGGCCGAGCAGGCCGATCTGACGCTTGCTGATCATGGGGCCGATCTCCGAAGGCGGCGGTTAGGGTCGCGACGATCTAACGCCGTCGCGGGTGAATGGGTTCTGAACAAAGCGGGGCCGTATCTCAAGGGGTGATGACTTCGGGCGCGGCTTTGGGCGTTTCACCTCGGCGCGCATACTCCAGCAGGTCCGAGACGATCTGGTTGGCGTTCCAGGTGGTGTCCAGCGTCAGGTCGATCGGCGTGTCGGACGGCAGGGGCAGCTTCTTGTTGAGGAAGTCGCGGCGGATCACGTCGATCCAGCTCAGGCGCAGTTGCTGGCGCTCCGGCGGGTCGTGACGGCCGTGGATGTGGAAGCGCACGCCCAGGCGGCCGTTGTCGAGGCTATCGACCTCGGCGCTCAGGTCGCGGATCGCCAGGTCCTGCATGGCCTGATAGGCCAGGTCCTGCATGGTGTTGGGCGGCAGCGGCGTTTCGCCTTGGACGGCGGCGCCCCCGGCGGCCAGTTCGTCGAAGACCTCGGGCTGGATCGACAGGCGGCCGGGGCGCACGGCGTTCAGGACGCCGCCCGAGATACGCCAGCCCACGTCCGGGGCGTAGGTGAAGGGCAGGCGGCCCGACACGATGGCGTCCAGTTGGGCCTTGTCCTGCAGGTTGGCGCTCTTCATCAGCTCGTTCAGCTGAATCTGGTCGACCAGGATCACTCCGCCCCAGGCCTCGCCCGGCGTCAGGGGAATGTTGAAGGGCTCGATGCTGATACGTCCGCCCGCCGCCTGAATCTGACCGCCGGCCAGATTGAGGAACTTCTCGTCCAGAGCGAAGCGCAGGTCGAGATCGGTCAGGGGGGTGAAGGTCTCTAGCCGGTCGATCGTCAGGTGCTGGTCCGGTGCGGTGATCAGCGGCGTCAGGCTGGTGAACTCGACCCGGCCCTTCAGGCCCTGGACCTTGCCGGCCGGGCTGGTGAAGTCGAGCTCGGGGATCGACAGGACGCCGGAACTGGAGGCGGCGTCCTGGCTCCAGTCGAAGCGCCCCTCGAACCCTGCGGAGCCTTCGACCGGGGACTTCACGTAATCGGCTGCCAGGGGGCTGAGGTCGTCGGGTTGCAGGCCGTATTGGCTGAAGGCCAGGTTGGGGGCGCTGATGGTCACGCCGCCCGCCTCGGCCTTGCCGTCGTGACGCAGATCGAGGCGGCCGATGGCGTGCTCCAGACGGGTCAGGTCGAAGCCGCCGCTCCAGACATCATTGGCCAGCCTGGCCTCGCCGACCGCCGTCAGCGGCAAGAAGCGCAGCGGATCGGTGGTGTCGGATACCTGGGCGCGCGTGACGGCGGCGACCATCGACAGGCCCGCAGGCCGGCCGTCCACGACCAGCCGCCCCTGAACGTCCGAGAAGCGCATGGCCAGGAAGGGGGCGGTGGCGGCGCCATTGGTGAGCCTCCCCTGCGCGCGCCACGCGCCGTTCGCCACTGTGATCAGGGGGGCGTCGCTGGGGCAGAAGCGACCGGCGATGTCGGTCACGTCGTTCTCGCCCAGTTCCAGCCGCTCGACGCTGACGGGGATGCAGTCGCTGGCCGCATAGGTCAGTTGCCCGCCGCTGGAGGCCAACTCGCCCCTGGTCGACAGGGCGATGTTGCGCGCGGGACCGAAGTCCAGGGCCGCCTGGCCGTCCAGCGTGGCGCGGAAGCCGCCGGGCGTCAGGGTCCAGGACGGCACGACGATCTGCGCCTCGGGCAGGCCGCCGCCGCGCTGCGCCGTCAGGCTCAGGGCGCCGCCGCCCGACTGACCGGGCTCGGCGGCGAATAGTGGCGTTCTGGCCGGGGTCAGCGTCAGCAGGCCGCCATTGGCGGGGCGCGCCGTGACGGGGCGGGTCAGGGTCAGTTCCGTGCCGGCGCTACCGGCGGACAGCCTCAGGCCGGGCGCATCGACGGCGAAACCGTTCAGGGCCCGCTTCAACGCCGCCACCTCGGGCAGGTCGGCCGCCGTCGGCGCGCCGAGGCCGGTCCAGGAGGCGCGGGCGGCGGACAGGGCGCCGGTAGCGCTCATTCGGGTCACGCCGTCGCGCACCAGATCAAGATCCAGCCGTCCCCGCGCCTGATCCAGGCTGAGATCGCCCGAAGCCAGGCGTCCGGCGCTCATGGCCAGCGGCCCCTGCACTTCAAAGGCGGCGGCCCGTCCGCCCGCCGTTAGCTCGTTCGAGGTCAGAACCGCCTGGGTCAGACGTGTTCCCGCCGTCGACCCGCTGTCCAGCCGGATCGCGGCTGGAGAGGCGACGCGCCATTCCAGTCCGTCTCGACCGCGTTTCACCATAAGGTCGGCGCGGCTGAGGGCGAGGTCGGCGCCGCGCGCGTCCAGGCCTTGGCCGGTCAGGTGCTGCGCCCGCAGCCGCGTCTGGCCCTTGCCGCTGATCTGGAAGGTCTCGATCCAGCCTTCGGTCAGGCCGTTGAAGTCGAGGGAGGCCACGGTCTTTCGGCTCTCGACGCCGCCCGCCGACAGGGCGTCGGCGCTCAGACGGGCGGCGATAAGGGCGCGACCGTCGCCGCGACGTTTTTTCAGGTCGGGATAGGGCAGGTCGCCGGTCAGGCTCAGTCGGGCCGCCGATCCGCCCGCGTCCTTGATGGCGAACGCATCGGCGGCGGCCTCGACCTTCAACGCCACGCGGTCGCCGGTAGTGGTCAGATCGACGGCGGCGCTCAGGCCGCGCGCCTCAGTCGCGCCGCTCTTCAGGGAGGCGGCGGGCAGGCGGGCGGTCAGCCGCATCAGCTTGCTGTCGTCGATGCGGGCGTCGGCTAGGACCTGAACCGGTCCATAGTCCGTGTCGATGCGGGCGCGGCCGCCCTCGACGATGACCAGGGGCGCGCGCTGGTCGGGGCGCGGCGGCCTGGCCATGAACTCCTCGACCAGGGGATCGAGCGAGCCGAGCGAGAACTTGCCGTCTTTCCAGCTGGCGCGGGCCAGCGGACGGACCAGGCGGATACGGCTGGGGGTGACGCCCAGCCCGGCCTTGGACCACGGCATGCCCAGGGCGTAGTCGACCTCGACCCGTTCGACCTTGAAGTCGGGATTGCGCGGGTCGCCGATGCTGATCTTGCCGACGAAGCCGTCCATTTCCAGCCTCTCGACCTCGACGTCGGCGTCGATGCCCTTTCGGTCCAGCCAGTCAGTCAGCATCTCACGCGCGGCGGCGCGCCGGTTCAGGTAAAGGGTGGCCGCCAGAACGACCAGCAGCAACAGGCCGATCAGCAGCGCGATCAGCACTGTCCGGACGACAGACCGCTGGGCGCGGCGGGGGGCGGGGGCAGGGGTCTCGTCGGTCAAGGCGCTCGGCGATCCGTCGGCGAAAGGAAGGATAACAACGCCACAGAACGTGTCGCAAAGACAGGCGTTGCTGCTTGAACACTGAAGCGTGGCGCGGCAGTCACTGTTCAGTCAAGCAAGGCCAGAAAAGGGCGGTTGTCCGCCGATGTTTCATGAAAAACAGTGGAATACTTGACCATCACCCGGCCAAGTTAACCAATTGTAACCTCCGCGCTTCCCAAGATGGAACAGACGGGCTATATCGCTCGCTTCGCGTTTTCGGGGCTACCGGGGCGCGATCCATGATTCGAATGGTTTGGCGCCAGTAGGGCGTCGTCGATTGCCGGGGACCGATGGCTCAGTTCGATCCGCGCCGCCAGCCCATGCGGCTTGCGCCGCATCTCCTGACGACCGCCGCCGCAGTGGCTATCGCCCTTGTGGCGGGTCAAGCCTATGAACCGGTGCGCGCCGAGGAAGTTCCCGCGCTGACGTCGGAACAGATCGCCTATCTTGAGACCCAGGCCTATGCCGCCGCTGGCGCGCCCGCCGGTCTGACGGCTCCCGAGGCCATCCCTGTCCAGATCCGCCGCGGCGAAACCTTCGAGCAGGCCGTGCGCCGCACCGGCATCGGCGCCGAGGAAGCCAGCGCCGTCGCCGCCACCATCGCCAGCGCCTTTGACCTCAAGGATATGCGCGCCGGCCTGAAATTCGAGACCGCCGTCTCCAAGCCGCGCGGCGGCCGGGGCGACGCCCGCCTGATCGGCCTGACCATGCGCACCGGTCCCGCCAGCCAGCTGACGGTGTCGCGCAGCTTCGACGGCGCCCTGCGCCTGCGCGCCCTCGACGAAAAGGTGACGCACGAAACCGTCGTCGCTAATGACAAGGTCCAGCGTTCGTTGTCGGCCAGCGCCCGCGAACTGGGCGCCACCTCGGCGGTGGTCCGCCGCGCCAGCCAGTTGTTCGCGCACAAGTTCGACATGCAGCGCGACGTGAAGGCCTCGGACGAGTTCACCCTGGTCTTCGATCGCTCCGTGACCGAGGCGGGCCGCACCGTCGAGACCGGCGACCTGCTTTACGCCGAGCTCAAGGGCCACGCCTTCTATCGCTTCCAGCGTCCCGGTTCGAAGACGGCGGAGTATTTCGACGCCACCGGCAAGAACACGCGTTCGGCCATGATGCGCACCCCGTTGCAGAGCTTCCGTCGCGTCAGCTCCAACTTCGGCGTCCGCACCCACCCCATCTCCGGCTATCGCAAGATGCACCAGGGCATGGACTTCGCCGCCACCACCGGCACGCCCGTCGTGGCGCCCGCCGACGGCGTGGTGGTCGAGGCCCGTCGCTGGGGCGGCTACGGCAACTGGCTGCGCATCCGTCACTCGAACGGACTGGAAAGCGGCTATGGCCACCTGTCGCGCTATGGCTCGGGCATCCGCGCCGGTCAGCGCGTCAGCCAGGGTCAGATCGTCGCCTATGTCGGCTCGACCGGCGCCTCCACCGGCCCCCACCTGCACTATGAGCTGTGGCGCGGCGGGCAGCGGATCAATCCGGCCGGCGTGAAGACCCAGGAGGGCACCGTTCTGGCGGGCGCCGACCTGGCCGCATTCCGCGCCGAAAAGAGCCGCATCGACCGCATCATCGCCGCCGGCGGCCAGCGCCGTCCGGTGGTGCAACAGGCCGCCGCTTCGGGCCTTCGCTCCGTCGAAGGCTGACGGGCGGGGCGTCGGGGCCCTGCCTTTTCTATCCAACCAGCACGGGCGTTCGGCCCTGCGTCGGACACTGGACGCCGTGGACCCGCACGTCGGCCTCGCCCAGCTTCAGGCCCAGCAGGTCGAGCAGGGGCTGAACCACGCCGTCCAGCACGGGGCCCAGCGGCGTCAGCAGCAGGCCCACGGCGCCGACCAGATTGCCCAGACCCAGGCCTCCGAGCGGCCCCAGGCCGACGTCCACCTCCAGCCTTTGCAGCAGGCTGACGATCAGGCCGTTGACGAAGCCGCGCGAGCGCACGGACCGGACTGTCTGGCCTGAGATGTCGGAGGCGTTGAACGTCGTCTCCTGCCAGTTCAGGTCGGCGATCTCCAGATCGGCGTGGGCCGTCACGGTCACCAGTCTCAGCACCGACACCAGGGTGGCGGGGGCGCTGCTCAGGGGCGCCTTGAAATTCTTCAGCCGGGATTCGTCGATGGCGCCGATGCGCGCCCGCGCCACGCCGGGCCGCACCGCCACCGTGACCGCGGGCGAGCCGGCGCAGTTGATCCGGCTCAGCTTCGCCTCGGAGGACGCCGCCTCGATCAGGATGGGCAGTTTGACCTGAGCCAGGCCGGACAGGGCCTGGGCCGTCGTCGCTTTCAGATAGATGCGCGCCTGGGCGGTGCGGATGATCGGCTCGCCCTGACGGGTGATGGTCAGCCACGGCGACTTGTTCGGGCGCTCGCCGATGGCCAGCAGGACGTCCAGATCAGCCAGGCCGGCGCGCGCGCCGAGGTCCAGCGCCAGCTGGCGGTCGCCGTTGGCGGTCTCCAGAGAGGCCATGATGAGGTCCATCAAGGCGACATCGGCGTTCAGCGCCTGACGCAAACCCTGTCTGGCGTCGGCCTCGACCCCGATCAGGTCCTTCAGCTTCAGCTTGGCGTCCACCGGGGCGCGCGTCAGCTTGCTCAGGGGGGACTGGGCGTCGGCGCCGGCCACGGCCTCCAGCACCTTCAGGACCCGGCCCGCCGTGACCTCCTGTTGCAGCAGGGCGTCGTAATCCCCCGCGGTCAGCCCGAGGTCGGTCGCCAGGGCGTCGGAGAACTGGAGCAGATTGACCTTGGCCCCGGCCAGGGCGCGATAATCCATCACCGTCAGTGAGACCTGGCTGCCCAGCAACCCGGACAGCAGGGCGTTGGCGACGCCGCCGTCCAGACTGGCCAGCCGCGATCCGATCGAGAACATGGCCTGGGGCTGGCCCCCGGGAATGGCGGCGGTCGCGGTGCGGCGCACGGTGACGCTGTCGCGTTGCAGCACCCAGCGTCCGAAGAACAGCGGGGCCGGGGCCGTCACCTCGACCCGCGCGGCGTTGGGCTCGGCCGCGCCGGGACTGAATCGCTCGCCCGGCTTGATTCGGGCGTCGGCGACATAGCCGCCCCGGGTGACGCTGACGGCCTGAACATCGCTCAGATTGGCCGCGGCCGTGGCGCGCGCGGCGGCGTCGGCCCGGGCCAGGTCGTGGGCGGCGGCCATGGCCGACAGGTCGGCGGTCCCCTGAATCTGGCGGGCCTTCAACGAGATGGAGCCGACGTCGACCGCCAGCGCCGCCAACACGCACAGGACGCCGCCGAAGACGGCGGCCATGATGCCAACGCCGCCGCGCTCGTCCTTCAGTCCGCGAGGAGCCTTCATCTCAATAGCCCCCCAGGCGGACCACCGCCGTCCGCCGAATGACCTTGGGCGGGGAGGGGATCAGACCGGACAAGGCCATCAGCGGATGATCGCTGGCGTCATAGGCGATGTCGACCCGGATCGCCGTCGGACTGCTTTCCACCGCGACCGCCGCCCTGGCCGCGTCCAGCCCCAGGTCGCTGACCTGAAGTCCGACAAAGGCGCGGGCCAGTTGTTCTCGCTCCGTTGGATCGAGCCCTGCGACGGCCGCCCGCGCGCCCTCTGACGCCATCGACTGGACCGAATGGGCCATCCAGAACCAGCTGCCGTACATGATCATGCCGAACATCATCATGATCAGCAGCGGGGCCACGATGGCGAACTCGATCGCCGCCACCCCGCGCCGGTCGCCCATGAACCGTGAAAGAAGTCCGCGTCGTTTCATCGTCGCCTCGCTCTTTTTCGGCGACCAACGTAATTCAATCACCGTTAAACGGGGATAAACGCAAAGGTAGAATTCTAGGCAAGATACAACCCTGAGAAAGCGACCGGCGTCGCCTTGAGCCCCGGCGGCGGACGGGTTATGAAAAATCCGCTCTCGCGTTGGCCTCGCCCGACCCGCCCTTGAGCCGCGCGGCCGTAGTTCAGAGGTAGAACGTCAGCTTCCCAAGCTGAATGTCGCGGGTTCGATTCCCGCCGGCCGCTCCATTTTTCTTGATAGCCCAATAGGGCAGGCAGGCCTGCGCTTCGGCGTCGACTCCAGTCGGGCGGAACGCTGGGGGGCGTGCAATTCCGCGGTGAGGTCGTCGCGCGCCGAAGCGCCTTGTTTGGGGCGAGACGTGTCTCCGTCCCGACCCGGCCCGCCCGATGGCGTGTCGATCCCGCGATTGCGGTGGTGGCGATCGGCGCGCCAGGGTCCGTTTAATCGATGCAGCGAGACCTGATCTTTGAGCCGCTGTCTGTGAACTGAGTGTTTCTGACTACTTGTCTGAGACTGTATAGCTGTGTCGAAGACCGTTGGTCATTTACATTTCATCACTATTCAAGTCATCGCCGTTTCTTGCCCGCCGATAAGGCGTGCCGAAGGGCGCGCTCGACCCTGCGGACGTTGCCGTCCAGCGGTGAGGCGGCGGAGGCAGACCCGACGGGGCTCAGGCCGAAGGCGTGGCCGGGGCAAGGGGCGAAGCTGGGACGGGGTTCGTCGCCGTCGCCGGGATGACGACGTCTGCAGGGGCGGCCTCGACCATCAGGGGGCCTAGCGCGAAGGCCGCGACGGCGGCGCCGGCCGAAAGGGCCAGCAGGGCGACGACGATATAGGCGGCGGCCGAACCCGAGCGACGGCGACGAATGCCGCCTGTTTTCACGCCGCGGATGATCACGAACGGGCGCTGGCTGAAGGCTTCGGAGCCGATGATATTATGTTGGGACAAGAACGCGCTCCCCGACTGTCCGGAAATGGATCAGTTCAGAGAGCGGTCCCGTAAGGCCAAAGGATGGCGAACGCCGATCCCCGGCGCCGTTCAACTTCCGAGGGTGACGTTGATCATACGCCCGCCGCGCGTCTGAACCCGCTTCATCACCACCACAATGTCGTCGCCCGCCTTGACCGGCGAGATCAGGAACCAGCTGCCGTCGGGCAGGCCGGTGAAGCGGAAGGCGCCGTCGGCGCAGGGCTGGGCGCGTTCATAGGAGCGGTAGTCTGCGCCCTGTTCGCCAGCCGAGCGCGCACGCACCACGGCGGCCGGCACGGCGGCGCGTTCGGTCGAGCCATAGAGGCGCTGCATCCGGGCGCGGGTGTAGCCGGTGTCGGGGATCAGGCCGACATTGCCGACGCACTGGAAGGTCTTGCCGTCCTGGACGAAGGCGACGCGGCCCTCGATCGCGGCCTGGCCGGCGCGGGTGGACCAGGCGAAGGCGTCGGCGCTGAACTCGGTCGAGGCGCCGCTGGTCACGCCGCCCATGGGCGTCGTGGCGCAGGCGCTGAGCGCCAGTCCGCCCGCGAGGACGGCGGCAAGGACGATAGAGGGGCGACGGTTCGACATGGGGGCTCCCGAAATCTCGTTTCAAGCGTCACCGGCATGGCCCCCTATGACGCAGCGAGTCAAGGTTGCCCGCCGTCGCGGCGTGGGCCACAAGAGCGCCGGAGACCGGACGCAGAGACCGGCCGAGAAACGATTTCAGGGACTTCATGACCGTCACCCTCGACGACATCCGCGCGGCGCAGTCTCGCATCGCCGGCCAGGTCGATCGCACGCCTGTGCGACATTCCCGCCGCCTGTCGCTGCTGACCGGCGCTGAGATCTGGATCAAGTTCGACAACCTGCACTTTACCGGCAGCTTCAAGGAGCGCGGCGCGCTGAACCGGCTGCTGCAACTGACCCCCGACGAGAGAAAGCGCGGCGTCGTCGCCGCCTCGGCCGGCAACCACGCCCAGGCCCTGGCCTATCACGGCGGGCGCCTCGGCGTGCCCGTGACCATCGTCATGCCCGAGGGCACCCCCTTCGTGAAGGTCGACGGCACCCGCGCCCACGGCGCCAATGTCGTCATTCACGGCCTCGATTTTTCAGGTTCGACCGAGGAGGCCAAACGGCTTCAGGTCCAGCACGGTTATATCTTCGTCTCGGCCTTTGACGACGAAGGCATCGTCGCGGGCCAGGGCGTGGCCGGGTTGGAGTTCATCGAGGACGCGCCCGATCTGGACGCCCTGATCATCCCCATCGGCGGCGGCGGCCTGATCGCCGGCAGCGCCATCGCCGCCAAGGCGATCAAGCCGGACATCAAGATCTTCGGCGTCGAGGCCGCCCGCTATCCCTCCTTCACCGCCCGTCGTCGCGGCGAGCCGGCCAGGTGCAGCGGGCAGACCATCGCCGAGGGCATCGCCATCAAGGCCGTGGGGGAAATTCCCTTCGCCCTGGCCGACGGCCTGATCGACGAGATCTTCGTCTGCGAGGAGGCCGATTTCGAGAAGGGCGTGGCCCTGCTGGCGACGCTGGAGAAGACCGTGGCCGAGGGCGCCGGGGCCGGCGGCCTGGCGGCGATCCTGGCCAACCCGGAACGCTTCAAGGGCATGAAGGTCGGTATCGAACTGACTGGCGGCAATATCGACGCCCGGATGCTGGCTGTCGTGCTGAACCGCGAAATGGTCCGCGAGAAGCGGCTGATCGTCTATCGCATCCTGGGCGATGACCGCCCAGGCATGCTGTCGGCCATGGCTGCCGTGATCGGCGGGCTGGGCGGCAATATCATCGACGTCGTGCACAACCGGCTGGCGCTGGACGTGCCGGCCAAGGGGGCGGAGTTCGACATCATGGTCGAGACCCGCGACGCCAGACATGCCGAGGAAATCGGCGAAGCGCTTAAGGAACGTGGCTATGAACTTCGCATGGGCTAGGCCCGTATTCGTCGGCGTGTCTGTGGCCGCCCTGCTGGCTGTCGCCGCCTGCAATCGCCAGCCCGCCATGTCCGGCGCGGACCTGGCCAAGAACGCCGAGGCCGCCGCCGCCTTCATGAAGACCAACGCCTCGGCGGAAGGGGTGCAGACCCTGCCATCGGGCCTGCAGTACAAGGTGGTCGCCAGCGGCCCGGCGGGCGGGGTCCATCCCGACCGCAACGATCTGGCGCGCGTCGACTACGAAGGCAGCCTGACCGACGGCACGGTCTTCGACAGCTCGTTCAAGCGCGGCTCGCCCGCCGTCTTCAGCCCTGAGCAGGTCGTGCCCGGTTGGACCGAGGCCTTGCAACTGATGAAGCCCGGCGACGAGTGGCTGCTCTACGTCCCGCCCGAGCTGGGCTACGGCGAAGCGGGCGGCCCGCCGCTGATCCCCGGAAACGCGGTGCTGGTGTTCCGGCTGAAGCTTTTGGACGTGGCCCCCGTCCCCGGCGGCGGTCGCGGCGTGGGTTCGGCCGACGTCTAAAACCCTTCTCCCCTTGAGGGAGAAGGTGGGCGCCAAAGGCGCTCGGATGAGGGGTGTCAGCGCTAGGCTTAGCAATGAGCGGCGCTGACGCTGAGCCTGACTGCTAAACGGCGCCGTCGTCACCCCTCATCCGTCATGCTTCGCACGACACCTTCTCCCTCAAGGGGAGAAGGACCATTCCGCTTTGACGCTCTCTTCTTCTTCGCTCGCCAGCCGCGTCTCGCGCAACGTCGCGAACCGCTCGGCGTCTAGCCGTGACAGCGCCCAGACCGCCGCCCCGCGCACCACGGGCGCCGGATCGTCCAGCAGGGCCTCGACCGGGGCGATCAGTTCAGCGTCGGCTGAGTTCCCCGCCGCATAGAGGACGTTGCGGATGAACCGATCCCGCCCGATCCGCTTGACCGGGCTCTTGGTGAACAGGGCGCGGAAGGCCGGATCGTCGAGCGCCAGCAGGTCGGCCAGCCGCGGTCCCTTCAGGCTGTCGCGGGCGTGCAGACGCGCCTCCGACGCCCCTTGCGCGAACTTGTTCCACGGACAGGCGCCCAGACAGTCGTCGCAGCCATAGATGCGCGGCCCCGCCGCGATGCGGAATTCGATCGGCCACGGGTCGGCGAATTCGATGGTCAGATAGGAGAGGCAGCGCCGCGCATCGATCTGGAAGGGCGCGGGAAAGGCGTTCGTCGGGCAGGCGTCCAGACAGGCGGTGCAGCGGCCGCAATGCTCGGTCTCGGCCTCGTCCGGTTCGATCTCGGCGGCGGTCAGGATGACGCCGAGGAAGAGCCAGTTGCCATGGGTCCGGCTCAACAGATTGGTGTGCTTGCCCTGCCAGCCCAGACCGGCGCGCTGGGCCAGGGGTTTTTCCATCAGGGGGGCGGTGTCGACAAAGACCTTTACGTCCTGCCCCAACCGCGCGGCCATCTGACCGGCCAGGATCTTCAGTCGCCCCTTGATGACCTCGTGATAGTCGTCGCCGCGCGCATAGACGGAAATGTAGCCCGCCGACTTGTCTTGTAGTTCCGGCAGGGGATCGGTCTCGGGGCCGTAGTTCATGCCCAGGACGATGGCGGTCCTGGCCCCGTCCCACATGGCGGTCGGATGGGCGCGGCGCTCCAGCGTCGTCTCCATCCAGCCCATGTCGCCGTGTCGCCCGGCCTCGACGAAGTGGGCCAGCTTCTCGCCCGCGCTCCACGGCTCGCTGGCCGAGGCGAAGCGACACACGCCGAAGCCCAGTTCGGCGGCGCGCTGTCGAATGAAGATGCGGGGATCGGCCGCCATGACGGGGGCTTTGCCCCTGTTAGCCTCAGAAGTCGAGGTCGGCGTACCAGGTCGCCGGATGCACGCCGGGGAAACGGTCGGTCAGCAGGGGCCGGAAACAGGGGCGGGACTTGAGTTTGGAATACCAGGTCTTCAGCGCCGGATAGGACGCCCAGGTGATCTCGCCGAAATAGTCGAGCACCGAGAGGTGGCCCGCCGCGATCAGGTCGGCCTGGCTGAGGCGACGCCCGGCCAGCCATTCCCGCCCGGCGGCCAGACCTTCCAGCATGGCCAGATGGACGCGCAGGGCGTCGCGACCCTCGCGCAGCATGCGCGCCTCGGGCGGCCCCAGGCGGAGCAGGGGCTTTTCCATCCGCTCGTGCAACAGGACGGCGTCGACCTCGTCGATGAAACGGCGGTTGAACCAGGCGGTCAGGCGGCGCACCTCGGCCCGTTCGGCGATGTCGGCGGGCATCAGGACGTCGCCCTTGGACCGATCTTCGATCCAGCCGAGGATGGCGTCGGTCTCGCACAGGGTCAGGGTCTTGCCCTTCTCCGTCACGGTCAGGACGGGCGGCATCCCCGAGGGGTTGAGGTCGAAGACCGGGCAGTCGTCTTCCCACGGCTTGACCGGCTCCTCGCCGAAATCCAGGCGCGCCTCGCCCAGCGCCAGCCGCGCGGTGCGCGAGCCGGGGTGGAAGGCGAAGTGATAGAGGACGGCGGGCGATGACATTCTCCCCTCCATGCGCTCGCGCTCGTTAAGGCTCCGTTTACCGCGACGGCCTGTCGCGGTTCAGGACCAGGGGCCGGGCTGGAGGCTCAGCGGCTCGACGGCGTCGTCGGCGCGCGCGGGATGGACTTCGGCCCGGCCGCGCGGGTCGGCGTGGATCAGGACATCGGCGTGGGGGAAGGCGGCCTGGATGCGCTGCTCGGCCTCGACCACGATGGCGTGGGCGGCCTCCAGCGTCAGTTGCGGGTCCAGATCGACATGCATCTGCACCATCAGCGCCTGGCCGGCCATGCGGGTGCGCAGTTGGTGCAGGCCCGAGATACGGGGGTCGGCCAGGACGGCGGCGGCGATGGTCACGCGCGCCTCTTCCGGCCCGGCGTGGTCCAGCAGGTGATCGGCGGACTCGCGCAGCAGGGTGATGGCGCCCCAGAACAGCCAGACCGCCACGACCAGACCCGCCGCCGCGTCCAGCCCCGGCGCGCCCAGATAGGCGCCCGAGATCACGCCGATCAGCACCACCACATTGGCCGCCAGGTCGGCGGCGTAGTGGGCGCGGTCGCCCGCCACGGCCAGGGAGGCGGTCTTCTTCAGCGCCTGGGTCTGCATCCACACCAGCCACAGGGTCACGGCGATGGAGGCGACGACCACGCCGACGGCCCAGCCCCCTGCGGCGACGGGACGAGGGTCGAAGATTCGCTGCACCGCCTCCCAGCCGATGAAGACGGCGGAGGCGAAGATCAGGCCCGCCTGCACCAGACCGGCCAGGGCCTCGGCCTTGCCGTGGCCGTAGCGGTGCTCGGGATCAGCGGGCGCCGCCGCCCAGCGCACGGCGAAAAAAGTGGCCAGAGAGGCGATCAGGTCCAGCGAGGAATCCGCCAGGGTCGCCAGGATCGACACCGAGCCCGAGGCGCCCAGCGCAAAGGCCTTCATCACGATCAGGATCGTCGCCGTCCCCACCGACAGGGTGGTGATCCGGCGGGTCGTGGCGTGAGCGTCGTCGAGGGCGGAGGCGGTCATCCCCGCCCTTGTCGCGCAAAACCGCGCATCCGCCAATGGCGGCGTCTTGTCCGGGGCGCTAAGAAGGCCTGCCCGGCGCGGACGAACCGCCGCGGGTTGAGACGGAGTTTTCATGGCGGACTGGCTGACGGCGATCCTTCTGGGTCTGGTCGAGGGATTGACCGAGTTCATTCCGGTGTCGTCCACCGGCCACCTGCTGCTGCTGGGGCATTTTCTCGGCTTCGAAAGCACCGGCAAGACGTTCGAGATCGTCATCCAGCTGGGCGCCCTGCTGGCCATCATCAGCGTCTATTTCAAGCGCCTGTGGACCCTGGCGACGCGCTGGCCCTTCGATCCCGAGGCGCGGCGGTTTCTGATCGGTTTGCTGGTGGCCTTCCTGCCGGCGGCGGTGATCGGCTTCTTCGCCTACGGCTTCATCAAGACGGTGCTGTTCGAGACGCCGCTGGTCATCTGCGTCGCGCTGATCCTTGGCGGTCTGGTGCTGTTGTGGCTGGATCGGGTGGACAAGTTCCCGGTCTATCTGGACGCCGACCGCTATCCGATGCGGGTCTATTTCCTGATCGGCCTGTTCCAGTGTTTGGCCATGATTCCCGGCGTGTCGCGCTCGGGCGCCACCATCGCCGGCGGTCTGCTGCTGAAGACCGACAAGCGTTCGGCGGCCGAGTTCAGCTTCTTCCTGGCCCTGCCGACCATGGGGGCGGCGGTGGCCTATGATCTGTTCAAGAACCGTGCGGTGCTGGACTTCAGCGACATCGGCCTGATCGCGGTGGGGTTTGTCGCCGCCTTCATCACGGCCCTGGTGGTGGTGCGCTTCCTGCTCGACTTCGTGTCCCGGCGCGGCTTCGGTCCCTTCGCCTGGTGGCGGATCGCGGTCGGCGTGGCGGGGATCGTGGGCCTGGCCGTGACGGGCGCGCTCTAACCTTCTTTCCTCCCCATGAAATGGGGAGGAAAGCGCCGGTCAACGCTCAAAGAAAAACCCCTCGGGACCAGCGTCCCGAGGGGTTCTTTATGACCAGCCCGATCAGGCGGCGGCCGGGCTTTCGGCGTACTGGCCGCCGACGCGGTAGCGGAACAGATAGCTCGGCGCGATGGCCTCCAGGCCGGTCGGTTCGACGCCCAGGGCCGCCAGACCCTCGGCGCCCGGCGCGACGACGTTGTCGCTCTCCAGCAGCAGGACCTGGTCCTTGGTCAGGGCGGGCTTCAGGCCGATGGCCGCCGGGATCTGCGCCATCGACCCCAGGATGCGGGCGGCGAAGAAGGGGACCGGGATCAGGAAGCGGTTGCGCTTGGTCTCGCGCAGGATGAATTTCAGGATGTCCTCGAAGGTCCAGACCGACGGTCCGCCCAGTTCGAAGGTCTTGCCCTCGGCTTCCGGGGAGACGGTGGCGCGGGCGATGGCCTCGGCCACGTCGCCGACATAGACGGGCTGGAACTTGGTCACGCCGCCGCCGATCAGGGGCAGGGCGGGCGAGACGGTCGCCATGGCGGCGAACTTGTTCAGGAAGGCGTCGTCCGAGCCGAAGATAATCGACGGGCGGATGACCACGGCGCCGGGGAAGGCGGCGCGCACGGCGGCCTCGGCGGCGCCCTTGGTGCGGGCGTAGGCGGCCTTGGCGTTCACGTCGGCGCCGATGGCCGACATGTGGGTCAGGCGCTTGACGCCCGCGGCGCGGGCGGCCTCGGCCACGTTGACGGCGCCCTCGACATGCAGGGCCTCGAACTTGCGGCCGCCGGTCTCGAACAGGATGCCGACCAGGTTGATCACGGCGTCGGCGCCCTTGATCGCCTCGGCCACGGCGGCCTTGTCGGTGATGTCGCAGCGGACGGTCTGGATCTGGCCGACGTCGCCGGCCATGCGCAGCTCATAGGCCAGGGCCGGCTTGCGCACGGCGACGCGCACGCGCCAGCCGCGCTTGGCCAGGGCTCGCACCACCTGGGTTCCGACAAAGCCCGAGCCGCCGAAAACGGTGACCAGTCCGGGGGCGAAATCAGCCATCTGTACGCTCCAACGCCAAACCCGGCCGCTGGCGGGCGGCCGGAGAAGAAATTCATGGGCGGGGCTTAACCGATGCGCCGCCCCGCCGCAACGCACAGAGGGGCCCGCGGGCTGGTTGGAGGGGCTTTAGTCGGCCCGATAGACCACCTGCCCATCGACCACGGTCAGGACGGCATGGCCCCGGGGGATGTCGGCGGCGGGCACGGTCATCAGGTCGATGTCGAAGGCGGTCAGGTCGGCGCGCTTGCCGACCTCGATGGTGCCCAGCTCGCCCTCGCGGAAGCTGGCGTAGGCGGGCCAGAGGGTGAACATCTTCAGCGCCGTCGCCCGGTCCACGGCCTCATCGGGGCGCCAGTCCGGGCCCTGGAAGCCATCGAGATCGCGGCGCGCCACGGCGGCGTAGAACTCGATCAGCGGGTCGCCGCGCTCGACGGGGGCGTCGGAGCCGCCGACCACGATCACGCCCCGGTTCACCAGGGTGTGCCAGGCGTAGGCCCCGTCCAGCCGGGCGTCGCCCAGGCGGGCGGCGGCGAAATGCAGGTCGCCAATGGCGTGGCTGGGCTGCATGGAGGCGATGATCGGCAGGTCGTCAAAGTAGTGATAGTCGGCGGGCCGGATGATCTGGGCGTGCTCGATGCGCCAGCGCGGATCGGCCAGCTTCCACTCGGCGCGCGGGACCTCGCGCATGGCCTGTTCATACCAGGCGGCGACCTCGTGGTTGCCCCGGTCGCCGATGGCGTGGGTGGCCAGCTGGATGCCGGAGCGCAGGGCCTCTTCATACAGCGGGACCATCTCGGCCCCGGTGGTCTGCATCAGGCCGGTCGTGTGCGGCTGATCGGCATAGGGCGCGAACAGGGCCGCGCCGCGCGAGCCCAGGGCGCCGTCGGCGTAGAACTTGACCGCCCGCGTGACGATCCGACCGTCGACGGCCTGGCGCGGGCCTGAGGCGTAGAGGGCGCGGGCGCCGTCGGGGGTGACGCTGTTATAGACCCGCAGAGGCGCCTCGCCGTCGCGCGCCATCTGCTCCAGCAGGGGCACGTCCTTCCACGGGGCGCTCATGAAGTGGACGCCGGTCCAGCCGTAGCGGGCATAGACCCCGAACCCGGCGCGATAGGCGGCGCGGGTGGCCGTCGCGTCGGCTTGCGGCATCAGGGGATCGACCAGGGCCATGGCGGCGTCGACCAGCAGGCCGGTGGGGCGGCCGTCGGCGGCCTTCAGGATCTCGCCGCCGGAGGGGGCGGGGGTGGCGGCCTCGATCCCGGCGGCGGTCAGGGCGAGGCTGGAGGCGGCGACCGCATGGCCGTCGGCCCGGCTCAGCAGCACCACCCGGCCCGGCGCGGCGGCGTCCAGATCGGCGGCGGTCAGGAAGCGCTTCTCGGGCCAATGGGTCTCGATCCAGCCGCGCCCGACGATGACGCCCTCGGGGTGTCTCTTGGCCCAGTCGGTCAACCGGGCCATGGCCTCGACGACTGAAGCCGAGCCTTCCAGGTTCAGCGTCATCTCGCGCCAGCCGATGCCGTCCAGGTGGGCATGGCCGTCGGTGAAGCCCGGAAACAGCGTCGCCCCCTTCAGGTCCACCACCTCCAGCCCCTCGGCCGAAGGCGCGCCAGCGGCGGCGCCGACATAGGCGATGCGCCCGTCGCGAACGGCCACCACATCGGCGGTCGGTTGGGCCTCATTCCCGGTATGGATGGCGCCGCCCCGGATCAGCAGGTTCTGGGCCTGGGCCGAGGGCGCGGCCGCCAGCATCAGAACGGCGGCCAGGGCCGCGCTCTGGGGCCCGGCGTTTGGGGCGAAACGGATCATGGGGCATCCTCCAACTGGGGCGCAGGGAGCGGGTCTGAAGGCCCGGCGTCAAGTCCGGCGCGGCGGCGCATTGCACGGCGCCGCGAAAAAAACAGTGCAATTGGTGCAATGGCGAGGGGCGGCGGAGGGGCGCTCCCGCTCCCCGCTCGGGGCCTCAAGGCTGGCCGGACGACCTTGTCCCGGTGATCGGGCGGTCAGGCGGCGAATGGCGATGTCAAAGACCCGAAGCCATCATGACACATCCGGCGACGGCGCCTGGGATAGGGCGTCGAGCCGTGCGCAAACCCGGAAAATCATGGGGTTTGGGGTGCGAGGTTGCGACAGCGGGGGGACATGGAAGTCTCGATGACGTCATCCGAGGCTGTCCGCACGAGTGTCTGCTTTCCGATGGGACGCGAACTTCGGCTTGCGACCCGTTGCGGAAATTCACATGCGCTGCGAAGCTCCACCATGCTGGAAATTCATCCGAATATAGGCGTCGCTGAAATCGCTTTTGGTGCCTCTCTCGATGAGGTGCGGAAACAATGGGGGAACCCTATCTCCATGGTGAAGGGCCGTTCGGGGGAAACGGTGGCCCGCTATCCAAACATTCGACTGACGTTTGATGACGCGGGACTGGCAGAGGTTGGCGTCGCGCCCGAAGCCAATCCCATTGTAGATGGGGCACGCCCCCTATCTTCAATGGCTGACTTCGAACGATTAATCAGAGAAGACGGACAAGCCCAGCAGTTGCTTGGCTTCATCGTCCTTGAGAGCTTGGGGCTTACGATTACAGGGGTTCACGACGGCAATACGGGTCAACTCGCGCTGACAGCGTTCCGGGCAGGCCGCTGGGCACCGCTGCGAGATGAGATGAAACCGTTCCGGACGGTGCAGAGCTAACGTCCGCTAGCCACCCTTGGATGACGTCATCCAAGTCTGCTCTCGGGCGCGGCATAGGCGTCGTGCCATAAGGCTTGGCGCCCGGCGGCTTTCGTTCGATGCTGGCCGGATGAAGCTGTTCACCATCGGCTATGAAGGCGCGACGCAAGGCCAGGTCATCGAGCGGCTGAAGGCGGTGGGCGTCGAACTGGTGGCCGACGTGCGGGCCGTGGCCTCGTCGCGGATCGCGGGCTTTTCCAAGACGGTGCTGGGGGAGAGCCTGAGGGCGGAAGGCGTCGACTATCTGCAACTGCGGGCGCTGGGCACGCCCAAGGCGGGTCGCGACGCGGCGAGGAAGGGCGACGTCGCCGCCATGCACGCCGTCTTCAACGCCCATATGCAGGAGCCAGACGCCGAGGCCGCCTTTCAGCAGCTGCGCCATGTGGCGGGCGAGAAGCGCGTCGCCCTGCTGTGCTTCGAGGCCGAGGCCTGCGGTTGCCACCGCGCCGTCCTCGCTGACCGACTGGCCCGCGAGGACGGGGTCGAGGTGGTGGATCTATAACTGATCCTCCCCTGCGCAGCGGGGGAGGGGGACCATGCGCAGCATGGTGGAGGGGGCGAGATCATGGCCCCGCAGCTTGGAATTTTGGACCTCCGACAGCGGCGATCCAGGGGCTGAGGGTGGCGGCTACAGCCGCCCCCTCCACCGCTGCGCGGTCCCCCTCCCCCGCCTGCGGGGGAGGATCGTTTTTCGTTACGGACGGCCCACCAGTTGATCCACCGAGCCCGTCGTGACCGGGTGATAGAGGGGGCGGGCCTTGGCGTAGATGCGCGTGGCGATGGGACGGCCCCAGTCGCCTTCGTTCCACAGGGTCTGGAACAGGGGCAGGACGAACTTGCGCCGGCCCTGGCTGGTCAGGAAGCGGTCGGCGGTGGCGACGGCGGGCTCATAGCGGTGCGCCAGGGCGATCTGCAGCCAGGCGAAGGTCAGCTCGGCGTTGCCCTCGTCAGCCAGGTTCAGCGTCTTCTCCAGATCGGCCAGCTGCGCCGGGGTCAGCCAGTCGGCGCCGGCCTGGAGCCCCTCGGGACGCCAGGCCAGGAAGCGCTGGCGCTGCTGGGTGTTCCAGTTTTTCCAGTCGATGGCCGAGGCCGGCCCCCTGTCGGCGAAGAAGGCCTTGGCCTGTTGATCCACGGCCTCGAAGGCGTGCGACACCGGCGGGACCCAGTTCGACGGCATGCCGGGTTTGTAGATCCAGTTGTCCAGCTGCAGTTGGGCCTCCAGCGCCGCGTCGCCCTTGATCAGGTGCTCGCGGATGTCGGCCAGGAAGCCCACGTCGGTCATGGGCTGGAAGGCGTGGCGGTCGAAATAGCCGCGCAGCCAGGCGTCGAAGGTCGGGCGACCGACGATGCGCTCGATGGTGCGCAGCATGGCCGCGCCCTTTTCATAGGGCACGCCCGACAGGCCGTCGTCGGGATCGCGCCCGGTCAGGTCGATATGCAGCTTGGTGTCGTCGGGCGCGGTCGTGGCCAGTTCGGCCGACAGCTCGCCCCAGCCCAGGACCTGCTCCTGCATGGCGCGGTCGCGGCCGTAGAGGGCCTCCATGATGCGGTTCTCGAAATAGACCGTGGTGCCTTCGTTCAGCCAGATGTCCGACCAGGTGGCGTTGGTCACCAGATTGCCCGACCAGGAGTGCGCCAGCTCGTGCGCCACCAGAGAGACCAGCGACTGATCCCCGGCGATGATGGTCGGGGTGGCGAAGGTCAGGCGCGGGTTCTCCATCCCGCCGAAGGGGAAGCTGGGCGGCAGGACCAGCAGGTCGTAGCGGCCCCAGCGATAGGGGCCGTAGAGGGTCTCGGCGGCGTCCACCATGCGCGGGGTCGATTGCAACTCGTCGTGGGCGGCCTGCAGACGGCTCGGCTCGGTCCAGACGCCGGTGCGGGCGTCGAACGGGGCGAAGGCGATGTCGCCGATGGCCACGGCCATCAGATAGGGCGGGATCGGGCGATCCATGTCGAAGCGCCAGGCCTTCTGGCCCGCGCCGGCGGCTTCGCCTTGCGGCGTCAGGTGCTCGGCGGACATGACCACGGTCAGGTCGGCGGGGGCCGTGATGCGGGCGGAATAGGTCTGGCGGATGCCGGGGCTGTCCTGGGTCGGGACCCAGGTGCGGGTCAGGATGGCCTGGCCCTGGCTGAACAGATAGGGCTTGGCGCCGCCCGCCGTCTGTTGCGGGCTGAGCCATTGCAGGGCCGCCGCGTCGGGGCGGGTGGAATAGTCGACGACGACCTTCTGAGCTTCGCTGCCGACGAAGGCGGGCAGGTGGACGGTCAGGGCCTGGCCCTTGATGGCGTCCACGGCGCCCAGCTCATAGCGCAGGGGACGGCCCTGTGCGTCGCGCACGCCGCGGATGTCCAGGTTCTTGGTGTCCAGCACCACCTCGGTCGCGCCGACGCGGCCGGTGACGTCCAGCGTGGCCGAGCCCGACAGGGTCTTGGCGGCGAAGTCGGCGGTCAGATCCAGCGCCACATGGCCGACGCGCGCCTCGGCCGGGCGGGCGTTGGAGTGGATGTCGTTGGCGTAGGCGAAAGCGGGGGCCGCGGGGGCGAGAGGCGTCATCGGCACGCTGCCTTCGGGGGCTTGGGCGGGGGCTTGGGCGGGGGCGGTGGCGCAGGCGCCAAGCGCTGCGGTCAGGGCCATGGCGGATACCAGGCCGGCCAGCTTCAGGGTCATCGAACGCTCCGTATTCAGATGCGCCCGAAAAGGCTCCCTTCGCCCCGAAAGATCAAGCCTTGGCTGCGGCGCCCGCCGGAGGCAGGTGATGCGCCTTGAACAGCCGCCCCTTCTCGGCGGCCAGCACCAGCAACAGGGCGACGACGCCCAGAACGGCGAAACCGACCGTCATCGGCACGGTGGAGCCGTCGAACTGCTGGCCGATCCAGAAGCCCAGCAGGGCGCCGCCGATGGTCGAGATGAAGCCCTGGGCCGAGGCCGCGGTGCCGGCGATATGGCCCATGGGCTCCATGGCCATCGAGCCGAAATTGCCGGCGATGAAGCCGAAGCAGAACATCTTGCAGGCCTGGAAGGCGGCGAAGACCCACAGGCTGTCATGCCCCGTATAGGCGACGATCGCGTGCAGGACGCTGAACCCGATGAAGCCGAACAGGGCCGTGTGCGCGATCAGGCGCGAGCCCAGCTTTTCGACGATCCGCGAGTTCAGCACGGACGCCAGGGCGATGCCGCCGGCCACCAGGGCGAAGACGGTGGTGAACAGGCCGGGCGACTTGAACACGTCGAAGAAGATCTGCTGCGACGAGTTGATGAAGGCGAACAGGGCGCCGCTGATGGCGGTCATGGCCAGGGTGTAGCCCATGCCCAGACGGCTGGTCAGGGCCTGACCAAAGGCGCCGGCGATGCGCTTCACGTTGATCGGCATCCGGTCTTCGGGATGCAGGGTCTCGGGCAGGCGCAGGGCGGCCCACAGCAGGAAGGACCCGCCGAACAGGGCGAAGAAGCCGAAGATCCAGCGCCAGGGCGCCACCAGCATGATGAGCTGGCCGACCGTCGGGGCCAGGATCGGCACGCCGAGGAAGACCAGGAAGCTCAGCGACATGACCCGCGCCATGGTGCGCCCGGCGTAGCGGTCGCGCACGATGGAGACGGCCAGCACCCGCGTCGCCGCCGACCCCAGACCCATGCCGATGCGCGACAGGATCAGCCACTCGAACGAATGGGCGAAGGCGGCCAGCACGCTGAACAGGACATAGAGGCCGATGCCGACGAACAGCACCGGACGACGGCCATAACGATCCGACAACGGGCCGTAAAACAGCTGAGCCCCGCCGAAGCCCAGCAGATAGGCGGTGATGACCCACTGACGGGTGTTCTCGTTGGCGACGCCCAGATCCTCGCCGATGTGCGGCAGGGCCGGCAGCATGGCGTCGATGGCCAGGGCGTTCATCGCCATCATGATGGCGATGAGGCAGACGAATTCGGCGAACCCCGGCCCCTTGGGCTTGGCGGCGTAAACGGTCGAGGAACTGATCATCGGGACCAGATGCGGCCTGCGACAGGCTGACGCAACCCTGAAGCTGCATCATTCTTGCGTTGCAGCATGAGGGCGGCTGGCGCCGCAGGTTGAAGAACCGTCTTTGAAACCCGCTCATCCCGGCGGACGCCGGGATGAGCGGATAGGGACTGGGCCCTTCCCTCTAGTTGACGTCGATCCGCGCCGTCACCGACATGCCGGGGGCCAACCGCGTGGCGGCTTCCTGGCCGGGATCGATGGAGATGCGGACCGGCACGCGCTGGGCCACCTTGGTGAAGTTGCCGGTGGCGTTGTCGGGGCGGATGACGCTGAACTCGGACCCGGTGGCGGGCGAGATGCGCTCGACCCGGCCCTTCAGCGTCTGACCGCCCAGGGCGTCGACGGCGATCTCGACCGGCTGGCCGACGCGGACGTCGCGCATCTGGGTCTCCTTCATATTGGCCGTCACCCAGACCACGTCAGGCACCAGGGCCGTCAACTGCGTGCCGACCGAGACCTGCTGGCCGACGCGCACCGTCACCTCGCCCAGACGACCGGCGCGCGGGGCGGTGATGCGGGTATTGTCCAGATCGATCTGAGCCAGACGGACCTGGGCCTGGGCGTTCTCGACGGCGGCTTCCAGCGAGCCGCGGCTGACCACGGCGGACGTGACGCCGGTCTGGGCCACGCCCTCGGCGGCGCGGGCGGCGGCCAACTGGGCCTCGGCGGCGCGCAGGGCGTTCTGGGCCGTGTCCACCTGAGCCTGGGCCACCCAGCCGCCAGCGAACAGGGTGCGGACGCGCTGGGCGTCGGCGCGGGCCTTGGTCACGGCGGACTCTGCCCCGGCGATGGAGGCGCGGGTCTGGGCGACCGAGCCGCGCGCCGAGGCCTGGCTCTGGGCCGAGTTGGCCAGGGCCGCTTCGGCTGAGTGCAGAGCCGCCTTGGCCTGATCCAGCTTCTGGCGATAGATGCGGTCGTCGATGGTGGCCAGAAGCTGACCCTGTTTCACCATCTGGAAGTCCTGCACCTCGACCGAGGTGACATAGCCGCTGACCTGGGGGCTGATGATGGTCACGGGCCCGCGAACATAGGCGTTGTCCGTGGTCTGCGGTCCGCCGTCGAACGGCGGCAGACGCCAGGCGTGCAGCACCAGACCCACGCCCACCAGGGCGATCAGGACCAGGACCACGCTGACCATGACGCGTCGGCTGCTGGACGGCGCGGGCGCTGCGGGCGCGGGTGCGGCGGGCGGCGGCGGGGCGGCGGGCGCTTGAGCGGGAGCGGGGGCGGGGGTGGCGTCGGTCATGGTCGGGTCCGGGTCATTCGACAGCTGCGGAGGCGGCGGCTGCGGCGGCTTGGGCCGCCTGACGGTTGGCGGCGCGGCGCGCCTCGATACGGGGGCGGAAATGGTTGACGGCGACCCAGACGGCGCCGATGGCGGCGGCGCCCGAGATCAGCAGGAAGACGTCGTTGTAGGCCAGGACCTGGGCCTGCTGGCTGACCTGCTGTTGCAGCAGCTTCAGAGCCTGGGCCTGCCTCTGGGCCGCGTCCCCGATAGTGTGGGCGTAGGCTCCGCCCAGCTGTTGCAGGCGCAGCACCACGTCGGGATCGCCCAGGTTGATGCTCTCGCTCAACTGGTTGGAATGGTATTTCTCGCGGATCGTCTGGATGGTGCCGATCAGGGCCGAGCCCATCAGGCCGCCGATGTTCTGGCCGATCGAAAACACCACGATGAAGCTGATCAGGTTCTTGCCCCCGCCCTGCAACACCTTGCCGAAGCCGATGATCATGGTCGGCCCAATGAAGAAGGCGGCGGCGAAGGCCAGGAGGGCCTGGCTGAAATAGAGGTTCACGGGGCGCGTCAGCACGGTCGCGTGACTGTCCATGAAGGCGCCGACCGCGATCAGGCCGAGCGCGATGGAGATGGGCTTCCACAGCTTCATCGGGTTCAGGGTGAAGGCGCTGGTCAAGGTGCCGGCCGCCGTGGCCAGCAGCATGACCCAGAACAGGCCGTGCATCTGGTCGTTGCCCAGCCCCATCTGCTGCAGGAAGCCGACCGCGCCCGTCGTCTGTTCCGACAGGACGATCCGCACCAGCAGGATGGCCAGGGTCAGCCTGATGATGTCGCCGCCCGCCAGCCATTTCAGGTCGATCAGCGGATTGGCGCGGTTGTATTCGATCACCACGGCGGCGGTCAGCAGGATCAGGGCGCCGACCAGGGCCAGCCCGATCCAGGGGGCCTCGGTCCACCAGACGATCCGTCCCAGTCCCAGGACGGCGGTCAGCAGGGCGATGCCCGGCGCGAACAGGGCGAAGGTGACGAAGTCCAGCTTCTCGAAGGTCTTGACCCGTTGAGCCGGCGGCATCTTCAGGGCGAAGACGGCGGGCAGGGCGATCAGCACCAGGCCGAGGTCGAACATATAGACCGCTCGCCACAGGTCATGGTCCAGCAGCGGACCGATCCCTAGCCGCGCCAGGGGAATGGCCAGGCTGGAGAGGCCGACGCCGATGATGATGCCCTTCAGCCGGTGCTGCGCCGGGAAGGCCTGGATGATGTAGAGAATGCCCAGGGTCGACATGCCCGCCGCCGCCATCCCGGCGATGCCGCGCACCACCAGGGTCGAACCATAGTCCTCGAGAAAGAGGTGGGCCGCCGCCGTCGCCAGGAAGATCATCAGGATGATCTCGGTGAACAGCCGCAGGCCGTACTGCATGCGGAACTTGACCAGCAGCAGGTTCATGCAGGCGTTGGTCATGACGAAGATGACCGGCAGCCAGGTGGCCTCGGCGATGGTCACGCCCAGAGATCCGGCCAGTTGCGGGATATTGGCCGTCACCGCCGCATTGCCCAGGCTGCCGGTCAGGGCGACCAGAACGCCGACGGCGGCGTAGGCCCAGCGTATCGGCGTCGAGTGGTCGGGGGTGGCGGGCGAGCCGGGCAGGGCCGGCCGCTCATGCGGCTTCAGCGTCGCCAGATAGTCTTCCCAGGGCAGGTTCCAGTCGCGGCGGCTCATGCCCGGACTTCCGCCCGCGGCCGGACCGCGTCCAGCACCAGTTCCAGCGCGCGGCGGCTCAGCTGATCCCGGTCCGCCGCGCCGACGGTGCGCGAAGGCGCGCCCAGCATCAGGGCCAGAACGCGGGTGTCCTCGACGCTCAGGTCAGGTCGCACCCGTCCCGCCGCCTGCGACACCGCCAAGGCCTCGGCGCCCGCGCGCTTCAGCCCGCTGCGGATCGGCGCCAGGGCCTCGTCCTTGAGGTCGCGGATGGCGCTGGCCAAGCCTGCGCTCTGGATCATCAGCTCGACCATCTGCCCCAGGAACCACAGGAAGACCTCGGGATCGTCCAGCCGCGCCTGGGTGCGTTCGTGCAGGTCGTCGATCTGTCCAACAAAGACCGCCAGGGCCAGCTCGGACCGGTCGGCGAAGTTGCGATAGAGGGTGGCCCGCCCCACGCCCGCCTGCTCGGCGATCAGGTGCAGCGGCGTCTCCAGCCCGTCGCGCGCAAAGGCCTCGGCCGCCGCTTCCAGCAGGGCCTCGCGTCGTTCGGCGGCGTCTTTTCGCAGGGGACGGGTCATGAAGATCGCCAAGTGGACACTTGTGTCCGCTTAATCAAGTCAGATCGAATTCATTCTTTGTTTCAGCCTATAGCGGCGCGCGACAATCCTCCTCGACCAGCGGAATGCGCCAGAACGGCTAAGGCTGCGTTCCAGGTCGATGACGATGTCCGGAGGGGAGGGCGCGAAGAAGGTTCGTGCAGCCCGCTGAAGGCTAGCGGGCGCCAGCGCCAGCGCCGGGGGCCGCGGCTGGGCAGCTGTTTTCGACGTTGCAGTTGTACGTGAGTGAGGTGCAGCCGCTCAGAAGGGCGGCTGTGACGGCGATCAAAACAATACGGCGCATAAATCCACGGGGCTGTGCCGACGCATACAAGGCCGCGTTGATCGTCGGCTGCAACCGGTCAGGCGTCGAAATCACAGATGGTGCCGGTGGCCGGGCTCGAACCGGCACTCCTCTCGGAACAGGATTTTGAATCCAGCGCGTCTACCAATTCCACCACACCGGCACAGGTCTGGGAGGCGCGCAATCTAGCGGCGGAATTCGTCGGGTCAATCGCAACCCTGACCTTAATTGGATCGCAGGCGGCTTCCCGTTGACGCGGACGAATCCATCATGAAGTTGGTGCGGAACTGGATCATGCCCAGCGGCACCTCGCCGCCGTCCTTGCTCTTCAGGCGGGCGCGTCGGGTCGCGTCAATCGCCGCCCGGCCGAAGCCGCCGTCGATCGGGTGTTCCGTCTCAACCACGCAGTCGCGCACACGACCGTCGGGCTGGGTGAGGCAACTCACAGTGGCGAAGCCGCGCACATAGGTCCGCCCCTGGGGGTAGGCCGGTTGTGGTTCCTGGGCCCACTCGATGTTCATCGGCAGACCGTCATCGCCCAGGGCGTCGAGCTCCGCGTCGCGGGGATCGACCAGGGGGCGATTACAGGCCTGCAGGGTTTCGTCGATCGCTGCGCTGGACGCCGGCAGGTCCAGAACATAGCGCAGGTTCCGACCGCCTTCGGCGCCGCCCGCCACAATGATCTGCATCTTGCCGCCTTCGCGCATGTCGCGCGCCAGCGGGCTGGGCCTGTCGCTGATGGCGACTTCAGGGTTCTCGGCCACGTTCCATCGCTGCTCGTCGAAATCGTCGTCCCCAAAGGCGATCCTCAATTGGCGAGTCGCGCCGGTCGCAGGCGGCAGCCCGCTGATCAGGACCTGAAACGAGCCGTTCAGGCAGCGCGCGCCGATGCCCACGCCATTGTCGAACACCGTATGGGCGATGCTCAGCTTCTTGTCGGGATCACGCGTCATATCCCAGTCGGCGGCGGCCTCTTGGCCCGTGTTCTGGCCCGCTTCCTGGGCTTGGGCGGGGGACATGGCCGGAACGGCGTAGGCCAGGGCTGTGGCCAGTATCAGTGCGGATTTCATGCTGCGACCTCGACATGGCTGTCGGTTCCGCCGGCCAGAACGCGGCGGGCGCGGATGTAGATTTCGACGCGCTGAGTGATGATCAGTCCGATAGCGAAGATCATGAAGGCGTCGGTGACGACGACCGCGTCCAGATGCCAGGCGGCGCCGTTGACCTGCATCACTTCGCGCAGGCCCGCGCGGGCGGCGAACAGGCCGACGACCAGGATCAGGCCGAGCGGCGAGGCCTGGGCCTTCAGCGAACCGTCGGGTTCCTTTTCGATGGTGATGGTCTTGCCGCGCCACCAGCCGGCGACGCCGCCCAAGGCGAGGGCGGCGATGAAGGCAAGCCAGGCCAGGGGGCCGAACTGCGGGTGCTGGGTGTTGGCCCACAGGCCAAAGCCGATCGCCACAGTGACCAACAGGGGCATGACCCACAGCAGATGCGGCCGCAGGGTCCGTTTGCGCCGGTTGCGCAGCAGGATGATGATCAGGGCCACGCCGATGCCGATCAGCGGACCCATGGTTTGCGGCGACATGCGGAACTCCCCCTCCGAACGCCGTCAGCCTATCGCGGCTGACGGCGCTCGAAAAGCGGAGATCAGGCCGGGGCGACCGTCTGTTCGATGGCGCCGAAGATGGTGTGGCGCCCGTCGTCCAGCATCTCGATGCGGACGGTGTCGCCGTGCTTGAGGAAGGGCGTCTTGGCCTCGCCGGTCAGGATGGTCTCGACGGTGCGGACCTCGGCGATGCAGGAATAGCCCAGACCGCCCTCCGCCACCGGCTTGCCGGGACCGCCGTCGGCGCCCTTGTTGGACACTGTGCCCGAGCCGATGATCGAGCCGGCGATCAGGGCGCGGGTCTTGGCCAGATGGGCGATCAGGACGCCGAAGTCGAAGGTCATGTCGACGCCCGCGTCGGCGCGGCCGAAGTCGGCGCCGTTCAGTTGCACCGACAGTTCGCCCGACAGCTTGCCGTCCTTCCAGCGATCGCCCAGCGCATCCGGCGTGACGAAGACCGGCGACAGGGCGCTGGCCGGCTTGGACTGGACGAAGCCGAAGCCCTTGGCCAGTTCGCCGGGGATCAGGTTGCGCAGGGACACGTCGTTGACCAGGCCGACCAGACGGATCGCGGCCAGGGCTTCTTCGCGGGTCGCGCCCTGGGCCACGTCGCCGGTCACGACCACGATCTCGGCCTCCAGGTCGCAGCCCCAGGCCTCGTCCGCCAGAGGGATGGCGTCGCGCGCGCCCATGAACTGGTCGGAGCCGCCCTGATACATCAGCGGGTCGGTCCAGAAGGTCGCCGGCATCTCGGCGTTGCGGGCTTTGCGCACCAGTTCGACGTGGTTCACATAGGCCGAGCCGTCGGCCCACTGATAGGCGCGGGGCAGGGGGGCGGCGGCTTCGTGTTCGCGGAAGCGGCCGCGCGGCACGGCTTCGTGCTCCAGGCTCTCGGCCAGGGCCCGCAACAGCGGCTCGCAGCGGTCCCAGTCATCCAGCGCCGCCTGCAGCGTGGGCGCAATCAGGAAGGCGTCCGTGAACCAGTTCAGGTCCCTGGAGACGACGACGAGGCGGCCGTCACGGCCGTGCTTGAGCGAGGCGAGTTTCATAGGGCGAAGCTAGTCCGAGGCGGGACGGTTGGGAAGCGGTCTCGACGGTCGTAAAGCCGCCGTTCGATCAACTATTCGGGGGTGAAATCACGGCGCGGGCCTCGGCCCCGGTGCGCAGGGCCGGGTCGCGCACCTCGACCTCGACGGTGATGGCCCCGGCGGGCTCGTGAGACCACAGATAGCGGCGCTCGATCTCGACCGCGCGGCCCGACGGGGCCGTGCCTTCATAGGTGTCGCCCCAAGGGGTGATGGCCTTCATCTCGACCCAGTGCAGGCCGCAGGCCGCGTCCAGCTCCTCGATGGCCATTTCCGACAGTTCGTCGGCGTGCGGGGCGGGACGGTTGGGGGTCACAGCCATCGGCGGACCTTTCCTTGATAGGCTTGATACTCAGGACCGAACTTGGCGCTCAGATAGCGCTCTTCACGCTGAATGACGAAGCGGTCGACGACCATCAGACAGGGGACCAGCAGGGCCAGGGCGACCGGACTGTCCATGGCCAGGGCGAACCCGGCGTAGGTGATGGCGAAGCCGACATAGATGGGGTTGCGGCTGTAGCGATAGAGGCCGCCGGTCGCCAGCGCCGTGGTCGGCTTCCACGGCTCGGGCGGGGTGCCCAGACGACGGAAGGTCCGCGCCGCAATCCCGTCCAGCAGCAGACCGCCGATCACCAGAACAAAGGCCAGGCCGCGCCGCAGATCGACGTTCAGACCCAGCGACGGCTCGCTGACCAGCTGGCCGACGCCATACCCGGCCAGCAGGAAGCCGAGGTAGATCAGCGGCGGCGGGGCGAGAACGCCGGGATGGTCGCGGTTCGTCATAGGGTCTGGATCATATCGTCTGGCCGGGCGGCGCGGTGAAGTCCGAGGGCGGGGCGTCGCCGGTGTTGATGACCTCCGAGGGCTCGAAGATCATCACCTCGGCCTCCTCGTCGGCGGCGGTGCGGTGTTCGACGCCGCGCGGCACGACGATGAACTGGCCGGGCTCCAGGGTCTCGATGCGGTCGCGGAACTCGACCCGGAACCGGCCCTTCCAGACCAGGAACATCTCCTCGGCGTCGGCGTGGCTGTGCCAGGGGAAGACCCCCTGAACCTTGACCAGCCGCACGTCCTGCCCGTTCAGTTGCGCCGCGACGCGCGGCCGCCAGTGGTCGGAAAAGCCGCCGAACTTCTGCTTCAGATCGACGACCTCGCCGGTCATCGCGGGGCGTCTTCGTCGGCGTAGATCGCGACGCGGGGGGCGGCGCTGGACGAGACGCTACCGCGATACATGCCCGAGGTGTTCATCGAGAAGGCGACCGTGCCGTCCTTGCCCATGACGATGACGCCGCCGTCGCCGCCGATGGAGCCGACGTCGGCGATCTCGGCGTCAGCGGCGGCCTGAACCCCCATGCCCGTGGAGGTGCGCTGGCAGATGTCGCGGGCCACGGTGGCGCGGATGAAGTATTCGCCCGAGCCGGTGGCCGAGACGGCGCAGCCGTCGGCGTTGGAGGCATAGGTGCCGGCGCCGATGATCGGCACGTCGCCGACCCGGCCCCAGCGCTTGGCGGTCATGCCGCCGGTCGAGGTGCCCGCCGCCAGACGGCCCTGGCTGTCCAGAGCCACGGCGCCGACGGTGCCGAACTTGCGCTCGTTCAGCGGGGCTTCGTTCAAGGGGAAGTCGGGGAGCGAGGCCAGGGGAACCGGCTTGCCCAGCGTGCCGGGCTCAGGCGGGGCGCCCGCCGGGCGCGGGGGCAGGGGCTGGCCGGCCTCGCGCAGAGCGATCAGCAGGGCCTGCCAGCGGCTTTCGGTGAAGAAGAAGCTGGGGTCGACCTGTTCCAGACCGACCGAGGCGGCGAAGCTGTCGGCGCCCTCGCCGATCATCATGACGTGGGGCGAGCGTTCCATCACCGCGCGGGCCGCCGCGATCGGATGGCGGGTGCGGGTCAGGCCGGCCACGGCCCCGGCGGTACGGTCGACGCCGTTCATCACGGCGGAGTCCAGTTCGTTCTTGCCGGCGGCGGTGAAGACCGCGCCGCGCCCGGCGTTGAACAGGGGGTTTTCCTCCAGGGTCTCGACCGCGGCCTGAACCGCATCGAGCGCCGAGCCGCCCCTGGCCAGCACCGCCGAACCGGCGTCCAGCGCGGCCTGCAGGCCCGCGCGATAGGCGGCGTCGCGTTCCGGCGACAGCTCGGCGCGCTCGATCACGCCCGCGCCGCCGTGGATGGCCAGCGACCACTTGGGGGCGTCGTCGGCGTGGGCGGCCGTGGCCAGAAGGCTCAGGGCTGCGACGGCGCTCAGGATGGATGTCTTCATGGTCGGTTCCCCCATTTTCTTTCCTCCCCATTTGATGGGGAGGTGGCGCGGCGCGCAAGCGCCGTGACGGAGGGGGCGACTCAGGCGGCGAAGGTTCGCGCTGCCCCCTCCACCGCTATGCGGTCCCCCTCCCCATAAAATGGGGAGGAAATCATCAGCGCCGGTGATGCAGTCTCTTCCAGACGCGATAGCCCAGGATGGGGGCGAAGCCGCAGAACAGGGCCGCGAACAGCACCATCCAGAAGCCTCCCCCCAGCCAGTATTCCCCGGCCAGCGCCCCGGCCCCGGCCGCCAGAAGCGGGCCGAGCCAGGGCAGCCAGTGCGGCGGCCGCATCTTCATTCAGGCGTCGACCTTGATGACGCCGCGACGGATCTGGTCCAGCTCGATGGAGTCGAACAGGGCCTGGAAGTTGCCGTTGCCGAAGCCTTCATTGCCCTTGCGCTGGATGATTTCGAAGAAGATCGGGCCAAAGGTGTCCTGGGTGAAGATCTGCAGCAGCAGGCCTTCCTCGTCGGAACCGTCGATCAGGATGCGGTTCTTGCGCATCCGCTCCACGTCCTCGCCATGGTTGGGCAGGCGCTTGTCGATCAGCTCGAAATAGGTCTCGATCGTGTCCTGGAAGGCCACGCCGCGGGCCTTCATGGCCTCGACCGTCTCGAAGATGTTGTCGGTGGTCAGGGCGATGTGCTGGATGCCCTCGCCGTTATAGCGGCGCAGGAACTCCTCGATCTGCGAGTTGTCGTCCTGGCTCTCGTTCAGCGGGATGCGGATGGCGCGGTCGGGCGCGATCATGGCCTGCGAGAACAGGCCGGTCGCCTTGCCCTTGATGTCGAAATACTTCTGCTCTTCGAAGTTGAAGACCGAACCATAGAAGCCCGACCAGGTGCGCATCTCGCCGCGACGCACGTTGTGGGTCAGGTGGTCGAGGATCTCGAGGCCCATGGAGTTCTTGCGCTCGGCCTCTTCCCAGCCCTCGATCTCGTCCCAGGCGTCATAGAGCGAACCCTGCTCGCCGTACTGGTCGATGACATAGAGCAGCGAACCGCCGATGCCTTGCAGGATGTAGGGATAGTCGTTCCCCAGAGCGCCGCCGTTGACGCCCTCGGCCTTGACCGCGCCGCGTTCCAGCGCGCCCTCATAGGCGGCCTTGGCGTCGGCGACGCGGAAGGCCATGCCGTTGGCCGAGGGGCCGTGGTCCCTGGCGAAGTCCGCCGCCTGGCCCTTGGGCGTGCGGTTGACCAGCATGGTGATGTCGCCCTGTTTCAGGCGCACCGCGTCGGTGGTCGGGTTCACATGGGTGGGGGTGAAGCCCATCAGCTCCAGCCGGGCGATCATGGCCTCGGGCTCGGGGCCGGTGAATTCGACGAATTCGAAACCGTCCACGCCCAGCGGGTTTTCCTGGTCGAGTTTGGCGGCGGCGTCCTGCATGACGCGTCTCCTCTCAATATTTTAGTGGCGGCTGCTGCCGCCGATTGGGGCGGAACCTAATGGGCGCCCCCCGTCGGGCGCAAGGCGGGGCTGATCCGAAACAGGACACGTTGCAGTGTCGCAGCCGCCGATCAACGGATGCGCGCGGCCGTTCAGCCTGCTAGAGCCGCAGGCTCAATCGGGACGCCTGTATGCTTCGCAAGCTCTATGACTGGGTCTTCTCCCTGGCCCGCCACCGTCACGCGACCCGGTCGCTGGCGATCGTCTCCTTCGCGGAAAGCTCCTTCTTCCCCATTCCGCCCGACGTCATGCTGGCGCCCATGGTGCTGGCCAAGCCCGAGCGCGCCTATTTCTACGCCCTGGTCTGCACGGTCGCCTCGGTGCTGGGCGCCCTGCTGGGCTACGCCATCGGCTATTTTCTGGAGCCGGTCGGCTTGTGGATGCTGGCCGTGCTGGGCAAGGCCGACACGTTTGAAGCCTCCAAGGCCCTGTTTCAGCAGCACGGGGCCTGGGTCATCCTGATCAAGGGGCTGACCCCGATCCCGTTCAAGCTGATCACCATCGCCTCGGGCATCTTCCAGTTCAATCTGGCGCTGTTCATGGCCCTGTGCGTCGTCACGCGCGGCGCCCGCTTCTTCCTGGTGGCCTTTGTGCTGAAGCGCTGGGGCGAGCCCATGCTGGCGATCATCGAGAAACGCCTGGCCCTGTTCACCGTGCTTTTCCTGGTTCTGCTGGTCGGCGCCGTCTTTGCGGTCAAGCTTGTCGGACACTGATCGACGCCGGCCCCGGCTGCGTCTAAGAAAGGCGCCATGACGCGCCTGTATCAACGACTGACCCGCTGGTGGACCGCCTATGCCCTGGCGGCCTCCCTGGCCATGCTGGGCGCGGCCCATGCCTTCGAGCGGTTCGGGGGCCTGGCGCCGTGCAACCTCTGCCTCAAGCAGCGCGAGGTCTATTGGGCTGCGGTGGCCATCGCCGGGGCCGCCACCTTCTGGGCCGTGTTCAGCCGCGCCAGCCGGGGCACGCCGCGCATCGCCTCCTTCCTGCTGGCCGCCGTCTTCTTCACCGGGGCGATCACGGCCGGCTTCCATGCGGGCGGCGAACTGCACTGGTGGGCCTTGCCGGCCACCTGTTCGGCCGCGCCCTCGACCGCCATCGACCTCAGCGCCCTGAACGCCCTGGCCGACGGCACCGCCGAGATCAAACCCATCATCGGCTGCGGCGACGTGGCCTTGAGCCTGCTCGGGATTTCGATGGCCGGCTGGAACTTCCTGATCTCGCTGGCGCTGGCTATCTTCAGTCTGCTGGCGGCGAAACGTCCCAAGGACGCGCGCGCCCCGAAGGTGTAGAAGACAGACCATGACCGAGGCATCCGACACCGTCGCCGCCGCCCGCCGCATCCCCCTGCCGCGCCCCGGCGTGGGCCAGACCCGCGCCCGCATGGCCGAGATGCTGCGCGTCGACCACGCGGGAGAGTTCGCCGCCGTCCACATCTACCGCGCCCAGCGCGCCGTGCTGGAAGGGCGCAAGGGCAAGTCCGCCATCGCCGCCGACCTGACCGAGATGGAGGGGCATGAGGCCGTCCATCTGGCCCGGTTCGAGGCCCTGCTGACCGAGAACCGGGTGCGCCCCACGGCCATGATCCCGCTGTGGAAACTGGCCGCCACGGCGCTCGGCGCCGGCACCGCCCTGATCTCGGAGAAAGCCGCCCACGCCTGCACCGAGGCGGTCGAGAGCGTCATCGAAAAACACTACGCCGATCAGATCGAGGAGGTCCGCGACCGCGACCCCGAACTGGCCGCAGAGCTGACGAAGTTCCGCGAAGAGGAACTGGCCCACCACGACCACGCCATCGAACACGGCAGCCGCGAGGCCCCGGCCTATCGCCTGCTGTCGAGCGTCATCAAGGTCGGCTGCAAGGCCGCCATCAAGATCAGCGAGCGGATCTGACCTGCCTCTCCCTCCCACTTGGGGGAGGGTGGTCGCGAAGCGACCGGGTGGGGAGGGCGCGGCGATACGGAGCGCTGCGGCTGTCTTGCCTTGCCGCCCCCACCCGTCTTCGCCTTTCAGGCTCAGCCACCCTCCCCGAGCGGGGAGGGAGAACGCGCTACCTCACGTCAAAAGCCAGCATCATGGTCCGCTGCACGGCGTTGAAGTTGTCGTCGGACAGGATGTAGAGGCGCGTCCGCTCGCCGCGTCGCTCGACCGCGATGCCCTCGAAATTATCGGTCGTGCCGGGCAGCTTCAACTCGACCAGCACCGGCCCCAGCGTCCCGTCCGCCGCCATGCGCCGCACCCGCGCCCGCACGTCGATGGGCGCGCGATAGGACCGCTGCACCACGAACCAGCCCCCCGCCGGATCGCGGTCCATGCCGGTGATGCGATAGTCGCCTTCCGTCAGCGGCGTCTCCGGCGGCGCGGTCGCGACGGCGCAACGCGCGGCCGAACAGTCCCAGACCCCGCCGGATTCACCCGCCACGCGCCAGCCGTCGCCTGAGGCCGCCAGCCCCTCCATCCCGTCGTTTTCGGGGAAGGGGAAGTCGGGCCGCCGCACGGCCTGGGGCGACCGCAGCGCGGTCAGCGGTCCATAGTTCCAGATGCGGTGGTCGCGCTCGAAGCTGACCAGCAGGTCGCCGCCAGGGGTGACGGCGAGGCCCTCGGCGTCACCCTCCGTCTTCTCGCTGATCGGCGTCCCGTCAGTCAGGGTCAGGCGGCGCACGCTCAAGCCCTCCAGCCCGATCAGCCGACCGCGCGCGTCCAGCGCCAGCCTGCCGCGCGCCAGATCGCCGACATCCGACACGCTGATGAAGCCGCCGTCGCCGGTCAGCTTCAGGTCCGACAGGCTGTGCAGGGGCGAGTCGTTCCCGGCCAGAACGGTCACGCCACCGGCGTAGCGTACGCCCTTGCCCAGGACGGCCGCGCCCGGCAGGCCCAGACCGACCGGACGAGTCGAGGCGCTGACCGTGCTCCAGCCGTCGGCTTGCGGTGTCGGCGTCCACGGCTGCGAGGTCACGACCGCGCTGGCGCAGGCCGCCAGGGTCAGCGCCGCCAGAGCCGCGACATAGAGGCGCCGGTTCACGCCGCGCGTTTCTTCACAGACCGGGCCACCGTCTTGGGCTTGGCCTCGAACAGCTCGGCCAGCTTCTCGGTCATGACCCCGGCCAGTTGCTCGACATCGACGATGGTCACGGCGCGGCGATACCAGCGGGTCACGTCGTGGCCGATGCCGATGGCGATCAGCTCGACCGGAGACTTGGTCTCGATCTGCTCGATGACCTGACGCAGGTGCTTGTCCAGATAGAGGGCGGCGTTGGCGGACTGGGTGGAATCATCGACGGGCGAGCCGTCGGAAATCACCATCAGGATCTGGCGCGACTCGGTGCGTCCCAGCAGCCGCTCGTGCGCCCAGGTCAGGGCCTCGCCGTCGATGTTTTCCTTCAACAGGCCCTCGCGCATCATCAGGCCCAGATTCTTCTTGGCCCGGCGCCACGGCGCATCGGCGGACTTGTAGATGATGTGGCGCAGATCGTTCAGGCGGCCCGGGTTGGCGGGCTTGCCGGCGCTGATCCAGGCTTCACGGCTCTGGCCGCCCTTCCAGGCGCGGGTGGTGAAGCCCAGGATCTCGACCTTGACCCCGCACCGCTCCAGCGTCCGCGCCAGAATGTCGGCGCAGACCGCCGCCACCATGATCGGCCGCCCGCGCATCGAGCCGGAGTTGTCGATCAGCAGGGTCACGACCGTGTCCCGGAACGGGCTCTCGCTCTCCATCTTGAAGGACAGGGGGCTGGTCGGATCGGTGATGACGCGGGTCAGGCGCGCGGTGTCCAGCACGCCTTCCTCAAGATCAAAAGCCCAGCTGCGGTTCTGCTGCGCCATCAGGCGCCGTTGCAGCTTGTTGGCCAGCCGTGACACGACGCTCGACAGGGTCGCCAGCTGGGCGTCCAGCAAGGATCGCAGCCGGTCCAGCTCCATCGGGTCGCACAGTTCTTCGGCGCCGATGGTCTCGTCATAGGCGGTGGTGAAGACGCGATAGGCTTCGACGGCGCGCCCGTCGTCCACGCTGTCCTGACGGTTGGGCAGGGCGCCTTCGTTCAGTTCGGGGCCGTCGTCCGAGGCCTCGCCGTCGGGATCGGCGGGGGCGCCGTCGGGGCGGGTCTGGCGCTCGTCCTCGGCGGACTGATCGTCGGCGGCGCCTTCCAGCGACTGACCGCCTTCGCCGCCGTCCTCTTCTTCCTGTTCCTGCTCGTCGGGCTGATCCTGCTGCGACTGGTCGGGCTCGTCCTCGCCTTCCTCGTCGTTGGCGTCCTCGGCCTGACCGTCGCCGGGGTCGAGGTCCAGCGCCCGCAGCACGTCCTTCAGCCTGGCGGCGAAGGCCGTCTGGTCGTCGGCTACGGCGGTCAGGGCGTCCAGTTCGGCCCCCGCCTTCAGCTCCAGATTGGACCGCACCAGATCCAGCATGGACTTCAGGCCGTCGGTCGAGGCTTCGCCCGTCAGCCGTTCGCGCACCAGAAGCGCCGCCGCCTCGGCCACCGGCACCCGCTCGGCCTCGGCCCTAAGCGCGCCCGACTTCTCCAGCCGGGTCAGCAGGGCCGCATTCAGGTTGTTGCGCACCCCCTTCAGTTCACGCGCGCCGACCGCCTCGACCCGCGCCTGCTCGACCGCGTCGAACACCTCGGCCGCCGTCTGGTCGATCGGGCGCAGCCGGGCGTTCAGGGCTTCGTCGTGATTGGCCAGCCTCAGGGCCAACCGGTCGGCCTGACCGCGCAGGGCGGCGCTCTCGGGCGCGCCCGGATCGCGCGGCGGATGGGGCAGGGTCAGGACGCCGTTGGACAGCCTCGGCCCGTCCGAGCCGAAGTGGACCTCCAGTTCGGCCTGCTCGGCCAGAGCGCGCGCGGCGTTCGCCAGAGCGCGTTTGAAGGTCTCGACGGGGGTCTCTGCGGCGGCCATGGCCCACACATAGACCACCCCGCGCGCGGGGGAAGGGGGCGGGGGCCTCAGGCGGTGAAATCCGCCGCTTAAAACCTAGCGCCGGAAAGTCTTGGCCGTGCGCTTCGCCTAAACCAGACGACACAGATCGTGCATCTCGTTCGAGCCGGTGCGTTTGCCGCGATAGCAGACTTCACGGGTTGCTTCGCCGGGCGCGGGGGAGGATCTATCCCGCACGACACCGCCTAGGGGCATGGCGAACGCCGACTGGACGTGCAGCGGAGCGCGACGGGGCCGGACAGGACTAGAACCATAAAGAGCGAAGCCAGTATGTGAGGCTCCCTTTGTGGTGGGGCGATCAATCGCCTTCGATACGGCCCAGGCGCTGCATGTCTTTCATCATGTCGCTGGCCATGCGTTCGCGCTCGCTGCTGTTCACCGGCACGCGCCGACAGACGCGACGCGGGATGTTGGTGTCCATGGCCCGTTCGCGAGAACAGACCACGCGCGTCGGGCCGTCCGGCAGGGTCGGGGCGCGGGCCGAGATGTTCATGCCGGGCGCGCGTCTCGGCGGAGGCGCTTCCATCGCCTCGGGCGATTGGGAGAGGGCGACGACGGCGAAAAGGGTGAGCAGCATGGTGTCAGTTGACCGGACGTCCGCCGGGCTGGCGCACATTGGGGCCGTTCTCGGCGTTCAGGCCGATGCTTTGCAACTGTCGCACATAGTCGCCGCCCATACGTTCGCGACCTGAGGTGTTGACGGCCACCTCACGACAGACGCGGCGCTGGATGTTGCTGTCCATGCTGCGCTCGTGGTTGCAGACGACGCGCGTCGGTCCGTTGGGCAGGCTCGGCGAGCGGGCTGAGATGACGCGCGACGGGTTGCTGGAGACGACGCGCGGGCGGGCGCCGTCTTCTTCGGTCTGGACGGCGGGCGCGCCCAGTAGGGCCAGGGCAGCGGCGGTGATCAACAGCATGGCGAGCTCCTGTCGGCTGACGGTTCAGGCGACATCCTGCCTTCGATTGCATGCTGTGACAACTTCGGTATCTGAATGGTCCCGCTTGTCAGCGCGGCTTGACCCGCACCCGCATGGCTCCGCCCGCCCCGGCCTCGACGTCGAAACGTCCCGTGGCGCGGATGAGGTCCGAAAGCTTGGCATAGCCATAGGTGCGCTGGTCGAAGTCGGAATAGGCGTTCCGCAGCCGGTTGCCGATGCCGCCGATATTGACCCAGCCGTCGCCGTCCTCGTCCATGTCGGCGATGGCGGCGGCGATCAGGCGCGTGGCCTCGGAAGGCTTGCGAGAAGGGGGCGGCGGGCTGGCGGTCTCGACCTCCTCGCCCGCGTCGGCGGGCCGTCCGGTCAGGTTCTCGGTGTAGATGAAGCGTGTGCAGGCCTGGCGGAAGCTCTCGGGCGTCTTGCGCTCGCCAAAGCCATAGACCGGCACGCCCTGTTCGCGGATGCGCGCCGCCAGCCGGGTGAAGTCGCTGTCCGACGACACCAGGCAGAAGCCGTCGAACCGGCCGGAGTGCAGCAGGTCCATGGCGTCAATGACCAGGGCGATGTCGCCGGAGTTCTTGCCCTTAGTGTTGGCGAAATTCTGCTGCCACTGGATGGCCCAGCGCGGCAGGACCTCGATCCAGCCCTTCAGCGAGGGACTGGCCGCGTCGCCGTAGATGCGTCTGGCGCTGGCTTCGCCCAGGGTCGCGATCTCGGTGAACAGGGCCTCGGCGATCCGGGCCGAGGCGTTCTCACCGTCGATCAGGACGGCCAGGCGCGGGGCGCGGGCGGCGATGGGCAGGTCGGTCGGCATAAGCAGGGCCTTCTGTTGACGCCGCGCCAGCCTTGACCGGCAGGCGGGCGGGGTCAACCGCCGCCGGGCATGCTAAGGGGTCGCCATGACCAACACACCCTTGCGCCGCCTGATCGACATGCCCGGCGTCGATGATCTGGAACTGAAGGCGCTGATGAAGCCGCGCTACGCCGATCCCGACGCTCGCGACGAGTTTCCTGAGATCGACGCCCTGACCAGCGCCCTGTTCGGCCTGACCGGCGAGGCGGCCGAGGCCGTCGAACTGCCCGCCGACTGGGACGACATTCACCGTCTGTCCGGGACCGATCTGGCCGAGGCCTTCGAGGCCCTGGGCTGGGACGTGACGGACAAGCGCAGGAAGCCGCTGCGCCTCATGCCCCACTATGCCCTGCCTCTGGCGCTGACCGTTCGCGGCCTCGCCGGCGAACTGCCCTTCCACGCCGAGCCCGACCACCCCACGACCGACTGGGGCTCCAGTCTGGCCGCCGACGCCGCCCGCTTCAGGAAGCGGTAGCGGCCTTCGCCGCCTGGCTCGCGGGGCCACAAGAAAAGGGCGGAAAGTCCTGCTTTCCGCCCTTCCTGGTTTCAGTCGTCGTTGGCGAGGATCAATCCTCGTCCATCTTCAGGGCGGCGATGAAGGCTTCCTGCGGGATCTCGACCTTGCCGAACTGGCGCATGCGCTTCTTGCCGGCCTTCTGCTTCTCGAGCAGCTTCTTCTTGCGGGTGGCGTCGCCGCCGTAGCACTTCGAGGTCACGTCCTTGCGCAGGGCGCGGACGGTTTCGCGGGCGATGATCTTGCCGCCGATGGCCGCCTGGATCGGGATGACGAACATGTGGGGCGGGATCAGCTCCTTCATCTTCTCGACCATGCCGCGTCCGCGCGTTTCGGCGCGGCCGCGGTGGACCAGCATGCTGAGCGCGTCGACCGGCTCGGCGTTGACCAGGATGCTCATCTTGACCAGATCGCCGACCTTGTAGTCGGTCAGTTCATAGTCGAACGAGGCATAGCCCTTCGAGATCGACTTCAGGCGGTCGTAGAAGTCGAAGACGACTTCGTTCAGCGGCAGCTCATAGACCACCAGGGCGCGGCTGCCGACATAGGACAGTTCGACCTGGGTGCCGCGCCGGTCCTGGCACAGCTTGATGACGCCGCCGAGGTATTCGTCGGGGGTCAGGATCGTGGCCTTGATCCAGGGCTCGGCGATCGACTCGATCTGCATGACGTCGGGCAGGTCGGCCGGGTTGTGCAGGTCGATCTCGCGCCCGTCGCGCAACTGGATCTTGTAGACAACCGAGGGGGCTGTCGCGATCAGGTCCAGGTTGAACTCGCGGCTCAGACGCTCCTGAATGATTTCCAGGTGCAGCAGACCGAGGAAGCCGCAGCGGAAGCCGAAGCCCAGGGCGGCGCTGGATTCCATCTCGAAGGTGAAGGACGCGTCGTTCAGGCGCAGCTTGCCGATGGCGGCGCGCAGGTCCTCGAAGTCGGCGGCGTCGACCGGGAACAGGCCGCAGAAGACGACCGACTGGACCTCCTTGAAGCCCTTCAGCGGTTCGGCGGCGGGTTTCTTCTCGTCGGTGATGGTGTCGCCGACGGCGGCGTGGGCCACTTCCTTGATCTGGGCGGTGATGAAGCCGACTTCGCCGGGGCCAAGCTGGTCCACGGGGGTGTTCTTGGGCAGGAAGACGCCGACGCGGTCGACCAGATGGGTCGAGCCCGACTGCATCATCTTGACCCGCATGCCGGCCTTCAGCACGCCGTCGAACACGCGCACCAGCAGCACCACGCCGAGGTAGGGGTCGTACCAGGCGTCGACCAGCATGGCCTTCAGCGGGGCGTTGGCGTCGCCTTTAGGCGCGGGAAGCCGGGTGACGATGGCTTCCAGCACGTCCTCGATGCCGATGCCCGACTTGGCCGAGCACATGACGGCGTCAGAGGCGTCGATGCCGATGACGTCCTCGATCTGGCTGCGCACGCGCTCGGGTTCGGCGGCGGGCAGGTCGATCTTGTTGAGGACCGGGACGATCTCGTGGTTGTTGTCGATGGCCTGATAGACGTTGGCCAGGGTCTGGGCCTCGACGCCCTGTGACGCATCGACCACCAGGATCGAGCCTTCGCACGCGGCCAGCGAGCGCGACACCTCATAGGCGAAGTCGACGTGCCCCGGCGTGTCCATCAGGTTCAGGACATAGTCGAGCCCGTCCTTGGCCTTGTAGTTCAGGCGCACGGTCTGCGCCTTGATGGTAATGCCGCGCTCCTTCTCGATGTCCATGTTATCAAGGACTTGAGCCGACATTTCACGCGCGGTCAGGCCGCCGGTGAACTGAATCAGCCGGTCAGACAGCGTGGACTTGCCGTGGTCGATGTGGGCGACCACTGAAAAGTTGCGGATACGTTCGATGGGGGACGTCGTCATGGTCCGGCGCGCTTAGCATCCGCCGGGCGGGAAGGCTACGGAAACGGCGATCGGCGTGCAGGGCGCGGCCTGGGCGCCCGCGAAGGGGCGCGGGTAGAGCGGCAAGACGTGGGGAAGGGATCTTGTTCAGTGGATCGAGTCTTGATCGATTCGTCTCTCAGGCGAATATGGTTTGATCATGTATTCACGATCTCGTGACAGTATCTAAAAATTGCCGTTTTAATTCTTTGTGTTTATCATCAATTCATCTTTTCTGTCCGGTGACCGGCTCTGGAAAAGATCATTTGATCATCTGTGGACCAATCGCGCCTTTTTCTGAGGCATGGGGTTCGATTTGGGCGGCGGAACGGGCGGCGGAACAGATGACGGGCTGTTCTGATTTGGTGGACTGGAGGCCGAGGGGCCTTCCGTTCACCAGCCTGGAGGGTTCATCGTGAATAGCAAACTTATGACTTCGGCCTTTGCGCTCACTGCCGTTTTGGCGTTCAGCGCTTTGCCGGCGGCTTCCGCATTGGCCAATCCCTGGTCCGGCGGTCCGGATATCAACGACTCGTTCAACGACAATTCTCGGCATGACACCGATCTTGATGTCGATATCACCGATTCCATGAACGACAACTCGACCAACGATAATTCCAAGGCCATGTCGTTCGATTCTCACGACGATAACTCGAAGGTCGAAGATTCGAACAACGACAACTCCAAGGTCGAGGACTCGAATAACGACAACTCGAAGACCGAAGATTCGTACAACGACAACTCGAAGATCGAAGATTCCTACAACAGCGACTCTTCGACCAATGATTCCAACAACGACAATTCGGACAACTCGACCACCAACATGCGGATCTCCATGTCGATCCAGGAGCTGAGCGCCAATGTGAGCGGCTTCGAATTCGATGTGGGCGGCGGCCATCATGACGGCGAGCTGCGCACGGGCGATATCAGCAACTCCGGCGGCGCCTTCGCCGGCTTCGCGGGCATCCAGACGGCGAACTACAACACCGGCTTTGCGGCCAACAACCAGGCGGCGACGGCGATCAGCGCCAACGCCAACGTCACCTTCGGCAACGGCGGCGGCGGCGAGTAAAAGACCTGAACCGGCCAGACGAGCGTCTGGCCGGTTTTCTTTCTGGGTCTTCCGAGGAGGGAAGCCATGTTGCGCTATATCGGGTGCGCCGTGCTGGGGGCGCCGATCCTCATGCTGGCGAGTTTGGCTTCAGCCCAGGTCCTGCCCGCGCCAGGCGCGCCGGGCGATGCTGCGGCAGGGCTCTCGGTCGTGTCCGCCGTTGCGGTTCCGGCGTCGGCGACAGGTGACGCTGCGCCCCAGGTGCTCAGTCTCGATGAACTGGAAGGCGAGAACGGACTTCAGAGTCTGCAGGTCTACGCCAACACCACCCAGAACCTGTCTGCGAACAACTCGGGCAACACCATCAACGCCCATCAGGTCGGCTCTGGCGACATCACTCTGGCCGAGGGGGCCTTTGCCGGTTTCGCCGGCATCGGCAATTTCGTCATCAACAGCGGCCACAACAACAACCTGCAGGGCTCGCTCAGCATCATGATCGTTTCCCCGTGAGCCGAGGCGCCCTGACATGGAGGGACGCGGCGGTCGGCGTGGCCGCGCTGCTGTTCGGCACGTCGGCGGCGGCTGAGGTCACGATCAACCAGGGCGCGGCGGCCTATTCGGTGCAGGTCGTCAGCTACCGCGATATTCCCTTCCGCACGGTGGTGCGCCAGGAGTACGACTACAGCTGCGGCTCGGCCGCCCTGGCCACCTTGCTGCGCTATCACTACGGCCGCGACGTCAAGGAGCATGACGTCTTCGTCTATATGTACGAGCATGGAAACCGCGAGGCGATCGAGCGCGTCGGCTTCTCCCTGCTGGACATGAAGCGCTATCTCGAAACCCACGGCTTTCAGGCGGACGGCTTCCGCATGAGTCTGGATGCCCTGGAGGCGGCGGAGGCGCCGGCCATCGTCGTCATCAACCAGCAGGGCTATCGACACTTCGTGGTGCTGAAGGGCGTGTCCGGTGATCGCGTGCTGATCGGGGATCCGGCTCTGGGGCTGAAGACCTATAGCCAGGCCGAGTTTGCGGCGATGTGGAACGGGATCGCCTTCATGATCCGCAATTCCGCCGACCGTTATAATGTCGCCGAGGAGTGGCGGCCCTTCGCCAAGGCACCGATGGATCGCGTCCTGCCGACGTCGTCCCTGGCGGAACTGACGCGAGAGCTGCCGCCCCTCTATCAGATCACAACGACCTTCACGCTCGACCCCTATCTGAGGTGATGATGATGTTGCGTATGCGATGGTTCGATCTGGGGGTCTGTGCGGGCGTCCTGCTGCTGGCCCAGCCGGCGCTCAGCGAGCCCGTCTCGCCCTTCGACAGCCTGGCGCCCATGTCCGATGAAGATCTGGGCGACATGAGGGGCGGCTTCCTGACAGCGGGGGGCATCAGCTTCGACTTCGGCGCCGTGGTGCGTACCTACGTCAACGGCCAGTTGGCCCTGGAGACGCGGCTGACCTGGACGCCGACGGGGCCGGTGACAGAACAGGTCACGGGCTCGCTGCCCGGATGGACCCCGCTGACGCCGGGTCAAATCGGCGGACTGGACCTGTCGGGCCTGTCCCCCGGATCGAGCGGGCTGGTCCTGAGCGATGCGAACGGCACGACGGCCCTGGTCCACAATGTCCTCAACGGTCAGTTGCAGAACCTGGTGGTGAACGCCGCAGACAATCGCGACATTCGACAGGATATGCAGGTGATGCTGGCCCTGCCGAATTTCGACACCATGCAGCAGGACTTCTCGGTGGCGCGACTGGGGTCGCAGATCTTCCAGGATATCGACTGGGGCGGGATTCGCGCTACCGGCCCCTGATCCGGCGAACCTGGCCGACCGGCGACGAGGGAGCGGAAGTCCCCCTCTGGAACTGGATGGAGTTCGCGTCGTTTTACCTTTCGTTAACAGGATGCGTTAGGGCCCGGGGAGGGGCGAAAATGCATACGGGCTTTTCCCACGCGGGTGATGTGGACGCCGCGCGCCGCTTGCGCGTGACGGCGCCCGTGTCCGTTGGGTTGCGGCGTCCCGCCCGACCGCCCGCCGACATCGCCGCCCTGAGGGTGCTGGGCGCAGCGGCCACCCTGAGCGAGGACGAGCGCAATCTGGTGCGCAAGCTCTGCCTCTATCGCGAATCCATTCCCGCAGGGGCGGAGTTCGCGCGCGAGGGCGAGGCCGCTCCGCCACGTCTGATCGTCAGCGGCTGGGCCTGCCGACAGCACGCCTTGCCCGACGGGCGGCGTCAGATCTTCGGCTTCCTGATGGCCGGGGACGCGATCGGCCTGGGCCTGAAGGCGCGGCCCCTGGACGAGGTGTCGACGGTCGCGGTGACGCGGGTCGAATGCGTCGACGCCCTGATGCTGCGCGAGATCCTGGCGATCCAGGACGGCCGACATGCCGGATTGCAGAAGGCGCTGGCGGCCGTGCGGCGCCAGGAGGAGGCCTGCCTGCTGGATCATCTGGTGCGCCTGGGGCGTCAGTCCGCGCATGAACGAACGGCCCACTTCCTGCTGGAGTGGCGACAGAGATGCCGGCTGGCCGGGCTTGCCGACGGCGAGCGCCTGCCCATGCCGCTGACCCAGGAGGTCCTGTCCGACGCCCTGGGGTTGAGCATTGTTCACCTCAATCGAACCTTGCAACACATGAAGCGTGAACATCTCATCGAGATGAAGCGAGGTTGGGTCGAGCTTATGGACGTGTCGCGCTTGAAGTTTGTTTGCGATTATCAATCGCGATACCGCGTGAGCGATTTGTCGGACTGATCGTTTCGGTTCGAATTATCCTGAAATTATTATCAATAAGCAATGTGACGGCGTTTTTTACGTGTTTGTCTGACCTGGTTAGCAAGGGAGGCTGGCGTGTACTTTCGAAAAGCCATTCATTTGTTGAGCGTCTCTTCCCTCGCGATCACCTTTGTCTGCCTCTCCGAGGGCAGGGTGCAGGCGCAGGAGGAAGACCCCGCCGCGCGGCTGGCGCGGCTGGAGGCCCTGGTGGCGGCGCAGAGCCAGCGCCTGAACGACCAGGAAGCCCTGCTGGCGCGTCAGGCGGAACTGCTCGAGGCCCAGTCGCGCCGGATCGACGACCGTTGGCGCGTGGACGCCCCTGGCGCCCAGACGGCCGCCCTGGCGCCCGCGGCGGGGCCCCTGGCCTTGTCCGGCGCGACGGTGCTGGACCCCGAGGGGCTGGAGGCCTGGCGGGCCGGTCAGGATACCGGGGCGGGCACCGGCATTCAGGCCCCCCCGCCGCCGACCCTGGTCCAGCGCGGCCTGCAACTGTCGGCCATCCCGGAAGAAGTCGCAGTGCTGAGCCCCAAGGGCCAGGCGAGCTTTGACATCTCCGCCGAATATACGCGCTCCTCGGCCAACCGGCTGGTCTTCCGCGGCGTGGAGATCGTGCCGGGACTGCAGATCGGCGTCATCGAGGCCAGCGAAGCGGACCGCGACACCCTCGGGGCCACGATCTCGGGGCGATACGGGATCACCGACCGCATCGAGGTGGATGCGCGCATCCCCTATCTGAAGCGCAGCGACACGATCACGACAGTCCAGCAACGCGATGAGGCCGTATCGCGCACCATCGACTTGAAGGGCGACGGCATCGGCGATGTCGAGGCGGGCATCCGTTATCAGATCAATGGCGGCGAGAAGGGGCGGCCCATCTTCGTGGCCGGCCTGCGCGCCAAGAGCGACACCGGCGAGGGGCCGTTCGATATCCCGCGGGACGAATTCGGGGTGGCCAGCCGGCTGGCGACCGGGTCCGGCTTCTGGGGCATCGAGCCCAGCATCAGCATGCTCTACCCCAGCGATCCGGCAGTCATCTTCGCGAGTCTGAGCTACTTCGCCCACCTGCCCAAGGATATCGACCGGGTCGAGGGGGATGTTCGGGTGGGGCGGGTCGATCCTGGCGACTCGATCGGCCTGGGCATCGGTTTCGCCTTCTCGCTGAACCCGCGCTTCTCCTACTCGCTGGGCTACAAGCACAACTATATCCGGCCGACCGAGACCGAGCTGAACGACACGGTCCAGAAGTCCAAGTCGCTCCAAGTCGGCGCCCTGACCTTTGGCCTGTCCTATCGCGTGACCGAACGGTTCTCGCTGAACGGCAACTTCGAGTTCGGCGTCACCGAGGATGCGCCGGACATGCGGTTCGTGCTGCGGGTGCCGATCCTGTTCTAGAGTCGGGCGGCGTCTAGCGCTGAATCTCGACGAGGGCGCGGGCGGTGGTCAGAAGCGCTTCGCGCTGACGCGCCGCCATGCGGCCGTAGAGGTCCGACAACTCCAGCATGGCTTCGGCGGGCTCCCGGGCGGCGGACGTATCCTGCTGGTAGAAGTCGGTGATCTTGCAGTTCAGGGCGGCTGCAGCCTTGGCCAGGGTGGAGGCGGCGACGCGGTTCTGACCCTTTTCGTATTTCTGGACCTGCTGGAAGGTCACGCCGAGCGCGGTCGCCAGATCGACCTGGGTCATGCGGTTCTGTACGCGGAGCTGCTTCAGCCGCGCGCCGACCTCTGCATCGATCGGATTGCGGATGTTCCGTTGACTGTCCATCGTCTTCCCCTGGGGCGCCGAGCCTGCCCTATAGCCTAGCCTTTCGAGGCCTCAGAAGGCTAGCAGCACATAGCGTGCCGATCACGCCGATATTCCACACATAATAGGCCGAGACATAGGCCCAGTTGTCGAGGTCCAGACGATGGATGAAGACATAGTGGGTCGCCAGGATGAGGCATTGAAAGCCTGCCGCGACGGCCATCCACAGGCGGGGCGACCGCAGGGCCCCGTACAACAGGAACAGGAAGACACATCCGTCCGCGATGATGGCGGGCCACGGCGGCGTCTTGAAGTCAAAGGGCGTCAGCGCCGAAAGGACCCAGGCCAGGGCCAGAACGGCCGCCGTGCCGCGCTCCCAGCCGCCGCCGCGGACCAGGGCGAGCACGCCGGCCAGAACCAATAGGGAAAGCGTGAAGATATAGATGGGGGACATGGCGATACCACGTCACCCATCCCTCATTCAGCCTACACGTTCAACCAGGCTGAGGCGCGTTTCGCGCGGCACCGGGTCGTCCGACTTGTCGAGGCCGCCCATGCGGATGGCGCGGAAGCGGGTCTTGTCCTTGACCTCAGCCAGGGCTTCGTGAAGCTCGACCATGGCTTTCTGAGCGGCGACCTGGGCCGCCATGGAGCGGGCGAGGGCGTCGAATACGGGCTGGCCGACGGTCGAGGACAGGCCGGCGTCCTTGCGTCCGCGCGTCAAGGCCTGGGCCAGTCGGGCCAGGCGGTCGATGGACTGGTCATGGCCGTCTTCGGCGCGCTGCAAGGCGCGTTGGATCCGGGCGGCGATGAGGGCCGCTTGTTCAGTTCTTTTCATGGGGGTCGCTTCCTGGGTGAGGCGAGCGCGCGTCAGCCGCCGTACCGCAAGTCCTGCAGCAGGAAGGCGAACTGCTCGGCGCCCGCGATGGCTGTCACGATCCAGACGGCTGCGGCGGCGACGCCGAAGACGACAAGGAGGCTTCCGAGACGCCCGAGTCCGATGTGGTCGGACAGAAGCTCGCGTCCAGCATGGCTGCCGTGATGTAGGCGAGTTCCGTCACTACGCCGCCCGCGGTCAGAAACGCGGCCTGCTTGCGCGTTCCCTCGATCAGGTGGTGCACCATCCGACGCTTGGTGTCGGAGGTCGCCATTCCCTGAAGAATGACTTCCATTTCGCGCCAGCTGATCTGCGGAAGCGTATCGTCCATCTGGGTCATGGGGGGTCCTTTCAGCCTCCCCATCCAGCGCCTCGACCGGCGATGGCGCTATTGAGACCCTTTCATATTGGGAGGCGTTCGGAATGCCCTCGCGGGCCACCAGAGCCAGGGCGGCGGCCACGCGGCTGTCGACGTTCAGCTTCCTGGCGGCGTTTTCGCAATGACGATCCACGGTGCCGGGCTTGATGCCCAACTCGCGCGCGATCTGCTTGGAGTTGAAGTGCGAATGGACCAGACGGAGGCATTGACGCTCTCTCTCGGTCAGCATCGTCACCTGTTGCACAACTTCCATTCCCCGGACGGCGGAGCCTGTCACCCCCTTAAAATGTGACGCAGGCCCGCGTCGAGGGCAAGGGGCCAGGCGGAGCGGCTGCGCGGCCCCGTGCCGGAGGGCGGGGTGCGACTTCTCGACGAAGAATTCTGATCTAGGCGCGCGGGCCGATTGGCTTTAGCAAAGACGTGAACGAGGCGGGGCCGTGGACATTTCGAACGTCTGCCGCCCCGCTTTTGTATGAACGGATGAGGCTCGTGCGGTCGGGGGGACGTGTTCCGACGGGGTGGGCCGAGTGCAGTTGGAACGTTGAATATGAACCGAATATTCGCCTACCTCATCATCGGCGCCATGATTTTGGGCGTGCTGGTCGGCTGGGGGATCAACCAGACCCTCGACGCTGATCAGGCGGCGGCGGCGGCCAAGAATCTGTCGCTGATCACCGACGTCTTCCTGCGCCTGATCAAGATGATCATCGCCCCTCTGGTCTTCACGACCCTGGTGGCGGGCATTGCTCACATGGAAGATGCGGCCTCGGTGGGTCGTATCGGCGTCAAGACCATGACCTGGTTCATCGGCGCTTCGGTCGTGTCGCTGCTGCTGGGTCTGCTGATGGTTCAACTGCTGCAACCGGGCGCGGGCATGCATCTGCCGCAGGCGGCGCTGGCGACGGCTCCGGCCGCCTCGACCGACGCCTTCTCGCTGCACGGCTTCGTGACGCACCTGGTGCCGACGTCGATCTTTGACGCCATGGCCAAGAACGAGATCCTGCAGATTGTGGTCTTCTCGCTGTTCGTGGGCACGGCGGTCGCCGCCCTCGACGACAAGGCCCCGGCGGTGCTGAACCTGGTCGAACAGGCCGCGTCGATCATGCTCAAGGTCACTGAGTTCGTGATGAAGCTGGCCCCGCTGGCCATCTTCGCGGCCCTGGCCTCGACCATCGCCACGCAAGGCCTGGAGATGCTGGCCGTCTACGCCAAGTTCGTGCTCGGCTTCTACGGCTCGATGGGCATCCTGTGGGGCTTGCTGTTCCTGGCCGCCGCTGCGGTGCTGGGCCGTCGCGTCCTGCCGCTGTTCAAGGTGATCCGCACCCCGGCCCTGCTGGCCTTCTCGACCGCCAGCTCGGAAGCCGCCTATCCGCGCATCCTCGACGCTCTGCCGACGGTGGGCGTGCGCCGCCGCATCGTCAGCTTCGTCCTGCCGCTGGGTTACTCGTTCAACCTCGACGGCTCGATGCTCTACTGCACCTTCGCCACCATGTTCATCATGCAGGCGCACGGCGTGCACCTCAGCGTCTCGCAGCAGGTCTTCATGCTGCTGCTGCTGATGGTGACGTCCAAGGGCATCGCCGGCATCCCGCGCGCCTCGCTGGTGGTCATCATGGCCACCCTGACCTACTTCGGGCTGCCGGAAGCCTGGATCGCCATCGTCCTCGGCGTCGACCACCTGCTCGACATGGGCCGCTCGGCCACCAACGTGGTCGGCAACTCCGTCGCCGCCGCCGTGGTCGCCAAGTGGGAAGGCGAACTGGACGACATCCCGGAGGGCGGGCCGGAAGCGCCCCAGACGGCCGCCGCCTAAGGCGTCAGCCGCACTCAATGAAAAGGCCGCCGCAGTGATGGGGCGGCCTTTTTGCTGTGCGGAAGGGTAACTGTGGGCTGCACCCCTTCGCCCGCTCATCCCCGCGGAGGCGGGGACCCAGTAGGAGCGCCGGTGTGAGCGCTATCCATTGAGCGAAGCGCCTTGAAGCCAAAGCACTGGGTCCCCGCCTCCGCGGGGATGAGCGGATATACTCGGGGCGCTTGCGGGAAGGCTGGCGGCGGTCCGAAGACCGCCGCCATTAGTCCTATTTGTCTTCCGCGCTGATCGCCGGCCCGTAGAAGAGGGCGTTGAACAGCAGGCGGGCCGACGAGCGGGCCTGGGCGCGGTTGACCACGTCGGGGCCGAGCACGATGACGCGGCCTTCGCCGTGCGGCAGGTCCAGAACCGCGTCCGAACCGGCCAGTTTCTGCGGGCCGATGGCCCAGCCGCTGGCGACCGCGACCTGTTCCGGGTAGCGGACGATGGCGCCGCTTTCGCCGGTGTGGCGGAAGCCCGAGTTGCGGTTGAAGAAGACGTTCATCTGGGCCGGGGCGCCGAAGGCCAGCGGCTGACGATTGTCGACCTCGGTTTTCAGCACGGCGCCGGGGATGAAGAATTCGGTCGAGGCCGGCGCCTTGCCGTCCGCGCCCAGCAGAACGTCCTGAACCGGTGCGCCCAGGGCCGTGGCCAGGCGGTGGGCCGAGCCGATGGTGACGACGCTGCCGCCGCCGCGCACGAAGGCGTCGAGCTGCGGCACGGTCTTCTCAGCCGTGATGTGACCCAGCCAGCCGCGATACTCGGCGGGGATGGCCTCGGGCTCGGGCTGGTCGCGCTGGGCCGCCGCCGACAGGTCCGTCGGAATCATGTCGGAGGCGAAGACGAGGACGTCGAAGTCCCTGGCCAGATCGCCCGCGTCCAGACGCTGCGGATAGACTACCTCGAACGGATACTCGAACTGCTCCAGCATCCAGCGGGTCCAGCCCGAGGCCATGGAGCCGCCGTAGCGGTCGACCAGGCCGACGCGCACCGGCTTCAGCGCGATCTTGTCGCCGCCCGGCGCGCGGGCGGCGGCGTAGGCGTTAAGGCCCAGGTCGCGCACAGCGGCCTCGACGATGGGACGGGCTGCATCGCTGGCCGGGATCCACAGGGCGCCGGGGGCGAGCGTCTGACGGCCCGCGCGGGTCTCGCCTTCCTGCCAATAGACCGGCACGCCCGCGGCCAGCAGACGGTTGGACAGGATGTAGCCGTTGACCGGGGCGTGATCGATCAGCCAGCCGGCGCGGCCCGAGCCGTCGATCTTGCCGGGCGGCGGGGCCATGACGTCGGCGACGCGTTCGGTCGGCGCCTCGAAGCCGTCGAGGATGCGGTCGAACTTGACCCCCATCTGCAGCGCCAGGGTATAGCCGGTGGCGTCATAGGGCAGGGCGGGCGGGCCGCCCGGATATTGCAGGTCGTGCGGGTGATCCTGCGGCTCGAACATGTCCAGCACGTGCGGGCGATAGGCCTGGGCCGTCTTCACCACATAGGAGCCGGCCGGATAGGTCTTGCCGCCGATGGTGAAGGCGCGCGTGGCGCGGTCCACGTCGACGCCCGTCTTGATCAGGCTGTTCAGGAAGGCGACGGCGGTCGGCAGGTCGGCCTGATCCGCCGGGATGACATAGCCGCGCGGATCGCGACGCGCCGGATCGCGCAGCACCTTTTCATAGAGGGCCGGATCGACGCCGCGGCGGCCGTTGGCGTTCTCGCCCGCCGCCTCGACCAGGGCCTCGACGCCGGTCGGCGTGATGCGCCAGGTGTCGGTATTGCCCTTGTCGATGGCGTTCTGGCCCATGCGCCAGATGTTGAACAGCAGCCGGTCCTTGTTGCGCGAGGCGTAGTTCAGCACGGCGCGGTTGATCGACTGCGAGTACTCGATCGACTGGGCGAAACGCCAGGTCTGGGGCGCGACCGGCATGGGCAGGTCGTTGCGGGCCAGCTGGTTCTGCGGGATCAGGCTGATCTGGCTCGGCGTGGGGTGGCCGGTGATCTCGGTCAGCAGGCCGACGGCGTTGTGGAAGTAGGTGATGGAGCGCTCCATCCCATTGTTCCAGGTCGAGTAGTTGGCGCCGCTGCGCATGGTCGAGCCTGGCTTGCCCTCTTCGATCAGGCGGCTGTGCATGGCCGCGCCGACTTCCGACAGGGCGCCCATGACCAGGGGGTCGTAGTTGTAGTTAAACGGGTCGCGGAAGGGCGGCATGAAGACCACGGTTCCGGCGGGCGCCGTCTGGTGGTGGTTGTAGATGATCTGCGGGAACCACTCGCGGAAGAACTGGCGGTTGACGTTGGTCGTCTCGGCCATGGCCGACAGGTAGTAGTCGCGGTTGTTATCGTGGCCGACGTACTTCTGGTACAGGACCGGGATCGAGGCGAACTCGCGCTTCAGCGGGTCTTCGTTGCGCATATACCAGTTGGAGACCAGCTCCATCCCGTCCGGGTTCAGCGGCGCGAACAGGATGATGGTGTCGTTCAGAACGCGCAGAGCCTCGGGGTCCTCTGCCGTCAGCCATTCGTGCACGGCGGCGATCAGGGCCTGGGGCGGGACGGTCTCGGTCGCGTGCAGGCCGCCGTCGATCCAGACCACGGCCTTGCCCTCGGCGGACATGGCGCGGGCCTCGACCTCGGTCACGCCGTCGGCCTTGGCCAGGCGACGCGCGATCTCCTGATAGCGATCCAGATGGGCCAGGTTCTCAGGGCTGGAGACGATGGCGATGTATTGGGTGCGGCCCTCGGACGACTTGCCGATCTCGACCAGCTTCATCCGGTCCGACTGGCTGGCCAGGGTCTTCAGATAGGCTTCCCACTGGGTGTAGTTGACCAGGTGGTAGTCGGCGCCGACGGCATGCCCAAAGGCTTCCTCAGGCGAAGGGACGGCCGAACGGGGCGTCGCGGCGGCGACGGCGGCCGGCGTCTCCGCCAGGGCGACCTCATAGGCCAGGGCGCTGGTGCTGCTCATGGCCAGGGCGACGAAACCGACCGTAAGGGCGGCGGCGAGGGAGGGTCTGATCATGGCGATCCTGAATGCAGGTTTACTGGGCGCGCGGTACATGACGCAGCGGCAGAGCCGATTTCTCCACGATGCCGCGGATGCGGCGGATGTCCATCACCAAGCCCGGCCTTGGCAAGGCCTTTTCGTGTCGTGATTGTGGCTTCTTGACGGCGGAAGCCGACGAGCGCACCTGTTTCAAGCTCGACCGTCGAGCGAGGAGAGGGATGATGAAGACAGTGATGTTGTCGGGCGTGGCCGCCCTGTTGCTGGCTACCCCCATGTGCGCCTCGGCCCAGGACGCCAGCAAGACCGCCACCTATGGCGAGATCGTGCTGCGGGCCGGGTTTACGCCGGACCCCTATCGGGTGTCGGTGACAGCCGGCGGCTCGATCGACGCCTATGCCGACACGCCTCTGCCGGCGGCTTGCGTCGGCAATGTCGCGGAGGCCCCGGATTTCGAAGTCACCTATGAGGCGGGACGCCTGCCGCTGGTGTTCCGCACCCTGTCGTCGGTGGACACCACCCTGATCATCAACGGGCCGGACGGGACCTGGTCCTGCGACGACGACAGCTATGGCGACGGCGATGCCCAGGTGCGTTTCGACAAGCCGCGCACCGGCACCTATGATGTCTGGATCGGCACCTTCGGCGGCGGCACGGCCAATGCGGCCCTGCTGATCACCGAAACGCCCTGAGGCTGTTCGGCGACGAGGGCCCTACTGGTCTTCGTCGAACTTGCGGGCGACCAGGTCGCTGAGGGCTTCGAGGGCTTCGGCCGCGTCGGGGCCCTCAGCCTCGATGTCGACGCCGCAGCCGATGCCGGCCCCCAGCATCAGAAGACCCATGATCGAGCGGGCGTCCACAGTGACGCCGTCGCGGGTGACGCGGATCTCGGCTTCGAAGCTGGAGGCCAGCTTGACGAACTTGGCCGAGGCGCGGGCGTGCAGGCCGCGCTGGTTGCAGATGCCGACCGTGACCTGAAGCGGCCCTGAAAGAGGCGTATCGCTCATTTCTCGCCCGCCAGAACCCAGGACGCCACCGAGATGTATTTGCGCCCGGCGTCCTGTGCATGGGCGACGCAGGTTTCAAGGTCTTCGCGACCGCGCACGCTGGCCAGCTTGATCAGCATGGGCAGGTTCAGCCCGGCGATGACCTCGGCGTGGGTCTGTTCCATGACCGAAATGGCCAGGTTGGAGGGCGTGCCGCCGAACATGTCGGTCAGCAGGATGACGCCGTCGCCGTCGTTCACGGCCGCGGCCGCGTCGACGATGTCGCGGCGGCGCCGCTCCATGTCGTCCTCGGGGCCGATGCAGATCGCAGCCACGCCCCGTTGAGGGCCGACCACGTGCTCCATCGCCGCCAGGAATTCAGAGGCGAGGCCCCCGTGGGTGACGATCACCAGCCCGATCATGAAGGCTTCACCAAGACACTCCGCCCCGCACTGCTGTCCTCAGCGGCCGCCCTTGGAGCGTCCAGACTGATCTGCAAGCCGGCCTTCATAGGGCAATCGCGCGCCGGTTCAAAGAGCGGCGAGCGCAGTTGCGACCACCTGACCCGCCGAGGCGGGGCGCGGGTCCAGCCGTAGTTGGGGAATCGCCACGCCGTCCCAGGTCCAGGCGGCGGCTTCCGGCAGGCGCTCGATCGTCTCATGCGTGCAGTGGACCGCCAGGACGATGCGGGCGAGCGGGTGCAGGGGCGCGGTGACGATCCCCAGGCCGCGCACCTCGATCTTGCCGCTGATCGTAGGCGGGGCCGCCGCGTAGAGGGCGTGGCCCGAGGCCCAGACATGGGTCCAGTCGTCGGCGATCAGCCGCCAGCCCTGAGCCATCAGCCGCAGGGCCAGATCGCTCTTGCCGACGCCGGACGGTCCCTGGATCAGGACGCCGCGCCAGCCGGCGGGCGTGTGGCGCGCCACGGCGGTGGCGTGGATCGGTTGTATCGATGCGGTCATGGGCGTCGTCCCGCCAGGGGCAGAAGGACTTCGAAGCGAGCGCCGACGACGTTTCCGGCCTCGTCGATGCGGTTTTCGGCGTGGACCCGACCGCCGTGGGCGTCGACGATCTGACGCACGATGGACAGACCCAGACCCGAGTTGGCGCCGAAGGCCGTGCCCTTGGGCCGCGAGGTGTAGAAGCGCTCGAACACCGTCTCGAGGTTTTCGTCCGGGATGCCGGGACCGTCGTCTTCGACCCGAATACGCAGCGGCAACTCGGGGCGGCTGTCGTCGCGTTCCAGACGCACGCGGACCTCGCCGTCGACGGGGCTGAACGAGCGGGCATTGTCGATCAGGTTGCGGAACACCTGGCCGAGGGGGATGTCGCGGCCCAGGACGCGCGCCGCCTCGGCGGTGGAGGCGAAGCGGACGGCGGCCTCGCCCGGCTTCAGCCCGCCCTCATAGACGCCCACGATGTCGCCCAGCAGTTCGTTGAGATCGATCAGGCGGGGGCGGTCGCGCGACAGCTCGGCGTCGAGCCGCGAGGCGTTGGAGATGTCGGTGATCAGCCGGTCGAGCCGCCGCACGTCCTGTTGCAGCAGATTGGTCAGGCGCGCCCGCTGCTCGTCGGTCTTGACCAGGGGCAGGGTCTCCAGCGCGGAGCGAATCGAGGTCAGGGGGTTCTTGATCTCGTGGCTGACGTCGGCGGCGAAGCGTTCGATGGCGTCCATGCGCGTCGACAGGGTGTCGGTCATGGATTCCAGGGCGCGGGCCAGGTCGCCGATCTCGTCCTTGCGGTCTTCCAGGTCTGGCAGGGAGATGGCGCGGGCGCGTTGCAGACGCACCTGATCCGCCGCCGCCGACAGGCGCATGACCGGGCGAGCCACGAACAGGTGCAGCACCAGGGCGGACAAGAGGTTCACCGCCAGGGCCACCAGGGCGAAGGGGGTCAGGGCGCGGCGCTGGGCGGCGAGGGTTTCGTCCACGTCGCCGGCTTCCAGCGTCAGGACGCCCAGCACCTGCTGGACATGGCGGACGGGCAGGGAGACCGAGACGACCCGTTCGCCGTTCTCGTTGCGGCGAATGTCGGCCTGGGGCGCGCCTTGCAGGGCGCGCTCGACCTCGGCGGACAGTTCGGCGTTGGCGCGCTTCACTCGGGCGGTCTCGCGAGGCGAGGGTTCGCTGGGGGCCAGGGCGGTGCCGGCGGGGTGGGCGGGCGGGAGGGCCTCGCCTGGAATGGCGTCGGTGACGGCGTAGCTGTCCGAGACCAGCAGGCCGTCCTGGTCGTAGAGGCGGGCGCGCTGGCCCTCGGGAATGAAGTTGTCGCGCAGCCACAGGCCCGCGGCGCCGGGATCGAGCATGGGATAGGGCTCACCGCGAGTGATGCCCAACTCGCCCAGCACATTGGACAGAAGCTTGGCCTGAACGGACAGGGATTCCTGGCGCGCCTCGATCAGGCCGCGTTGCCATTCGTTCAGGGCCAGAGCCCCGCCGAACAGGATCAGCAGGCTGAGCAGGTTGAGCGCGAGAATGAACCCGCCGAGGCGTGATCCGCCGAAGCGGAAGCGGCGCCGCGGCGGGCCGTCCTCGATCTCAGCTTTCGCGGTAGCGGTAACCGACGCCATACAGGGTCTCGATCGCGTCGAACTCGGGATCGACCACCCGGAACTTCTTTCGCATCCGTTTGACGTGGCTGTCGATGGTGCGGTCGTCGACATAGACCTGATCGTCGTAGGCGGCGTCCATCAGGCTGTCGCGGCTCTTCACGAAACCGGGGCGCTGGGCCAGGGCCTGAAGCAGAAGGAACTCGGTGACGGTCAGCTTGACCGGCTTGCCTTCCCAGGTGCTCTCGTGCCGGGCCGGGTCCATCGACAGCTTGCCGCGCTTGATGGCCTTGCCCGCCGCTTCCGCGGCCGTCTCGACCTCGCCGCCGTCGGCGCCGGTGCGGCGCAGCAGGGCCTTGACCCGTTCGATCAGCAGCCGCTGGCTGAAAGGCTTGTGGATATAGTCGTCGGCGCCAAGGTTGAAGCCGAGGATCTCGTCGATCTCCTCGTCCTTGGACGTCAGCATGATGACCGGGATCTGCGAGGTCTGACGCAGGCGGCGCAGGACCTCCATGCCGTCCATGCGCGGCATCTTCACGTCCAGGATGGCCAGATCCGGGGGCGTGGTCTCCAGCGCCTCAAGGCCCGAGGCGCCGTCGTGATAGGCCGTGACCTTGTGGCCGTGGCTTTCCAGAGCCAGGGACACAGAGGCGACGATGTTCTCGTCGTCGTCGACCAGAGTGATGTTGGCCAAGGGCTTCTCCTGAGTGCGGGCGGCGGCGGTCGTCCGATCATCCGTCGCGGGTCGATTGCTCAACGCGCGACAAGCGTAACCGTTCTAGTCCATCGGGGTGACATTACGGCCACAGCAAATGGTTCGCCAGAGCCTGTCTTTCAACCTTGGCAGGGAAAAGGCGAAACCTCGCCTTAAAGCCTCCGGGATCAGGGTGGCGGTTGGATACCTCGAAAGACGCCATGGCCGGTCCGGTTCACTACGAAATCTATATCCGCAAGACGCCGCCCGCGTCCTGGACGCTGTCGATGGCGACCGAGGACCGCAAGACGGCGATCGAGACGGCCGAGGACCTGCTGCGCGACGGTCAGGCCTGCGCCGTGCGCGTGACCAAGGAAACCCTGGACCCCGATACGATGGAGTTCGCCAGCGTCAACGTCCTGACGCGCGGCGCGCCCGAGATGAAGCAGAAGCTGAAGGTGCGCGAGGAGCGGGCCGGCCCCAGCTGCCGCGGGGTTCAGGACCTCTATACCCCCCATGCCCGCGACCTGATCGGGCGGGTGCTGGAGGACTGGCTGACCCGCCAGGGGGCGACGACCTTCGAACTGTTGCACCGCCCGGACCTGGCCGAACGGCTGGAGGCCTCGGGCGTCGAACTGCAACACGCCATCCAGAAGGTGGCGGTGCCGGAAAGCCAGGCCACGAGCCAGCCCGTCCATGACCTGGTGCGGCACTATCAACGGCTCAGCGAACAGGCGATCGAACGGGTCTTGCAGGCCGGGCGGCGCAATCAATTTCCGGGGCTGGCCGAACGCTCGGTCGCCGATGTGGCGCATCGATTGAGCGGATCGGCGGACCGCGCCTTCATCATGGGGGGCGTGGTCGCCGGGGCCTTGAAGGGCCTCAAGGGCGCGCGGGCGCGGCTGGACCGGCTGATGGACCTGTGCGACCGGGCGCCGTCCGAGGGGCCGCCGCGCGCCCTGGTCTTTGTGCCCGTGGAACAGGTGCTGTGCGAGATGTTCGGATCGCGGGCCAGTCTGGCCCAGATCGTCGGCCCGGCCCTGGATCAGGGGTCCAGCCTGGCGGCGGTGGTGCGGATGGTGGCGCCGCGCGAAATCGGCGCCCTGATCGCGCGCGATCCGAAGCTGGCGGTTCTGGTGCCGCCGGTCGAAGGCGGGCCGGCGCGCCTGGGCGAGCGGCTGGCGGCGGGCGAGTTTCCCCTCTTGTCGGCGTCGCTGGCGCGGATGGTGGTGCGCGAACTGATGAGCCAGCGTCGGCTGCGTCCCGGCGACCCCCAGGGCGAGATCGACATCCTGCGCGCCCTGGCCACCACCCTGACGGCCACGGCGGGGCGGCTGCTGACGCTGGAAGAGGTGCAGACCGCCTTCAGCGAGCGGTCCAAGAGCCTGGTCACTGCCGACTTCGTCGCCGCCTATGTGCGCGGGGCGCCGACGGCGCTGCGCGAGGCCGAACGGCTGGCGCGGCTGTGTGAAAACGTGACCGGCGCAGCCAACAAGCGCTCGGCGGCGCGCTGGCTGGACGCCTGCGTCACCTCCCTGCGGTTTGAAACCGAGATGCGGACCCTGAACCAGACCCCCGGACAGAAGCTGCTGGCCCTGGGCGCCCTGCAACGGGCGGTGAGCAATGCGGGTCTGTCTGAGCGGGACCGCGACGCCATCGTGACGGCGCTGGGCCTTGTCGGGGGATCGGTCGAGGCGGACGCGCGGCTGACGGCCCAGATCGTTCGCGCCCCCGTGCCGGCGCTACAGAAGCTGGCGGCCCTGCTGCGGCTGGCGGCGGCGGAGACGGGGCCGTCGGGCCCGGTGGCCGACCGGGCCAGGGCCGAGGCGATCAAGCTGTTCCGGGCGCCGGAACTGCGCGCCGCCCTGGGCGCGGAGCCCGAGGCGGTGCAGACCCTGCGGCCCCTGATGCAGGCGGTCGGCCTGGCGGCCTGAACCCGGCGGCCTGAACCTGGCGGCCCGAAGCGACGAGCCTGAGCCGGCGGGTTCGGTCAGTCGAAGATGTCGAAGATGTCCATCCGCTTTTTCTTTTTGTAGTAGCCGCCGTCGCGGTGGCGGTCGTCGTCCTTGTAGCGCGGCGGCTCGCGATAGCCTTGAGGCTGGCCGCCCCACGGTTGCTGCGCGGGCGGCTGCTGATAGGTCGGCTGCGGCGCGGCTTGCGGCGCGGCGGCGCGGCCCTCTTCAGCGGCGCTCGCCATCAGCTTTTCCAGCTCGCCGCGATCCAGCCAGACCCCGCGGCAGCTCGGGCACATGTCGAACTGGACGCCATTGCGGTCCAGGGTCTGCATGGCGGCGTTGTCGTTGGGGCACATCAATAGGGGCATCTGATCCTCATCGTCGAAGAATGCGGTCCGACATCACGCCGCTTTCGCCGCGCCAGAGGGGCCCGTCCCGCTGAGGGTCAAGCTAGGGATGGTCAGCGCGCGCCACAACGTGCGCAGACGCCGCAGGGGCAGTCCTCGGCCTAGCAGCTTTGACCGGCGGCCCAGCCCGACGACCAGGCCCACTGGAAATTATAGCCGCCCAGCCAGCCGGTGACGTCGACCACTTCGCCGATGAAGAAGAGGCCGGGGACGGTCCTGGCCTCCAGGGTCTGCTGGTCCAGGGCGGCGGTATCGACCCCGCCCAGCGTCACCTCGGCGGTGCGATAGCCCTCGGACCCGACCGGCTTGACGGTCCAGGCGTTGACCGTCTCGGCCATGGCCCGCAGCTTCTTGTCGCCGACCTCGGCCAGCTTGCCCGACAGGCCTTCGCGGGCGCAGATCACCTCGGCCAGACGGCGCGGAACGATGTGGCCGAGCGCCGTATGCACCGCCTGCTTGCCGTTTTCGGTCTTGGCCGCCAGCAGCCGCGCCGCCACGTCTTCGCTCGGCGCCATGTTGACGGTGATGGCCTCGCCCTCGCGCCAGTAGGAGCTGATCTGCAGGATCGACGGGCCGGACAGGCCGCGATGGGTGAAGAGCATGGCTTCTTTAAACTCGGGCCTATCGCCCTTCGGGCTATTTGAGGCCGAGTTGGGGGCCGCCTTGACCACGGCGTCGACGGCTACGCCCGCCAGCGGGACCAACTGCTCCAGCAGGGTCGGCTCAAAGGTCAGCGGCACCAGCGCCGGCCGCGTCTCGGTCACCCGCAGGTCGAACTGGCGCGCCACCTCATAACCCCAGCCGGTCGCGCCCATCTTGGGGATGGACTTGCCGCCGGTGGCCACCACCAGAGACGCCGCCGAGACGCGCGTGCCGTCGTCCAGCGCCACCTCGAAGCGGTCGCCGCTGCGGGCGATCGAGGTCACGCCGAGGCACAGCGACAGGGTCACGCCCGCCGCCTTCATCTCGTCCGTCAGCATACGGATGATCTGCTTGGCGCTGTCGTCGCAGAACAGCTGGCCGAGGGTCTTTTCGTGCCAGGCGATGCCGTGGCGCTCGACCATCTTGAGGAAGTCGTGCTGGGTGAACCGCTTCAGCGCCGACAGGGCGAAACGCGGGTTCTCGCTCAGGAACTCAGCCCCGCTGGTTCTCGTATTGGTGAAATTGCAGCGTCCGCCGCCCGAGATGCGGATCTTCTCGCCGGGCGCGCGGGCATGGTCGATCACGCGCACGCGGCGGCCGCGCTTGCCCGCCTCTATGGCGCACATCATGCCGGCCGCGCCGGCGCCGACGATCAGGACGTCGAGTTCAGAAGACTTCATGGGCTCGCCCTAGCAGGCGCGCGCCCATGAAGCGACCTTGGAGGCCTCTCTTACAAGCCGAGCGCGATCCGATAGCTGGGATGCACCACCTCGGCGTACTCGGGGTGCTTCTTCAGATAGCCGGCGAAGAAGGGGCAGGTCGGCAGGATGACCAGGCCGCGTTGCTTCAGGTCGGCCAGCACGTGTTTGGCCATGCGGCTGGCGATGCCGCGCCCTTCCAGCGGAACCGGCACGATGGTCTCGGTGATCAGAAGACCGCCAGCCACCTTGTTGTAGATGACCACGGCGGTCTGGCCGTCAACGGTGAGTTCGTAGCGCGTGGCCTCGGCGTTGTCGTGGATCTCGGGGTCCATAGAGGTCTCCATACTAGTGGGCTTCATCCCAGTTCGCGGCGGCCTTGGCCTCGACGATCAGGGGGACGCTCAGGGCGACGGCGGGGTCCGCGGCGCCTTCCATGACCTTGCGCACCACGACCAGGGCGCGTTCGGCCTCGGCTTCGGGGGCTTCGAAGATCAGTTCATCGTGGACCTGCAACAGCATGCGGGTCTTCAGGCCCGCATCAAGCAGGGCGCCCGGCATGCGGATCATGGCGCGGCGGATGATGTCGGCGGCGGCGCCCTGAATCGGGGCGTTGATGGCGGCCCGCTCGCCGAACTGGCGCTCGGCGCCCGACTTGGAATGGATGGCCGGGATGTGGATGCGGCGACCGAAGACGGTGGTGACGAAGCCGTGCTCTTTCACGAAGGTCTTGGTCTGATCCATGTAGGCGCGGATGCCGGGGAAGCGCTCGAAATAGGTCTTGATATAGGCTGCGGCTTCGCCCTGATCGATGCCCAGCTGGGCGGCCAGACCAAAGGCCGAGATGCCGTAGACGATGCCGAAGTTGATGGCCTTGGCCCGGCGGCGGGTTTCCGACGGCATGCCTTCGACCGGGACGCCGAACATCTCCGACGCGGTGGCGGCGTGGATGTCGAGCCCGGCCTTGAAGGCGCGCTTCAGCTCGGGGATGTCGCCGATGTGGGCCAGCAGGCGCAGCTCGATCTGGCTGTAGTCGGCGCTGATCAGCACATGGCCCGGCGAGGCGATGAAGGCCTGACGGATCAGGCGGCCTGTTTCCGTGCGGATCGGGATGTTCTGCAGGTTGGGATCGCTTGATGCCAGACGCCCCGTCGTCGCCGCCGCCAGCTGATAGGAGGTATGCACCCGGTGGGTCGTCGGATCGGAGGCCGCGACCAGGGCGTCGGTATAGGTGCCCTTCAGCTTGGACAGCTGACGCCAGTCAAGGATGGCGCGCGGCAGGTCGTGGGTCAGGGCCAGCTCTTCCAGCACGCTGGCCTCGGTGCCCCATTGGCCCGACGCGGTCTTCTTGCCGCCGGGCAGGTTCATCTCGCCGAACAGGATCTCGCCGATCTGACGCGGGCTGCCGACGTTGAAGGGGCGGCCCGCCAGCTTGTGCGCCTGCTCTTCCAGCTCGGCCATGCGCTGGCCGAAGGTTGAGGACAGCGAGCGCAGGCGGTCGGGATCGACCCGCACCCCGTTCAGCTCCATGTCGGCCAGAACGGCGGGCATGCCCCGTTCCAGCGTCTCATAGACGGTGGTCAAACGCTCAGTCGCCAGGCGCGGCTTCATCAGCCTGTAGAGCCGCAGCGTCACGTCCGCGTCCTCGGCGGCGTAGCAGGTCGCGGGCTTCAGCTCGACGTGCTTGAAGCTCTTCTGGCTCTTGCCCGTGCCGGCCACGCTCTTGAACGGGATGGGTTCGTGGCCGAGGTGCAGCCGCGCCAGTTCGTCCATGCCGTGACCGTGCAGCCCGCCTTCGAGGACGTAAGAGATCAGCATGGTGTCCTCGATCGGGGACACGCGGATGCCGCGCCGCGCCATGACGGCGAGGTCGTATTTGATGTTCTGGCCGACCTTCAGAACCGCCGGGTCTTCCAGCAGGGGCTTGAGCCGTTCCAGGGCGGTCGGCTTGTGAATCTGGGTCAGCGGCTCGCGCGCCTCGCCACCCGCCGGTTCCAGACCGAAATCGAAGCCGCCGCTCAGCGCCGCGTCGTCGCTGGGCTCATGGTCGTGGGTCAGAGGGATGTAGCAGGCCTCGTTCGGCCCGACCGCGATGGAGACGCCGCACAGGCCGGCATGGGTGGCCGACAGGGCGTCGGTCTCGGTGTCGAAGCCGATGACGCCGACGGCGCGGGCGCGGGCGATCCAGCGGTCCAGATCCTCCAGCGTCTGTACGCACTCGTAACGGTCGCGGTCGAAGTCGTGGACGGCGTCGGGCGTCGCGACCTCGGTCTGGCCGTAGCGCGGGGTGGCGACCGGGGCCGAGGGCTGGCGGGCGAAGGCCGAGCCTTCCTTTTGCGGCGCCTTGCCGTCGCCGACGCGGCGCAGCAGCGAGCGGAACTCCATCCGCTCCAGAAACTCGGCCAGGACCGCCGGGTCGGGATCGCGGATCAGGAAGTCGTCGACCGCCTCGGGCGCCGGGGCGTCGCAGGTCAGGGTCACCAGCTCTCGCGACAGACGGATCTGGTCGGCGAAATTGATCAGGGTCTCACGCCGCTTGGGCTGCTTGATCTCGCCGGCGCGGGCCAGCAGGGTGTCGAGGTCGCCGTATTCGTGGATCAGCTGGGCCGCTGTCTTCGGCCCGATGCCGGGGGCGCCGGGGACATTGTCGACGCTGTCGCCGATCAGGGCCTGAACCTCGACCACCTTGTCGGGGGTGACGCCGAACTTCTCGAACACGGCCTCTTCGTCCAGGCGACGGTCCTTCATCGGGTCGTACATGACGACGCCGTTGCCGATCAGCTGCATCAGGTCCTTGTCGGAGGAGACGATGACCGCCTCGCCGCCCATGTCGCGGACCTTGCAGGCGTAGGTGGCGATCAGGTCGTCGGCCTCATAGCCGGGCAGTTCGACGCCGTGGACGCCGAAGGCGGCGGTCGCCTCGCGCACCAGGGGAAACTGCGGCACAAGATCCTCCGGCGCCGGCGGGCGGTGGGCCTTGTACTGATCGTAAAGAGTGTTGCGGAAGGTCTTTTCCGAGTGATCGAAGACGGCGACCAGATGGGTCGGGCCATCCTCGCCCTTCATGTCGCGGATCAGCTTCCACAACATGTTGCAGTAGCCCTGGACCGCGCCGACGGGCAGGCCATCCGACTTGCGCGTCAGAGGCGGCAGGGCGTGATAGGCGCGGAAGATATAGGCCGAGGCGTCGATCAGCCACAGCCGGGGCGGCGGTCCGTCCTGGGCCAGAGGGCGGGCGGTGGTGTCGGCGGTCGCGTCGGTCATGGCGCGAACATAGGGGGGACGAGGCCCCCCGTCATCCGTGCTTGTGAGCGATTACGGCGCCCAGCCGCCCGGTGTTTCGGGGATGGTGTCTTCGCTGTCGACGGTGATCTCGCCGCGGGTCTTGCGGACCTCGGCCCAGGCGGCGCGCAGCAGTTCGGTCACGCCCTCGCCGGACACGCCCGACACCAGGAAGGGCGTCTTGCCCGAGGCTTCCTTCAGCGCCGCGACCTTTTCCTCGCGTTCCTCCGGCGACAGGGCGTCGATCTTGTTCAGCGCCAGCAGCTCGACCTTGTCGGCCAGGCCTTCGCCATAGGCGTCCAGCTCGCCGCGAATGATGCGGTAGGCCTCGGCCACGTCTTCCTGGGTGCCGTCGATCAGGTGGATCAGGCTGGCCGATCGCTCGACGTGACCCAGGAAGCGGGTGCCCAGACCCGCGCCTTCATGGGCGCCTTCGATCAGGCCGGGGATGTCGGCGATGACAAAGCGTTCCGACGGGCTCAGGTCCACCACGCCCAGGTTGGGCGTCAGAGTGGTGAAGGGATAGTCCGCCACCTTGGGCTTGGCCGCCGAAACCGCCGCGAGGAAGGTCGACTTGCCGGCGTTGGGCAGACCGGCCAGGCCGATGTCGGCGATCAGCTTCAGCCGGAGCCAGATCCAGCGCTCCTGGAATTCCTGGCCGGGGTTGGCGTAGGCGGGGGCCTGATTGGTCGGCCCCTTGAAGCGGGTATTGCCCCAGCCGCCATTGCCGCCCGAGAGCAGCTTCACCTTCTGGCCCGGCTTGTCCATGTCGAGCAGGACGGTTTCCTTGTCCTCGTCCAGCACCTGGGTGCCGACCGGAACGCGCAGGACCACGTCGTCGCCCTTGCCGCCGTGCATCTGACGGCCCTGGCCGTGGTGACCGGTCTGGGCCTTGAAGTGCTGTTGATAGCGATAGTCGATCAGCGTGTTGAGGCCGTCGACCGCCTCGACCCAGACGTCGCCGCCCTTGCCGCCGTCGCCGCCGTCCGGCCCGCCGTTGGGGATGAATTTCTCGCGTCGAAACGAGACGGCGCCCGCGCCGCCGGCGCCTGAGCGAATGTAGATCTTGGCCTGGTCGAGGAACTTCATCGCGGGCTTATGCCAAAACTCGAGCGAAAGGGCGAGCGTCACGCTGATCAGTCGCCTTGGCGCGGCCGATCCCTGCTGTTGAACCCTTGGTTCCGGCTCCAGCGAAAGCCAGGCATCGTCTTGAAAAAGGGAGGGGGCGAGGCGCGGGCGTCCGCACTCTATATATGTCGCGACATATATAGCCGTCAGGGCTTCGCATCAGAGGGCGGCCCGCGTCGGGCGTCCTCGTATTGGGGTTCGTTGAGATAGTTGAGGATTCCGCCTTTTGCGGCTTGTGGACTCCAAGGGCGGTCCGTATACCCCGGCCTCGCTCGGAGACGGGCTGGCCCACGGGGCTTCGGAGACTGTGTCTTCGGGGCTGGCGGAGAAGGGGAGTTGAAAAACTTCTTGCTTCCGTTGAATGGTTCGATTAGTCTCCGCGCTTCGATCAAATCGATGATTTGCCGGTGCGAAAGGCTTCTTCGCTTTTCCTGCTGGCTTTCTGCGGTCTCGAAAGCTTAGGTTTTCGCAACGTCAGAAAGTTCAGATGGTTGGTTGACTTGGAGTTTGGCTTTCCTTAGAGAGCTGCCTCCGCCGGGGTCTTCGGGCTTCGGGAGTGTTGAAAAAGTTCTTTAAAAAGAACTGCTTGACACGGAAAATCAGGGGCGGTAAACACCGCCTCCGCCGCAAACGGGCGTTAAACGGTTGGGCCGGTTTAGATCGGTTCGGGTCTTTGAAATCGTTGATCTGGAAAGAGAAACGCAGGCGGCGGTGTCCTAGCGAGACTGTTCTTCGGAACAGTTTAGTCGACACTGACAATCTGCGGTCTTTTTGAAAAGACATACCATGTAACCGATCTTCGGATTGGTGACGTGGGATCTCGTCAATAAAATACGTAGAACTAATGCCAACACGGACTTCGGTTCGTGATGCTTAGGTCAATGGTCAACTCAACCTGAGAGTTTGATCCTGGCTCAGAGCGAACGCTGGCGGCAGGCCTAACACATGCAAGTCGAACGGACCCTTCGGGGTTAGTGGCGGACGGGTGAGTAACACGTGGGAACGTGCCTTTAGGTTCGGAATAGCTCCTGGAAACGGGTGGTAATGCCGAATGTGCCCTTCGGGGGAAAGATTTATCGCCTTTAGAGCGGCCCGCGTCTGATTAGCTAGTTGGTGAGGTAATGGCTCACCAAGGCGACGATCAGTAGCTGGTCTGAGAGGATGACCAGCCACATTGGGACTGAGACACGGCCCAAACTCCTACGGGAGGCAGCAGTGGGGAATCTTGCGCAATGGGCGAAAGCCTGACGCAGCCATGCCGCGTGAATGATGAAGGTCTTAGGATTGTAAAATTCTTTCACCGGGGACGATAATGACGGTACCCGGAGAAGAAGCCCCGGCTAACTTCGTGCCAGCAGCCGCGGTAATACGAAGGGGGCTAGCGTTGCTCGGAATTACTGGGCGTAAAGGGCGCGTAGGCGGACATTTAAGTCAGGGGTGAAATCCCAGAGCTCAACTCTGGAACTGCCTTTGATACTGGGTGTCTTGAGTGTGAGAGAGGTATGTGGAACTCCGAGTGTAGAGGTGAAATTCGTAGATATTCGGAAGAACACCAGTGGCGAAGGCGACATACTGGCTCATTACTGACGCTGAGGCGCGAAAGCGTGGGGAGCAAACAGGATTAGATACCCTGGTAGTCCACGCCGTAAACGATGATTGCTAGTTGTCGGGCTGCATGCAGTTCGGTGACGCAGCTAACGCATTAAGCAATCCGCCTGGGGAGTACGGTCGCAAGATTAAAACTCAAAGGAATTGACGGGGGCCCGCACAAGCGGTGGAGCATGTGGTTTAATTCGAAGCAACGCGCAGAACCTTACCACCTTTTGACATGCCTGGACCGCCAGAGAGATCTGGCTTTCTCTTCGGAGACTAGGACACAGGTGCTGCATGGCTGTCGTCAGCTCGTGTCGTGAGATGTTGGGTTAAGTCCCGCAACGAGCGCAACCCTCGCCATTAGTTGCCATCATTTAGTTGGGAACTCTAATGGGACTGCCGGTGCTAAGCCGGAGGAAGGTGGGGATGACGTCAAGTCCTCATGGCCCTTACAGGGTGGGCTACACACGTGCTACAATGGCGACTACAGAGGGTTAATCCTTAAAAGTCGTCTCAGTTCGGATTGTCCTCTGCAACTCGAGGGCATGAAGTTGGAATCGCTAGTAATCGCGGATCAGCATGCCGCGGTGAATACGTTCCCGGGCCTTGTACACACCGCCCGTCACACCATGGGAGTTGGTTCTACCCGAAGGCGATGCGCTAACCGCAAGGAGGCAGTCGACCACGGTAGGGTCAGCGACTGGGGTGAAGTCGTAACAAGGTAGCCGTAGGGGAACCTGCGGCTGGATCACCTCCTTTCTAAGGATGCTTCTCCAGTCTCTCTCACGAGGGATTATTGAGGCTCCGATTTAGCTTCCAGTGCTTGCACTGAGAGGCATTATGCGGGACGCCGCCGTCTCCGTTTCTCTTTCCTCATTCCGTCATCGACGCCAGGACCATACGGGTTCTGAGGTTGGTGACGCGATCGCGAGCCTGGGCTTTATGCCTGGCTGTCGTGCCGCCATAGGCCCGTAGCTCAGGTGGTTAGAGCGTACGCCTGATAAGCGTAAGGTCGGCAGTTCGAGTCTGCCCGGGCCTACCAGCTGTTTAGCTGGTCCGTGGCATCGTCGACGGCTCACCCGGCTTGTTCCCTGATTGGGGCCATAGCTCAGTTGGTAGAGCGCCTGCTTTGCAAGCAGGATGTCGTCGGTTCGACTCCGTCTGGCTCCACCATTTCTTCTTGTGCTAGCGCCGTAACGGCTGCTTGAGCACGGTTTGAAAACTGGATCTCGCGATCATATCAAGGTTTGCAGCTGATCTTCGGATCGGTTGCATTGACATTGTGAAGGAAGAATTTGTCCGGCCCCTCATAGGCTTTCAGGACAGGTTCGAGAAGACATCGTCTGGCAAGTAAAATCAGGCATTGGATCCGGCGGATACCTCTTTCCATCCCCCGGGTAGTCCATGCATGAGTTTTGCTGAGAAACGATCAAGCGTTGAAGGGCTTCTGACGGATGCCTTGGCGTAGAGAGGCGATGAAGGACGTGGCAAGCTGCGATAAGAGCCGGGGAGGCGCTAGCACCCTTTGATCCGGCTATTTCCGAATGGGGAAACCCACCTTTACAGTCTTCCAACTTTGCCTTCCCTCGGGAGGGTACGGATTGGTAGGTTGTTTAAAGGTATAATGAGCTGAATACATAGGCTTCATTAAGCGAACCCGGTGAACTGAAACATCTCAGTAACCGGAGGAAAGGACATCAACCGAGACTCCCGTAGTAGTGGCGAGCGAACCGGGACCAGGCCAGTGCTCTTGTGAAATAAAGGCGAACGGATTGGAAAGTCCGGCCATAGCGGGTGACAGCCCCGTAGCCGTCAAACAGCAAGAGACTCGAGTAGGGCGGGACACGTGAAATCCTGTCTGAACATGGGGGGACCACCCTCCAAGCCTAAGTACTCCTCTACGACCGATAGTGAACAAGTACCGTGAGGGAAAGGTGAAAAGCACCCCGACAAGGGGAGTGAAACAGATCCTGAAATCGGAAGCCTACAAGCAGTCGGAGCCCCCAAGCGGGGTGACGGCGTACCTTTTGTATAATGGGTCAGCGACTTCATGTGTCGAGCAAGCTTAAGCCGTTAGGTGTAGGCGTAGCGAAAGCGAGTCTGAATAGGGCGCTAAGTTCGACGTATGACGACCCGAAACTAGGTGATCTATCCATGAGCAGGTTGAAGGTTAGGTAACACTAACTGGAGGACCGAACCCGTGAATGTTGAAAAATTCTGGGATGACTTGTGGATAGGGGTGAAAGGCCAATCAAACCTAGACATAGCTGGTTCTCCGCGAAATCTATTTAGGTAGAGCGTCCGACGAATTCCTTGGGGGGTAGAGCACTGGATGGTTGCGGGCTGCGCGAGCGGTACCAATACTAACCAAACTCCGAATACCCAAGAGAACTATCGGGCAGACACACGGCGGGTGCTAACGTCCGTCGTGAAAAGGGAAACAACCCTAACCATCATCTAAGGCCCCCAAGTCATGGCTAAGTGGGAAACGATGTGGGATTGCTTTGACAATCAGGAGGTTGGCTTAGAAGCAGCCATCCTTTAAAGAAAGCGTAACAGCTCACTGATCAAGCGATCCTGCGCGGAAAATGTAACGGGGCTAAAGCCATGCGCCGAAGATATGGGTTTGCAGTTTACTGCAAGCGGTAGCGGAGCGTTCCGTAAGCCTGTGAAGGTCAACCGTGAGGTTGGCTGGAGGTATCGGAAGTGAGAATGCTGACATGAGTAACGATAAACAGTGTGAGAAACACTGTCGCCGAAAGACCAAGGGTTCCTGCGTAAAGCTAATCTGCGCAGGGTTAGTCGGCCCCTAAGGCGAGGCTGAAAAGCGTAGTCGATGGGAAGCAGGTAAATATTCCTGCACCAGCTGGAAGTGACGGATGGCATAACTTGTAAGGGCTTATTGGATTGTCCTTGCAGGGGCGTTGTCCCTGGAAATAACTCCAGCAGAGACCGTACCCGAAACCGACACAGGTGGTCAGGTAGAGCATACCAAGGCGCTTGAGAGAACTGTGCTGAAGGAACTCGGCAAATTGCACGCGTAACTTCGGAATAAGCGTGACTCACCCCAGGCAACTGGGAATGAGTGGCACAAGCCAGGGGGTAGCGACTGTTTAGCAAAAACACAGGGCTCTGCGAAGCAGCAATGCGACGTATAGGGTCTGACGCCTGCCCGGTGCCTGAAGGTTAAAGGGAGGAGTGAAAGCTCCGAACTGAAGCCCAGGTAAACGGCGGCCGTAACTATAACGGTCCTAAGGTAGCGAAATTCCTTGTCGGGTAAGTTCCGACCTGCACGAATGGCGTAACGACTTCCCCACTGTCTCCAGCACAGGCTCAGTGAAATTGAATTCCCCGTGAAGATGCGGGGTTCCCGCGGTCAGACGGAAAGACCCTATGAACCTTTACTATAGCTTCGCCTTGGCGTTAGCGACCGTATGTGTAGGATAGGTGGGAGGCTATGAAACCGGGGCGCCAGCTCTGGTGGAGCCATCCTTGAAATACCACCCTTACTGTCGTTGACGTCTAACCGAGATCCGTTATCCGGGTCCGGGACATGGCGTGGTGGGTAGTTTGACTGGGGCGGTCGCCTCCTAAAGTGTAACGGAGGCGCGCGATGGTGGGCTCAGACCGGTCGGAAATCGGTCGTCGAGTGCAATGGCATAAGCCCGCCTGACTGCGAGACTGACAAGTCGAGCAGAGACGAAAGTCGGCCATAGTGATCCGGTGGTCCCGAGTGGAAGGGCCATCGCTCAACGGATAAAAGGTACTCTAGGGATAACAGGCTGATTTTGCCCAAGAGTCCATATCGACGGCAAAGTTTGGCACCTCGATGTCGGCTCATCACATCCTGGGGCTGGAGCAGGTCCCAAGGGTATGGCTGTTCGCCATTTAAAGTGGTACGTGAGCTGGGTTCAGAACGTCGTGAGACAGTTTGGTCCCTATCTGCCGTGGGTGTTCGAAGCTTGAGAGGATCTGTCCCTAGTACGAGAGGACCGGGATGGACATACCTCTGGTGGACCTGTCGTGGCGCCAGCCGCGCAGCAGGGTAGCTAAGTATGGAATAGATAACCGCTGAAAGCATCTAAGCGGGAAACTAACCTCAAAACAAGGCTTCGCTGAGGATCGTGGAAGACTACCACGTTGATAGGCCAGGTGTGGAAGTGCGGCGACGCATGAAGCTTACTGGTACTAATAATCCGATCGGCTTGATCGTTTCTCAGCAAAACTCATTCGGTTCTACTTGCCGATAACAATACGCGACGATGTCTTCTCTTTTTTATGTGTCTGGTTGACCCCGTGGCTATGTCGGAGGTTCCACACCCGATCCCATTCCGAACTCGGTCGTTAAGCCCTCCAGAGCCAATGGTACTTCGTCTCAAGGCGCGGGAGAGTAGGTCGCCGCGGGGTCTACCAGATACATAAATCAGTCTTCTCATTCCTCTTGTCCTACCGAACTTCGGTCTACTTGAGGACTGTCTCGAACCCTTCTTCCTTCACTAACCGCCTTGCCGCGGGATGGAGCAGCCCGGTAGCTCGTCAGGCTCATAACCTGAAGGTCGCAGGTTCAAATCCTGCTCCCGCACCCAAGATTTCAACCCGCTATCCCTTCTGGATGGCGGGTTTTTCTTTGCCCAAATTCCCAAAACCCATCCGACCTGCGAAGGCGAAGGCCGGGGCTCTCCGCTCAATGCGCTCAGGCGCCGGATCGCTCGCCTGAGCCCCTTCTCGGCGCCTTTGGCGGCAGTGGACCAACCTTGGCCTGGAGCGGCTGCGATCATGGGGTGCTGTCATCTCAAAGCTCCAGTCCCTTCTGCTTCAGGCCTGGAACCGATGGGGGCGGGGCGGTGGCTTCCGGGGCTAAGTCTGCCAAGGCTCGGCGTATCTCTATCGCTTGCAATAAGAGACTTATCGCATTAGGCCTCACCGGATAGTCCGCTTCTGGGGGATGCGATGCCTTTGCAAGACGTCGTTCGGGTGCCGAGCGAGAAACGCCTGTACGCCGTTGCGTCGCATACGACGATCGCCCAGGTCGCGGCCCTGGCCGGGGTCACGTTCCGGGCTTTGCGCTACTATGAAGAGGTCGGGCTGCTGTCTCCTGGGCGCAACCGGTCCGGCACGCGGCTCTTTGACCGACAGCAACGGGACAAGGCGGTCATGATCGCCAAGCTGCGCCGCATGGATCTGTCTCTGGCCGATATTCGCTGGTTCCTCGATAGGGAGACGACCGACGAGGGGCGCCGGCTGTTTCTGGATCGCACGCTGAACGACCAGTTGCTGCGGCTTCGCGCCAAATACGCCGAAGTCCAGGCGATGGCGGACCAGTTGCGCACGGCCGATCGCCAGCCCCTATCCGCTGCCTAGGGCCGACGGTCTCCAACCGTCCTTCCCGTTCGCCATTTGGAGTTTCAAGAGACGCCATGCTTCAGAATCGTCACGTCCTTATAACCGGCGCCTCGTCTGGAATAGGCGAGCATCTGGCGCGATCGGCCGTCGCGGCGGGCGCCCGCGTGACCCTTGCGGCGCGGCGTCTGGATCGCCTCTCCGCGCTCTCCGAAGAACTGCTCGGCGCCGGCGGCCAGGCCCAGGCCGTGGCGCTGGACGGCGCCGACGAGGCCTCGGTCGTCGCCGCCTTTGCGCTGGCCGAGTGCCGGTTCGGTCCCGTAGACACCGTCTACGCCAACGCTGGCGTCAGCGTCGGCGGCTTCTCTCTGGACATGGACGTCGCGGATTTCGACCGCATCTTCGCGGTGAACGTGCGCGGGGCCTTCCTCACCGCGCGACAGGCGGCGCGGTCTATGATCGCGGCGGGGTCGGCCACGCGCGAGCATGGGCGGATCGTGCTGGTGGCCTCGGTCGGGGCGCAAATCCCGCTTGCCGGCCTGACGGCCTATTGCGCCTCCAAGGCGGCGGTCGTCGCCCTGGGCCGCAATCTGGCGCGCGAATGGGCGCGCGATGGCGTCAACGTCAATGTCGTCTGCCCCGGTTATGTCGAGACGGAGATGACCCAGGACTGGTTCGCCAGCCCGGCCGGCGCGCGCCAGCGTCAGAGGTTCGTGCGCAAACGGCTGATGGCCGAGGGCGGGCTGGACCCGATGTTCCTGCTGCTGGGGTCGGACGCCGCGCGCGCCATGACCGGCGGGGTTCATGTCGTCGATGACGGTCAATCGCTGAGCTGAGGAGAGCGCAATGTCATATCCAGATCGGGCCGCCGCCATCGCCGAACGGGTCGAGCGTTTCGTGCGCGAGGTCGTGGTTCCCTATGAGGCCGATCCCCGGCTTGGGACGCATGGCCCTTCGGAAGACCTGGTCGCCGAGTTGCGCGGTCTGGCGCGGGCGCATGGCGTGCTGACGCCGCATATTCCGGATGAAGGCCACCTGAGTCATCGCGAGACGGCCCTGGTGCTTCAGGCGGCGGGGCTTTCCCCGCTCGGCCCGGTCGCCGTCAATGTCGCCGCCCCCGACGAGGGCAATATGCACCTGCTGGGCAAGGTGGCGACCGAGGCGCAGAAGGCGCGCTTCCTGCAGCCCCTGATCGAGGGCGCGCGTTCGGCCTTCTTCATGACCGAGCCGGCGGCCGATCAGGGGGCGGGGTCGGACCCGTCGATGCTGAAGACGGTGGCCCGGCCCGATGGCGACGACTGGATCATCGACGGCCGCAAGGCCTTCATCACCGGGGTGGTGGGGGCGTCGGTCGGCCTAGTCATGGCCCGGACGGATGTGGGGGCGACCCTGTTCCTGATCGGCCTGCCGGACCCGGCGGTTCGCATTGAGCGGGTGCTGGACACCATCGACAGCGCCCTGCCGGGCGGCCACTCGATCGTCAGCCTGGAGGGGCTGCGCGTGCCGGGGTCTCAGGTCCTGGGGGAAGTCGGCGAGGGCTTCCGCTATGCTCAGGTGCGCCTGGCGCCCGCGCGCCTGACCCACTGCATGCGCTGGTACGGCGCCGCGAGACGGGCGCACGAGATCGCCACGGACTATGCGATGCGGCGTCAGGCTTTCGGCAAGGCGCTGATCGAACATGAAGGCGTCGGCTTCATGCTGGCCGAGAACAAGATCGCGCTTAAGCAGGCTGAACTGATGATCGACTGGTGCGCCGGCGTGCTGGACGAGGGGCGGGGCGGGACCACGGAGTCGTCGATGACCAAGGTCGCGGTCTCGGAGGGCCTCTACGGCGTGGCGGATCGCTGCGTTCAGATCATGGGCGGCACCGGCGTCAGCCGCGACACCGTGGTCGAACAGGTGTTCCGCGAGATCCGCGCCTTCCGCATCTATGACGGTCCGACCGAGGTCCACAAATGGTCGCTGGCCCGCAAGATCGCCCGAGACTTCGGCAGGGCGGCGTGAGCGCCGCGTCCACGGGCGCCGTCCGCGCCGGATTTGAACTGGACGTCGCTCGGCTCGAGGCCTGGTGTCGCGCCGAGGTCGCCGGCTTCCAAGGGCCGCTGAGCATTGGTCAGTTCAAGGGCGGGCAGTCGAACCCGACCTATCTGCTGTCCACGCCGTCGCGCGACTATGTGCTGCGGCGCAAGCCGCCGGGGCCGTTGCTGAAGGGCGCCCATGACGTTCTGCGCGAGGCCAGGGTTCTGAAGGCTCTGGGCCAGGTCGATTTCGCCGTGCCGGAGGTTCTGGGCGTCTGCGAAGACGAGAGCGTCGCCGGCAGCGTCTTCTACCTGATGAGCAAGGTCGAGGGCCGGATCTTCTGGGACGTGACGCTGGAGGATATGCCGCGTGAGGAACGCGCCGCGATCTTCGACGCCATGAACGCCACACTGGCGCGGCTGCACAGCATCGATCCGGCCCGTATCGGTCTGGAAGACTATGGGCGGCCGAGCGGCTTTGTTCAGCGTCAGATCGCGCGCTGGTCGGGACAGTATCTGTCGGACGAGGACGCCGGCCGCGACCCCAATATGGACCGGGTCATCGCCTGGCTGGAGGCCCACGCCCCGACCAGCGAAGAGGTGGCGATCGCCCATGGCGACTTCCGCATCGACAACCTGATCTTTGATCCCGGCAAGCCCGAGGTCGCCGCGGTGATCGACTGGGAACTGTCGACGCTGGGGCATCCGCTGGCGGACTTCGCCTATCACCTGATGATGTATAGGATGCCGTGCCATCTCGGCGGACTGGCGGGCGTCGATCTGGAGGCGCAAGGCTTGCCCAGCGAGGCCGCCTATATCGAGGCCTACTGCCGTCGCACCGGCCGGGCGGGCATCCCCGACATCGACGCCTATGTCGTGTTCAATATGTTCCGCTTCGCCGCCATCATCCACGGCATCCGGGGCCGGGTTCTGAGAGGGACGGCGGTCTCGCCGGAAGCGCGGACCCGCGCCGACCAGTTTCCCGAACTGGCCGCGCTCGCCTGGAAACAGGCAGAGCGGGCCGGGGGCTAGGAAGGATCAGGCCGCGTCCAGCAGGCGGACGCGGTCCTTTTCCAGATAGGCGACGATGTCGGCCGGGGTGCTGCGCGTCTGGCGCGTATGGGGATAGGCGTGGGCCGTGCGCGGTTTGCGGTCGAACCAGATCTGATCGATGACCTCGCCGGGCCGGGTCGCCGCCAACCAGTCGATGGTGTCGGCCCCCTCGCGTTCATTGCGCAGGATCGCCGCCAGGATCTTGCGGAACTTGGGCAGGGAGGTCTTCACGCCCGCCGTGTCGGCCCAGCCCGGATGGACGGCGTAGGTCTTGATCGCCGAGCTGGCGAAGGCCGCGCGCCACTGCTCGGTCAGGGCGATCTGCGCCCGCTTGTGCGCGGCGTAGGCGGCGAAACCGTTGAAACGCTCCTCGGCGAGGTTCAGCATCGGCTTGTTCAGCGGCACGTTGTAGAGCCCGCCGGACACGACGTTGATGATCGCGCCGCAGCGGGCCAGGCGGCCGGCCTCGAACAGGCGTTGGGTCAGGATGTAGTGGCCCAGAAGATTGGTGGCGTAGGAGGTCTCCAGCCTCTCGGCCGTCGCCTCGAAGCTGCGCATCAGCAGACCGACGTTGTTGACCAGGACGTCGAACTTGATCGCGGCCAGTTCCGGCCGATCGACCAGGGCCGAGACCGCGGCCATCGACGACAGATCGCAGATGACGGGCTCGATCCGGCCGGGGTAGCGGGCCGTCTCGGCCTTGAGCGCGTCCAACGCCCTGGTGTTGCGGCCCACGGCATAGACCACGGCGCCCTTGGCGACGGCCTTGATGGCGGCGGCGCGCCCCAGCCCGCCGGTCGCGCCGGTGATCAGCCAGGTCTGGCCGGAATAGTCGGCTCTGACCGGACGGAAGGGCAGGCCGCGCGCCACATAGCCGACGCGGGTGAAGGACGGCGCGAACCGGGCGTAGAAGTTCACCGACTTGATGAGCGCCTGCATCGGCGAAGGTTCGGCCATGGTGTATCTCCCGAAATTGGCGTCGACGAGATCGGCCCGTGGGACGACGAACGGCGTCCGGCGCAGCTGACTACAAACGACTTGCGTTTATGGACTAAATCGACAACGGTTCGTAAATACAAGCGACAAGTGAGGCGGCGCCGACGCTATGATCCAGCCGATCAGAGTCATTCAGTGGGCCACCGGTTCCATGGGACGCGCCTGTCTGAAGGCCGTGCTGGACCGACCGGAGTTTCAGTTGGTCGGCCTGCGCGTCTATGGCGAGGCCAAGGCTGGTAGGGATGCGGGCGACATCGTGCGTCGGCCGCCGACCGGCGTCCTGGCGACCCAGGACATCGAACAGATTCTGGCGATCCCGGCGGATATCGTGCTGCACTGTCCGATGTTGTCAGCCCCCTATGAGGGCCACGACGGTGATGTCTGCCGGTTGCTGGAATCCGGCAAGAACGTCATCTCGATCAACCACTATTTCGAGCCCTCAGCCCTGGGCTCGGACTATGCCGCGCGGCTGGCGGCCAGCGCGATCAAGGGCGGCGCGACCCTGGCGGGGACCGGGGTCAATCCGGGTTGGGCGGCCGAACGGATGGCGGCTAACGCCGCGTCTCTGTGCCTGTCGCACGAGAACATCACGACCCGCGAAATCATCGACTGCACGGGGATTCCGAACCCCCGCTACGTGTTCGAAGCCCTGGGCTTTGGCGCTGCGCCCGCCGATCTGGATCTGGTCGGCGGCGATCTGGCGCGCACCTTCACCGCCATGTTCAGCCAGGCTGTCGCCGGGCTGGCGGCGCGCATTGGCCTGTCGCTGGATGGCTTTGAGGCAGACCACGCGGTCATGCCGGCGCGGCGCGAACTGACGGTCCGCGCGGGCCTGATACCGGCGGGCGGCGTGGCGGCGACGACCTGGCGGGTGCACGGTCTGGTCGCCGGCGTTCGACGCATCACCCATGAGGTCAACTGGATCATGGACCCGTCCGATCCGGCCTTTGCGGGCAAGCCGCACTGGGAAATCGTCATCGACGGAACGCCCGGTCTGCGCCTGTCCATGGACCTGATCGACACCGCCGCGAACGGCGTGAGGACCCGGCCCGAGCAGTTCGCCGTGGCGGCCATGGTCATGCAGGCCATCCCGCGCGTGGTCGCGGCGCCGCCAGGCCTTCTGCGTCTCTGATGGCCGGAAATGGGCTTGCCTGCGTTCGTCAGTCATGTAGCTTTCTTTTAAAGACTAAATCTTGCGGAGGATTTCGCCTTGGCTGTCCATGATCCTGTCCATGACCTGCGGGCCCGTGACCCGGAGTTGCAAGCCCTGCTCGACAAGAAGGCGATCGAGGAGGTGCTGGTTCTCTATCTGCGCGGCTGCGACCGGGCGGATATTTCCCTGGTGGAGCAGGCCTATCATCCCGACGCATGGGAGGATCATGGCGGCACCTTCAACGGGCCGGCCTCGGCCTGGATTGATCTGAGCCGCGAGCGTCTGCCCAAGATGGGGCTGATCAATCACCTGATGACAAATCTGATGATCGAGCTGGATGGCGATAGGGCGACCGCCGAAGCCTACATCCTGACCGCCTCGCGGTTGAAGGTGAGGGGCGAATGGCTCGACACCCGCACCCTGGCGCGCACGGTCGACCTGTTCGAAAAGCGCGACGGGGCCTGGAAGATCGCCCGGCGCACCATGGCCTGGGAGTGGAACGAAGAGCACGCGATCACCGAGACCTGGGCGCGCGGCGTCATCACGGATGATCCCTCGGTTCTGACGCGCGGCGGCAAGATGCCGAACGACATCCTGTACGCCGCGTGAGACCGGCCATGGAGATCAAGGACTGCGTCGCCATCGTTACCGGGGCCAACCGGGGCATAGGCGAGGCCTTCGTCAGGGTGCTTATCGCCGAGGGGGCGGCCCGGGTCTATGCGGGGGCGCGCGACCCCGCCTCCGCCGCCCATCTGGAGGCTGAGTTTCCGGGCAAGGTCGTCGCGATCGGGCTGGACGTGTCCCGGCCGGATCAGATCGAGGCCGCCGCCGCGCGCTGTCCCGACGTCTCGGTGGTGGTCAACAACGCCGGGGCCTTCACCAATCGTCTGCTGATCGGCGCCGAGGACCTGTCGGGCGCGCGTGAGGAGATGGAGGTCAACTATTTCGGCCCCGTCGCCATGGCCCGCGCCTTTGCGCCCGCCCTGAAGGCCAATGGCGGGGGGGCGATCCTGAACGTCCTGTCGGTCGGCGGCATAGTCGCGGCGCCGAACATGGGCGGCTACAGCCCTTCGAAATTCGCCATGCGGGCGGCGGGGGCCTGTATCCGCGCCGAACTGGCCGAGCAGGGCACGACGGTGACGTCCTTGATCGTCGGCTCGGTCGACACCCGCATGGCCTCTCACGTCCAGGGCGCCAAGGAGGCGCCGGAAGACGTCGCGCGCGCCGCCCTGCGCGGCATCACGCGCGGAACCGATGAGATCGACACCGACCGTTTCGCCGTCGAGACACGGGCCGCCCAAGCGCGTGATCCCAAGGGTCTGGAACGACAGATGGCCAGGATGCTGCACGTCAAAACCATATCGACCGGCCGCTAGGTCCGGCGCACGCGGGGGAGAAAACCATGCCTTTGCTTCAAGAGATCCTGCCGATTCTGGCGATCAATCTGGCGATCTGTTTCGCCTCCTTCCTCCTCCTGTGGCGGGTCGGCTGCGCCATCAGGGATGTGAGCTTTGTCGACGCCTGGTGGGCGCTGGGTCTGGCCCTGATGGCGGTGACGACCTTCTTCATGACGGACGGGTTCGAGACGCGCCGCCTGCTGTTGACGGGACTGGCGGTGGTCTGGGGCCTGAGGCTCGGCCTCTACATCCTGTGGCGCTGGCGCAAGCATGGCCCGGATCGTCGCTATGTGAAGATGCTGAGCCGCGCCGAGGTGACGAAGGGCTGGAGCTATCCCAAGGCGGCGTGGCGCATGGTCTTCATGTTCCAGGCGCCGATCCTGTGGGTGGTCAGCCTGCCCGTGCAACTGGGGCAGATGTCGAGCGCGCCGGCGATCATCGGCGTGGTCGGCTGGATCGGTGCGGGGCTGGCGGCGTTCGGCATCCTGTTCGAGAGCCTGGCCGATTTCCAACTGGTCCGCTTCAAGGCCAATCCCGCCAACGAGGGCAAGGTCTTCGACGCCGGCCTGTGGCGCTACACCCGTCACCCCAACTATTTCGGCGATCTGTGCGTCTGGTTCGGCCTGTGGCTGATCGCGGCCGAGACCTCGCTGGGTCTGGCCGCCATCTTCGGGCCCCTGCTGCTGCTGACCATGTTCCTGCGCTACAGCGGCGGGCCGTCCTATGAGAAGCGGCTGACCTATCAGCGCCCCGGCTATGCCGAATATATCGCGCGGACCAGCCCCCTGGTGCCGTGGCCGCCCAAGCGCGCCGCCCGCGCCGGCGCCTAGTCGGAGGAGCGCGCGTGCGGAAACCCGATCGCCCCCGCAGCCTTCTGGCCCCCGGCGAGGCGACGCCCTCGCCCCGGGCGGTCGGCGTGCTGTTGAACATCCACGCCGAGCGCCAGCCTGACGCGCCGGCCCTGACGTTCGAGGGCGTCACCCTGACCCGGCGGCAGCTGGCGTCGCGGGTCAATCGGCGGGCGCGGACCCTGGCGGCGGCGGGGGTGGTCGAGGGAGATTTCGTCGCCATCGCCCTGCCCAATGGCCCGGCCTTTCTGGAACTGGCCTTTGCGGCCTGGGCGCTGGGCGCGACGCCAGCGCCCCTGTCCCACCGCCTGCCCGGCATCGAGCTGTCGGCGATCCTCGACCTGTTGCAGCCGCGCCTGATCGTGATCGAGGACGCGGCGCGGGCGGGCGTCTGGCCGCGCCTGTCCGAGGCCGAAACCCATGACGCCGAGGCCGACGACAGCCCCTTGCCCGAGATCGCATCCCGGCACCTGAAGGCCATCGCCAGCGGCGGCAGCACGGGGCGACCCAAGGTCATCGTGGACATGACCCCGGCCCTGGCCGACCCCGACATGACCCTGTTGGGGATGTTGCCCGGCGACGTGCTGCTGAACCCCGGCCCTCTCTATCATGCGGCGCCGTTCGGGATCACGACCCTGGCCATGGGCTGGGGCCTGCACGTCGTCATCATGCCGCGCTTTGATCCCGTCGAGACCCTGAGGCTGGCCGAGCAATACAGGGTCAACTGGCTGTATCAGGTGCCGACCATGATGCACCGCATCTGGACCTTGCCCGACGAGGTGCGGACCGGCTTCGACCTGTCGTCGCTGGACGCGGTCATGCATATCGCGGCCCCCTGTCCGCCGTGGCTGAAGAGGAACTGGATCGACTGGCTGGGGGCCGAGACGGTGTGGGAGATCTATACCGGCGCCGAAGCCCTGGGCGGCACCTCGATCAACGGCGTGGACTGGCTGGAGCGCCCGGGCTCGGTCGGGCGTGTTCTGCCCGGCTATGAGCTCAAGGTGCTGGACGAGGATGGCGCCCCGTGCGCGCCGGGCGAGATCGGCGAGGTCTATTTCCTGCCCGCGAGGGGCCAAGGCGCCACCTATCGCTATCTGGGGGCCGAGCCCAAGGCTCAGGGCAGTTTCGAGACCCTGGGCGACATGGGGCATCTGGACGCCGACGGCTATCTGTTCCTGGCCGATCGGCGGGTCGATCTGATCCTCTCGGGCGGGGCCAACATCTATCCGGCCGAGGTCGAGGCGGCGATCGACGCCTTCCCCGGGGTCCTGTGCAGCGTGGTGATCGGTTTGCCGGACGCGGACCTGGGTCAACGCGTCCATGCCATTATCGAGACGCCGGCGACGCTGGACGAGACGGCCCTGCGGGCCTTCCTGGCCGAGCGTATCGCCTCCTACAAGCTGCCGCGCGGGTTCGAGATCACGACCGAACGGCTGCGCGACGACGCGGGCAAGGTCCGCAGGGGAGCCTTGCGCGCGGCGCGCACCGGGGCCGTTTAGGCGGCGGCCGGATCCTTCATCTGGAAGTAGTCGCGCCAGGCGACGACCTTGCCGTCCTTGAACTCGATGACGCCCATATAGGGGTGGGCCACCTTGACCCCGGCGGCGTTGACGTATTCCTCGACGCCCTCGGTCATCAGGACGTCGCCGTTCTCGGCCCAGTTCACCAGGGTCCACTTCGTCTCGGTGTGGTTGGCCCAGTATTTGGTGATGAATTTCTCGACCCAGTCGCGACCGATCAGCGGGCGAGAACCGACATGATAGTGATACTCCACATCGGGGGCGAAGGCGCCGACGAAGGCGGGGGTGTCGCGCGCCTCGGAGGCGACCATCAACTGGCGCAGAAGTTCGATCGGGCGGCTCATGCGGACACCTCGGTCCACGACTTCGACGGCTTCATATGCTGGCCCACGGCGCATCCTCCGATCATGAGTGTTGACCGAGGCTAGGATCAAAAGTCCACGTATGCAAGCTTTGTTGGCGGGCCGGTGAGCGTCAGGCCGGTGCGCGGCTCTTGCCCACCTTGAGCGAGACATTGTCCATGGTCAGCGGGCCATGACAGACGCTGCAGGCGACCTTGATGTCGAGCGCCGCGCCACAGTTGTGCGTGATCTGGACCGGAGGGCCGGCCTTGTCCTTCAACCAGGTATCGGCCCAACTCATCATGGTCAGGGCGTTGGCGTAGAGGTCCATGCCCTTCTTGGTCAGGCGGTACTCGTAGCGGGGCGGCGTGATCTCGTAGAGGCGTCGCTCGAAGATGCCCGAAGCTTCCAGCGTCCGCAGCCGGTCGGTCAGGATGTTGGAGGCTATGCCCAGCATTTCCTGCATTTCGTCGAACCGGTGGACGCCGAAATACTGGACGCTGACGACCAGCGAGGTCCAGCGATCGCCGAGAAGGTCGACCAGTTCGAAGGCCGGCGCCTCATCCGTCGGCTGGCGTTTGCGGTGCATCCGCTGGACCGGCAGCGCCTCCATGCCCTCGCCGGGGCCGGCGCTATAGGTGCAGGTGTGCAGCGTCAGGGGTTCGCCGCAATGACCGCAGCGCGCCTCGGGCAGCATGGCCTTGCCGCAGTCCTCGTGGGTGAAGACGGTGGGAGTGCGGGCGCCGCCGACGCCCCAGCGCACGCCCCAGCCCCACATCAGGATCATCATTTCGAACAGGGCCAACCCTTGAGGGGTCAAGTGGTAGACCATCCTGGCGCCGCCCTCGCGCTGGGGGCGTTTCTCCAGGATGTTGTGGCGCTCCAGGGCCTGGAGGCGGCTGGACAGGGTGCTGCGCGCGCCGCCCAGCCGCTCGTGAAACTCCTCGAACCGTGTCGCGCCAAGGAAGGCTTCCTGCACGACCAGCAGGCTCCAGCGGTCGCCCAAAGCATTGAGCGCCCGGTTGACTGAGCTTTTCGGGACCATTCTGGTCTTGGGCTTGGCGCGAGACGTCATATTGTTGTTCTGGCGGTTCAGTGACGGTCGTTCAACCCATCGAAAGCTTTTGACGTCGGACGTGCAGGCCCGCCGTTTCGCGGTCGAAGGTCTGATCGGTGACGCCTTCGGCTCTCAGGGCGACCTTCTGAATCTTGTTGGTCGGGGTTTTCGGCAGTTCAACCTCGACCCGAACATAGCGCGGCACCATGAAATGGGTCATGCGCGGCAGCAGGTATTCGATCAGCGCCTTGGGATCTATGACTGCGCCCGCAACCGGAGCGACTGCGATCATCACCTCCTGTTCGCCGCCGGGCAGGTCGACGCCATAGGCGGCCGCTTCGCGAACGTGGGGGTGGCCGCAGACCTCGATCTCGATTTCGAGCGAGGACATATTCTCACCGCGACGGCGGATGGCGTCCTTCTTGCGGTCGACGAAGAAGAAGCAGCCCTCTTCATCGCGTCTGACCAGGTCGCCGGTGTGGAACCAGCCGTTGCGCCAGGCCGCGGCCGTGGCTTCGGGATCGCCCAGATAGCCTTTGGTGATGGTCCACGGATTTTCCGAGCGGATGACCAGTTCGCCCGGCTCGCCGTGCGGCACCTCCATGTCGTTGGCGTCCACGACGCGACAGTCCATGCCGACGCGCATCCGACCGCAGCTGCGCATGACTTTTTCGTTCACCGCGCTGATCAGCGGGGCGGAAACCTCGGTCATGTTGAAGCCGGTGACGTAGTCAAAGCCGAACCGCTCGGCCAGCGCCATGGTCTCTTCCGTGATGGGGGACAGGGTGACGATGCGCAGCGGATTGTCGCGGTCGTCGGCGCGCGGCGGTTCCTTGATCAGGAAGGAGGTCAGGGCGCCGATCAGGCCGCTGCACACCGTGGACTGCGTCTCGCGCACAATGTCCCAGAAGCGACAGGTGTCGAAGGCCTCGAACAGGGCGACCGAGCCGCCGCAGGCCACGGCGGCGGTAATGGCCGAGATGCCGCCCACATGGAACATGGGCAGATTGACCAGCATCCGGTCGTCGCCGTTCATGTAGCCATAGGTCACGCGCGCGGTGGTCCACTCCTGCACATAGGAGGTCAGCACCGCCTTCGACGGCCCGGTGGTGCCCGAGGTGAAGATGATCACCGGCGTGTCCCACGGATGGCTCTCGACCGGGCGATAGGCGGCCGCGTCGCCCGCGAGGGCCGAGGCCGGCTCGACGGCGACGCCCAGGTCGAGGTCCGAAACCGATGGCCCGGTCAGCATCAGCCGTTCGACGGCGGCGAGCGACAACCCCTCCAGGCGTTCGACCAGGTCCGGGTGGATGATCAGGGTCGTCGCCCCCGTCTTGCGGATGGCGTGCTCCAGCAGCTTGCCGCGGAAGCTGGTGTTGATCGGGGCCAGCGCCGCCCCGGCGTAGTTGGCGCCGAACCAGGCGCGCAGCAGGGCGGGTGAATTGGGCGCCCAGGCGGCGACGATGTCGCCGTGTCGGACGCCGCGCGCCTGAAGGGCGGCGGCGGTCTCCAGCGCCTTCTGGCGGGTTTCGGCCCAGGTCCAGGTCTCGCCGTTCTCGAAGCGGATGAACAGCTTGTCCGGCGTTTCGGCGGCGTAGCGATCCACCAGATTGGCGATCACGCATTGGTCGGCGGTGGGCGGGGTCGGGTCGAACCAACTGAGCTCAAGACCGGGAGAGGTGTTCATCAGGCTTCCTCCAGCTCCATCCTGCCGAGAGGGCGGAGCGATGAGCGTATTCCACTGCGGGGCAGTCAAGCACGGTTATTAGTCTTATTACAAAAGCTATTTGATCGTCCCGTCTCAGGCCGGGCGAGGTCGGGGGATCCGCCGCGCGCAGCGCCGCCGACAGCCTGTGTGGCCGTTTGCGGAACTGCGCCCTCTCGGGGAGAGATCCTGGGTCAGAAGCCCATCTGCTTGGCGGCCAGATCGCGCAGAATTTCCTCGGAACCGCCGCCGATGACGAAGATGCGGGCCTCACGATAGATGCGCTCGACGCGATTGCCGCCGGTATAGGCGCGGCCGCCCAGGACTTGCAGGCTCTCACGGGCGCAATGCTCCAGGGTGGTCGTGGCCTGGACCTTCATCAGGGCCAGATCGGCGACCGGCGTCTCGCCCCGGCTGAAGCGCCAGACCAGTTGATCGAGGAAGGCGTAGGAGACGTTGAGGCGCTGGATCATGTCGACGATCTTGTGGCGCATCACCTGGTGGTCGATCAGCCGCTTGCCGAAGGTCTGACGCTCGCGGGCGAAGGCGACGGCCTCGGCGATGCTGGTGCGGGCCATGGCCAGGGTGGCGGCGATGCCGCTGAAACGTTCGATGTTGAACTGGTGGGCCAGGCCGGCGAAGCCCCGGTTCTCGACCCCGATCAGGTTGCCGACCGGCACTTCGACATTGTCGAACTTCAGCCAGCCGTTGTTGCGGTTGTACCATTCCAGGCCCGGAACCGAGCCGCGCGTGACGCCGGGGCGGTCGGTTTCGATCAGCAGCAGCGACAGACCTCCTATGCCAGGCCCGCCGGTGCGCACCGCCGTCAGCAGGAAGTCCGCCTTCATGGCCCCCGAGATCAGGGTCTTGCCGCCGTTGACGATGAAGTGGTCGCCCCGGCGCTCGGCGGTGGTGACGAAGCCCGAGACGTCCGAGCCGCCGCCGGGCTCGGTGACGGCGAAGGAAATCTTCTTGTCGCCGGCCAGGACGGGGCGGGCGACGCGGTCCAGCATTTCCGGCGCGCCGCCGTTGATGATCGGGGGCAGGGCGATCCACGGCGTGGCCAGGTCGGCGAACACCACGCCGGAGCCCATGCGGAAGAACTCTTCGGCGAAGATGATGCGGTGATAGAGGTCGATGTTTTCGCCCGTGCCGCCCAGGTCCTCACGGAAGCCCATGCCCAGGACGCCGTCCCTGGCGGCCTGCTTGTAGAGGGCTTCGGGAAAGTCCGACGCCGCGTCCCAGGCGTCCAGATGCGGCGCGACGTGGCTGTCGATGAAGGCGCGCAGATGGGCGCGCCACTGGTCGTGCTCGGCCGTCATGAAGGGGCTGGGCGGGCGCAGCCCGTCGAAATCAAGGGCGGGCGAGGCCGGGCTGGACATGGGCGTTCCTCCTGCAGTCCGCCGTTTTCGGCGTGACTTTCGAATTGATACTAAAACCTCTCGCCAACGGCTGCAACGATGGTATTCATAGGCAACCCACTGTGGCTGCGGCCACCAAGCGTCAGGAGAATCTCATGGGTCTCGAACGCACCGGCGCCGCGCGCGCCGATCTTTTGACCGACGCCGGTCCGACCGATTTCAAGGTCACGCTTCAACCGACCGACCATCCCTATATGACCGGCGCCTGGACGCCGCAGCATACCGAGCACACGGCCGAGGACATGGTCGTGATCGGCCGGATTCCGACCGACATCGACGGCGTCTATGTGCGCAACACCGAGAACCCGATCCAGCAGCCGCTGGGCCGCTATCACCCGTTCGACGGCGACGGCATGGTTCACGCCATCAGTTTTGCGGACGGCAAGGCCGCCTATCGCAACCGCTTTGTCCGCACCAAGGGCTTTGTCGCCGAACAGGCGGCGGGCCGCGCCCTGTGGGCCGGTCTGGCCGAGCATCCGTCGCTGTCGGAGCAGCCGGGCTGGGGCGCACACGGCGGGCTGAAGGATTCCTCCTCGACCGACGTCATCATTCACGCGGGCGCCATCCTCTCGACCTTCTATCAGTGCGGCGAGGCCTACCGGCTGGACCCCTATACCCTGGCGCCGCTGGGAACCGACGCCTGGTGCCCGCCGCAGGGAATCTCGGCCCATCCCAAGGTCGATGAGAAGACCGGCGAGCTGCTGTTCTTCAACTATTCCAAGACCGCGCCCTACATGCACTACGGCGTCGTCGGGGCGGACAATCAGCTGAAGCATCTGACGCCAGTGCCCCTGCCCGGGCCGCGCCTGCCGCACGACATGGCCTTCACGACCCACTACTCGATCCTCAACGACTTCCCGTTGTTCTGGGAGCAGCACCTGCTGCCCAAGGGCTATCATGTCGCCCGTTTCCATCCCGAGATGAAGTCGCGCTTCGGCATCATTCCGCGCTTTGGCCGGGCCGAGGACGTCCAGTGGTTCGAGGGCGACGCCACCTATGTCCTGCACTTCCTCAACGCCTGGGAAGACGGCGACGAGATCGTCATGGACGGCTATTTCCAGGACAATCCGGTGCCGGACACCAGCCCCGACGCCTGGCCCGCCTATGAGCGGATCATGACCTTCCTGGACCAGAACATGCTGCAGCCCAAGCTGCACCGCTGGCGCTTCAACCTGAAGACCGGGGCCACGACCGAGACCCGTCTGGACGATCGGGTTCTGGAGTTCGGCGTCATCAACAACCAGTTCGCCGGCGTCAAATACCGCTACGCCTACAGCGCCGTGTCCAAGCCGGGCTGGTTCCTGTTCACCGGTCTGGTCAAGCACGACATGGATACGGGCGAGAGCCAGTCCATTGACTTCGGCCCCGAACGCTATGGCTCCGAGCCCGGCTTCGCGCCCCGCGTCGGCGCGACCGAGGAGGACGACGGCTATCTGATCACCTTCATCACCGACATGGTCGAGGATCGTTCGGAATGCGTCATCTATGACGCGCGCAAGCTGGCCGAAGGTCCGGTGGCCCGCATCATCCTGCCGGCGCGGATCTCCAGCGGCACCCACGCCACCTGGTCGCAAGGCGCGACCATCCGCGCCGCCCAGGCCTTCAAGCCTTCCGCTGCACCCCAGGGGAACTGAGCCATGACCTATATCCTCGGCGGCTGGCAGTCGGACTTTTCGAAGAACTGGGCCCGCGAAGGCATGGAGATGGCCGACGGCTTCTCTCAGGCCGTGGGCGAGGGCCTGGCGGCGGTCGATCTCGCGCCGACGGATATCGACGTGGGCCATGTGGGCAATTTCGTCGGCGACCTGTTCGCAGGCCAGGGCCTGCTGGGCGGCTTCTTCGCCATGAGCCATGACGACTTCGACGGCCTGCCGACCGCGCGGCATGAGGCGGCCTGCGCCTCGGGCAGCATCGCCCTGCTGGCGGCCTGCGCCGACATCGAATCCGGCCGCTACGGCACGGCGGCGGTGCTGGGGCTGGAGCTGATGCGCAATGTCCCCGGCGTCACGGCCGCGCAGCATCTGGGGGCGGCGGCCTGGCATGGTCACGAGTATGGCGACGCCACCTATGTCTGGCCGCGGGCCTTTTCGGATCTGACCGACGAATATGATCGCCGCTACGGCATCGACGAACGCCATCTGCGCCGCATTTCCGAGATCAATTTCGCCAACGCCAAGACCAATCCGAACGCCCAGACGCGGGGCTGGGGTTTCAACAATCTGAGCTTCAGCGACGACGACGAAGCCAACCCGGTGATCGAGGGCCGCACGCGCAAGTCCGACTGCGGTCAGGTCACGGACGGATCGGCCATGGTGGTTCTGGCCTCGGCTGAGCGCGCCGCCGAATACGCCAGGAAGCGGGGCATCCCGCTCGAGAGCCTGCCGCGCATCAAGGGCTGGGGCCACCGTTCCTCGCCGATCAGCTACGCCAGGAAGATCGCCGCCAGCGAGGGCCAGGACTACGTCTTCCCGCAGGTCCGCCGCGCCATCGAGGAGGCCCGCGCGCGCGCCGGAGTGCCGCTGGAACAGATCGACCTGGTCGAGACCCACGACTGCTTCTCGATGACCGAATACATGGCCATCGACCATCTGGGCCTGACCGCGCCCGGCGAGAACTGGAAGGCCATCGAGGCGGGCGATATCGAGATGGGCGGCAAGCTGCCGATCAATCCGTCCGGCGGTCTGATCGGCTGTGGTCACCCGGTGGGCGCGACCGGCGTGCGCATGGCGCTGGACGCCTTCAAGCAGACGACCGGCCAGGCCGGCGCCAATCAGGTCGAGGGGGCGAAGAACGTGCAGACCTTGAACATCGGCGGATCGACGACGACGACCGTCAGCCTGCTGATCGGGGTCTGAGCCTCTCCTAACGGGCGCCCATGCGGCGATATCGACCTCCTCCGGCGCGACGCCAGGGGAGGTCGATCTGTGTCAGGGACGCGGGTCCGTCGCCATCAGATGATCGGCGACGGCCTGATAGGCGGGCAGGGAGGTCGGATCGAGCAGGGCGTTGCTCGCCAGAGGACTCGAGGCGAAGCGAACGATGGTCATCTCGGCCTTGGGATCGACATAGCAGGCCTGCCCATAGACGCCGCGCGCCATATAGGCTCCGTGGTCGTTATGAGAGACCCACCATTGATCGTGGTAGCTCCAGCCCGGCAGGGTCTTGTAGCCGGCGCTGACGAAGGCCTCGGGGCTTCCCCCGTTTGCAATGTCGGCGACCACGGCGGCGGGCACGATCTGGCGCCCGTTGAAGGCCCCCTGATTGCGCATCATTTCGCAGAACCGGCCCAGATCGCGCAGTTGCAGGTTCAGCCCGCCGGCGGCGTAGCCGGCGCCGCTGGAATCGACCTGGATATAGGCGTCGCGCTCCATCCCCATCGGCGTCCAGAAGCGGTCGCTGAGCACTTGGGCCAGGGGCTTGCCGCTGACGCGCGAGACCAGCCAGCCCGCGACCTCGGTGTTCACCGACTTGTAGGCGAAGGCCCGACCGTGCTCGCCGGCCTTCTTGAGCGTCTTGAGGTAGTCGAAGGTGGTCGTCGGCCCGTTATAGTCCGCCGGGCGGGGCATCATGCCGCCGGCGCGGACGAAGGCGAAGGCGTCGGAATTGGGGTCGGTATAGACCTCGGTGTAGGCCAGGCCCGTGGTCATATCGAGCACCTGGCCCACCGTGGCGTCGGCGAAGGCGCTGTCAGCCAGTTCGGGAATGTAGCGCACGACCAGGGCGTCGCGGTCGAGCCGGCCCTCGGCGATCAGCATGGCCGCCGCCGTGCCGACGAAGGACTTGGTCACCGAATGGGCGATGTGCTGGCCTGCGGGCGTCAGCGCGCCGAAGTAGCGCTCGTAGACGATCTTCCCCCGGTGCATGACGATGACGCCGTCGGTGTAGTTGGCGTCCAGCGACTGGGCCCAGGTCATGGGCTGGCCGCCGCCGATGGGGGTGAAGCTCACGGCGTCCAGGTCGTTGCGCGCCGCCGTCGGCAGCGGGCTGACCGGACCGTCTCCGCGTGAAATCTCGGCGGTCGGCCGCAGTTCGCGCCAGTGCGAGAAGCTCCAGCGGGTCTGCGGGAAGCGCATGAAGCTGAGATCGTCATACTGGATCAGCCGCTCGGGCGGCGGCGGCGAGCCGACCATCCAGCCCATGGCGACGGGATCGGTGGCCGCGGCGTCGGGATAGGTCTCCGTCGCCGGGGCGGCGGTCTGGAGGGGAGCGTGCGCTGCGGCTTGGGACTGGGCGAGGGCGACGACGGGCGTCAGCGCCGTGGTCAAGAGGATCATCAGCAAGCGTTTCATGGCGACGATGGGCACCTGGTCGATCTTGATGGGGGTCTCGATTTGCAAGTCATAGGAGGCTTGTCCGTCCCCGTAAACGGAGCGCTTCGTTAAATGGCTTGCAATCTTGGACGAAAAAGCAAAATCATCGGCCAGCTGCATGAAGACAGTTGGGAAACGCCGATGCATCAGACTGTTCGACCCGCCCCACCGCGCGCTGGTCCGGGGACGGCGGATTGGCCGACGCCGACGCGGGCCTGGGTGACGGTTTTCGTCCTGATGGCGGCCTATGCCCTGGCCTTTGTCGACCGGCAGATCCTGACTCTGCTGGTCGAGCCGGTGCGCCGTGATCTCAACATCACCGATACGCAGTTCAGCCTGCTCAGCGGCCTGGCCTTCACCCTGTTCTACACCGTCATGGGCATCCCGTTCGCCTGGGTGGCGGACCGCAGTTCGCGTCGGGGCCTGATCATGTTGAGCCTGGTCTTTTGGAGCGCGATGACCGCCGCCTGCGGCACGGCGGGCAGCTTCCTGTCGCTGTTTCTGGCGCGGATCGGGGTCGGCGTCGGCGAGGCGGGGCTTTCGCCCGCAGCCTATTCGATGATCGCCGACAGCTTCCCGCCGGCCAGGCGCGCGCGGCCGTTGGGCGTCTACGCCATCGGCTCCATCGCCGGGGTGGGCATGGCCCTGATCATCGGCGGCGCCGTCATCCAGTGGGCGATTTCGGCACCGCCGGTGGTCGTGCCGCTGCTGGGGGAACTGAAGAGCTGGCAACTGGCCTTCCTGATCGTCAGCCTGCCGGGACCGATCCTGGCCCTGGCCATGTTGCCGATCCGCGAGCCGAAGCGGCAAGAGAAGCCGCTGGCCGAGGGGGAGACCGGCCTGTCTCTGGTGGCGTTTCTGCGCCGTCGCTGGAAACCCTTTGCCCTGCTGTCGCTGGGCTATGCGCTGATCAGCGTCGCCATCGCCGCCTATCTGACCTGGACGCCGACCCTCATGGTTCGCAGCTACGGCTGGGAGATGGGCCGGATCGGGGCCACCTATGGCGTGATCCTGCTGGTCTTCTGCACGGTCGGCGTGCTCCTCGGCGGCTGGTGGGCGGACCATATGGCCACGCGAGGCGTCAAGGACGCCGTGCTTCGCGTGGCGATCGCCGGCTCCATGCTGGCCCTGCCGTTTGCGATCGCCGCGCCGTTCGCGCCCAGCGGTGAGCTGGCCATGGCGGCCGTCGCCTGCCTCTCGTTCGGCTTTGGTCTGGCCCAGGGGCTGCCGGCGCCGACGCTTCAGGCCATTGCGCCCAATCGTCTGCGCGCGCGGGTGATGGCCCTCTATCTGCTGATCGGCAACATCGTCGCCTTCACCGTCGGCCCGACCGGCGTGGCCCTGATCAGCGACTACTGGCTGAAGGACCCGGCCAGGATCGGCGTGGCGGTCGGCATCATCTCCGGGGTGGTCATTCCGCTGGGCTGCCTGACCCTGTGGGCCGCGCGCCGGAGCTTCATCGAGGCCTCGGCCGCCGAAGCCGAGGTCTAGGTCTGGGCGCCCGCTCGACGGGGCCTGATCGCGTCAAACCTGAGCCTCTCGAAGGCCGCACCGGCGCCGGGTCTCCCGGCGCCGGTTTGCGTTTGAAGCCATGCGCCGCCTGAACGGCGAGGCGACCCTCGACTGGGTTGGGCTCGCCGTCGGCTGACCGTCTCTCCCAATCCGCTCGGCCGCGTGTCGGCAAGGTCTTCCGGCGCCACGCCGATGCGGACCCGTCACGGGCGCGACGCCCTGCGCGTCTGTCGCCCGTCTGGTCTGGTCAAGCGGAACCCGCTAGCGCCCATAAAAGAAGCCCGCGAGGCCCTTTTTCGGGGCTTCGCGGGCTAAGGTCAGGAGGCGTGGTCGGGGTTAGAAGGAGTAGCTCAGGTCGATGCCGTAGGTTCTCGGGGCGCCGTAGTAGTTCATCATGTCGCCGAAGAAGGTCTGGGAGGCGACGGCGTACAACTCGTCCGTCAGGTTCTTGCCCCAGAGGGTGACATTCCAGTCGGCGTTGGGCGGTTGAATCCGCAGGGAGGCGTCCAGCAGGCCGAACGGGGCCTGCTTGATCGTGTTGTTGGGCGTCCAGAAGGATTCCCCGGTGCGGGTGTAGTTGGCCTTCAGGCTGACCGCCCGGTCCCAGGCGCCTTCGCCGAACTCATAGGTGAAGCCGACGTCGAACTTGTCCTTGGGCGAGCGCTGGATGCGGTTGCCCGAGAAGTCGGCGCCGCTGGCGGCGATGAACTCCTCGTACTTGGCGTCGATCAGCGAGCCCGAAGCGGTCAGCATCAAGCGGTCGGTGGCGGCCAGGGTCATCTCGGCCTCGAGGCCCCTGATCTTGGCCGTGCCGGCGTTGCTGGTGACGGTGCACAGGCATTCCAGGATCAGCTGCTGGGACTGCAGGTCCGTGTAGTCCATCTGGAAGGCGGCGAGGTTCAGGCGCAGACGCTTGTCGAACAGATCCGTCTTGGCGCCGACCTCGTAGTTGATCACCTCTTCGGGATCATAACCGACGCGGGCGCCGGCCTCGGTCGCGGGGATATGGTCCCAGCCGCCGCCCTTGAAGCCCTTGCCGACGCTGGCGTAGAGCATGACGTTGTCGCGGGGCGTGTATTCGAGGATGCCCTGGGGCGTGAAGGCCGTCCAATCGTTGCCGTAGTCGACAGTCCAGCTCTCGCCCCCGGCCAGGATCAGGGCCGCCACGCACAGGCCGTCGCCGCCGTCTTCCAGGCAGGCGGCTGTGCGCTCGCCCGACTTCTTGTCCTTGGTGTAGCGCGCGCCGACGGTGGCCTTCAGTTGGTCGGTGATCTTGAAGCCGACCTGGCCGAAAACCGCCATCGTGTCGATCTTGGCGTCGTTGGTGTAGAGGTAGTGGCCGCTCAGGGCCGCGATGCCGCTGTTGCTGGTGGCGCGGTTGGCGTCGAAGCGTTGCACGCTGTCGTGCTGATAGAAGGCGCCGACCAGCCAGTCGAAGCGGCTGTCGTTCTTCTGCGAGACCAGGCGCAGTTCCTGGCTGATCGTCTCGGGCCGATCCTCAGCATAGTAGAAGGTGTCGGCGATGGCCGGCGGGTTGCCGGCGCCGAGCTGGTTGTAGCCCATGGCGCCCTTAGACTTGCGGTAGCCCGTGATCGAGCTGAGGCGGGCCCAGTCGAAGTCATAGTCAATCCGCAGCATGGCGCCGCCGCCCTGACGGTCGGCATATTCCCGTTGCGGGCTGAGGGTGTCGCGCGGACCCAGGCCGTTCGCGGCGCTATAGGCCGCCAGGGCGCCGATGCCTGCCGTGAACGGATCGTCGGTCATGGAGCGCGACGGGCCTGAGGACTCCGACGACCCGTAGTCGACGGTGAACAGGGCGCGCAGGGGGCTGTCGTCAGGCTGATACAGCAGTTCGGCCCGCGCCTGATGCGACTTGAGATCCTCCATGTCGCTATCGAGGACGACGTTGTGGCCATAGCCGTCGCGGTTGCGGACCTGGAAGGCGAAGCGGCCGGCCAGGTTGCTGGTCAGCGGTCCGGTCACGTGGCCATTGGCGTTGAAGCCGTTGTAGTTGCCCAGGCCCGCCGTCATCTGCCCTGAAGGCTCGAATTTCGGCTTGGCGGTGATGACGCTGATGGCCCCGCCGACGACGTTCTTGCCCAGCAGCACGCCTTGCGGGCCGCGAATGACTTCGATCCGCTCCAGGTCGAAGAAGTCGGTGAAGGCCGAGCCCATGCGGGAGATGTAGACCTCGTCGATGAACATACCGACCGACGGCTCGGCGGTGGCGTCGATGATGCGGACGCTGGTGATGCCGCGGATATTCAGTTCTTTGCCGAGAGACGACCCTTCGGTCATGCTGAACGAGGGCACCGAGGACGCCAGACTGCTCAGGTCGACGATGCGTTGGCGCTCCAGTTGCTCACTGGTCACGGCGGTGATCGCGCTCGGTACGTCCTGAAGCCGGCGTTCGCGGCGGTCGGCCGTGACGATCACGTCGTCGACGGTCGCGACCCCAGAGGTCTGGGCGGTCGAGGGCGTCGTGGGATTGGTCTGCGCCATCGCGTGGTGCGGCGTGACGGTCAAGGCCGTCAATGCGGTCGTCGCGAGGCAGGCCAAGGTAAGTCTGCGCATTCAATTCCCTCCCCAGGGCTTGGTCCGTTGTTTCTACGTCGCACCGGCAGGATGTCGGTGTTCGGCTTTTTTTGATCCGGGCGCAGCGTCGGGGCTGGCCTCCGACGGCTCGGTCGACGTTTTCGCCGTCCCGTTCCGCAGAAGAGACAATCCGGCAATAAATCTCTATTTGCAAGTCGATATGTCGAGGCTTTTTCTGTAACTTGCTTATCTAGACTTTTCAGTGGGTTGCGTTTTGACTCCGGCAAGGCCTGTGAGCGGAGAGCCTGGACTTCCTTGCTTTAAAGATGATTCAAATAATTGATCTAAAACAATTTTCTCAGGGTTCATGGAAGGCGGAGGCGAACGGCGTCCCTGACGCGCGAGATCGCGCCATCACAGTTGCGGGCCTCATGAAGGCGATGGCGCGGGCCGTATCTCAAGGTTTCAGACAGCGCGAAAAGCGGCGGGATCGGCAGGGGCTCGCACGGCGGAGTTCTTGGGGGGACGCCGGAAATCGACAAATACGGCCTTGTTATCAGTGATCTACTTATCGGCGCGGTCATGCGGCGCGATGTCTCCGGGCTGTGTCGTAGAGCGCCATCGCTTGCGTATTGCAACTTGAGGTGGGCGGCGGGTCAGCCGGGACTGCGGATGGACACCCCCACGGAGCCCTGAGCGATCACCAGGCCCGAGGCCGTGGAGACGACGACCTCGGTGATGACCTTGCGTCCGTCGCGCCAGCTGATCACGCCGACCGCCTCTAACCGGGCGCACGCGATCGGCGCTGCGTTCAAAAGGCGCAGAGTGATGTCTGTGGTCAGCAACGTCTGGCCGGGTTCGAGAATGGTCATGACGGCGGCTCCGCCCGCCGTGTCGACCAGGGCCGCCGTCACCCCGCCGTGCACCAGGCCGACGAAGTTGGCGTGGCGGGTGTTGATGTCGCAGACGACGCGGACATAGCCCTCGCGCGCTTCGACCGGGCGGGTTCGGAGCAACTGGGGAAAGCCGCCGCTTTCCGGGGCGTCCATCCAGGCCTGAAGCAGTGCGATTCCGCTGGCGGCCGGGTCCAGTCGAAAGGTGACGGGCAATCCGGCGTCCAGGCTCCCGGCGACGCCGCTCATGCCGCGCGTCGCCGGGCCGCGTGCGTCCGCCGATCGAAAGCCTTGAGGGCGGCGTCGTATTCCGCCTCCAGCTGATCGACGACCTGGGCCAGGGGTTCGACGGCGCGAACCTTGTCCAGGCCCTGACCGGCCGCCCAGATGTCCTTCCAGCGCTTCTGGCTGCCGTTGCTGGCGTAGTTGCGCTCGACCGGGCCGCCCAGGGCGGTCGGATCGAGGCCGGCGGCTTGCAGGCTGGGCTTCAGCCAGGAGGCGGGCGTGCCGGTGACGGCGTCGGAGATCACGAGATCATCCGGCCCGGCGTCGACCACCATCTGCTTGTATTCGGGCTGGGCCATGCTCTCGCGCGTGGCCAGGAAACGGGTGCCCATGTAGACATAGTCGGCGCCGGCCGCGATGGCCCCGGCGATGCCCGCGCCGTCGCCCACGCCGCCGCCGACCGCGATCTGACCGTCAAAGAAGTCGCGCACGGCCGAGATGAAGGCGAAGGGCGACAGGTGGCCGGTATGGCCGCCGGCGCCGGCGCTGACGCAGGCCAGCCCATCGACTCCGGCTTCGGCGGCCTTCCTGGCCAGCTTCATGCTGACGACATCAGCGAAGACCTGGCCGCCGTAGGCCTTGACCGTCTCCATGACGGGCTTGGGCGAGCCCAGGGCCGTGATGACGATGGGCGGTTTGTATTGCGCCACCAGCCGCAGGTCTTCCTCAAGCCGGGTATTGGTCGAGTGGGTGATCATATTGGCGATCCACGGGCCGTCGCCGGGGGCCAGGGCGGTGGTGATCTGGTCCATCCAGCGGTCGAGGTCCTCGACCGTGCGGCAGTTGGGCGTGGGAAAGGCGCCGCCGATCCCGGCCTTGCAGGCCGCGATCACCATCTCCGGTCCGCTGACCAGGAACATGGGAGCGGCGATGACGGGCAGGCGCATCGTGGCGGCGGGCGAGGAGGAGGTCATGCAGTCTCTTGGGGTTCGGCGGCGGGGGAGGCGGCCATGGAAGCGAAGGGCGGCTGGATGCCGCCGGAGGGATGGGGCAGGGTCTTCAAGCGCGGCTCAGCCGCTCGACGATCATGGCGGCGCCGACGCCCTGGGCGCCCGACGCGACGACCAGACCAAAACGCCCTTCGCTGGCGTCCAGCGCATCGAGCAGGGACGACAGCAGGATGGCGCCACTCGCGCCCATCGGATGGCCCTTGGCCAGATGGCCGCCGCCGACATTGACCTTGTCGGCGTCCACGTCGCGCTCGCGCAGGAATTTGACGATGGTGACGGCGAAGGCCTCCATGAACTCGATCCGGTCCATGTCGCCCAGCGCTAATCCGGCCTTGGCCAGGGCGCGGTCCATGGCGGTGAAGCCCGCCGTCAGGGAGGCGGCGGGATCGCCGCCGGCCTCGGCGTAGGCGAGGATGTGGGCGCGGGCGCCGGCGGCCTCGCCGTCGATCAGGGCCAGGGCGGCGCCGTCGCACATGGGCGGGGCGTGGGCGACCGTGTGGCGGTGGTCGATGACCCGGCCGCCCAGGGCCGCGGCGTATTGTTCGCCCAGGGGCGCAAAGGCGGCGGGCATGTCGGCCAGGCTCTCTGCGGTGGTCGAGGCGCGCGCGGGCTCCTCCTTGTCCAGGCCGTTCAGAGCGATGCGCGAGGCGACCAGGGGCGTGCCCTCGGCGGCGGCGGCGCGCTGCTGCGACCGCAGGGCGGCCACGTCCATCTCGACCCGCGACACGCCGATGTCCTCGGCCAGCCGGTCGGCGGCGACAACGACGGGAATATAGCGCGTGCGCAAGGGGAAGGCGGCGTCGTCGTAATAGTCGGCCTTGTCGGCCATGAAGGGTACGCGCGACATCATCTCGACCCCGCCGGCCAGCACGGACCGGGCGTCGCCGGCCTTGACCATATTGGCCGCCTGGCCGATCGCCGTCAGGCTCGAGACGCAATAGTTGTTCAGCGCGAAGGCGTAGGCCTCGTCGGCAAGGCCCGCGTGCAGCTTGGACACCAGGGCGACATTGGCCCCCTGGGCCCCGACCTGACCCACGGCCCCCAGGATCAGGGCGTCGGCCTTGCGCGCCGCGCCGTCGTTGCGGGCGTCCAGGGCGTCGATCAGGCCGGCGACCAGTTCGTGCGGCTTCAACGCGGCCAGACCGCCGTCGGGGCGGGCCTTGGCGCGAGGGGTGCGGACGGCGTCGCGAATGTAGGCGGTCATGGTCGCTCCGGTCAGGATCAGGCGGCGTGCGGCGTCGTCTGGACGCTCAAGCGTGCATGCTGGCGCCCCATTAGTCCAGAAATGAAATCTACTTTTGAAGGCGCCCCTGCGCAAGTCCTGAAAGCTGGCCCGGCCTGGGGCGGCCATCCGATCCGGGCCATGCCGCTCAAGGCGAAGCCTGCGCGGGCTGTTCGCCGCGCTGTGTGGAAAGGCCCTTGCGTCTCAATGCGCAAGGCTGGCCAGGGCGGGTAGTCCAGCGGGGACGGGAAACCGTCGCGCGCCTTGGACGGTCCGCGCAGGATGGGTTAGGTCAGGCCCGTTCGAAGATGGCGACGATGCCCTGGCCGCCGCCGATGCACATGGTCGCCAGGCCATAGCGACCGCCGACCCGTTCCAGCTCGTAGAGCAGCTTGGCGGTGATGATGGCGCCGGTGGCGCCGACCGGGTGGCCCAGGGCGATGCCGCTGCCGTTTGGATTGACCCTGGCGGGGTCCAGTCCCAGTTCGCGGGTGACGGCGCAGGCCTGGGCGGCGAAGGCTTCGTTGGACTCGATCACGTCCAGGTCAGCGATGCTCAGCCCGGCCCGTTGCAGGGCCGCGCGGGTCGCGGGCACCGGGCCGATGCCCATATAGGCGGGGTCCACGCCCTGATGCGCATAGGCGACCAGACGCGCCAGCGGCTTGAGGCCCTGGGCCCTGACCGTGGCCGCGCTGGCCAGGACCAGGGCGGCGGCGCCGTCATTGATGCCCGAGGCGTTGCCGGCGGTGACGGTGCCGTTGTCGCGCCGGAAGATGGGGCGCAGCTTGGCGAGGTCTTCCATCGAGGTCTCGCGGCCATGCTCGTCGACGGCGAACTCGGCCGACTTGCCGCGCACCTTGATCTGAACGGGCAGGATCTGGCTGGCGAAGCGGCCCTCGGCGATAGCCCGGGCGGCGCGGGCCTGACTGGTCACGGCCAGTTGGTCCTGATCCTCGCGGCTGACGCCGTAGCGTTCGGCGACGTTCTCGGCCGTCACCCCCATCAGGATGTCGCCGAAGGGATCGGTCAGGGCGCCGTTCAGGGCGTCAATCAGCCGTTCGTCGCCCATCTTGCGGCCCCAGCGCATTCCGGTCGACAGGAAGGGGGCGCGGCTCATCACTTCGGCGCCGCCGCCGACCGCGACGTCGCAGTCGCCCAGTTGAATGGCCTGGGCCGCCGAGATGATCGCCTGCAGGCCCGAGCCGCACAGGCGGTTGACGGTCATGGCGGGCGTGCCGTGAGGCACTCCGCCGTTCACAGCGGCGACGCGCCCCAGATAGGCGTCCTTGGGTTCGGTCGGGATGACCTGACCGAAGACGACATGACCGACCTGCTCCGCCGACAGGCCGGAGCGCGCGATGGCTTCGCGCGTGACCAGGGCGCCCAGCTCGGTGGGGGCGTGGTTCATCAGCGAGCCGCCGAAGGTCCCGATGGCGGTGCGGACGGCGGATACGATGAAGACGTCGGTCATGGCGGGCTCTCGATGGCGTCGGGGAGGGGCGCGGGCGCTTAGAAACAGTCGTTGGCGACAGTGGCGGTCAGGCGGTTGGCCGAGGCGGCCGTCGTCAGCCAATGGGTCGTCTTGGGCAGCTCGAACTCGAAGAAGAAGCGGCAGGCGAAAACCTTGCCGGCGTGGAAGGGGTCCGATCCGCCCGCGCCGGCGGCCACGGCCTGATCGAGCCAGAGCCAGGCCGTGACCACATGGCCGAATCCGCGAAGGAAGGCCGTGGCGTTGTCCAGCCGGACCGCTTCGGGCAGGTCCTGGATCGCTTCGACGGTCTGTTTGACCTCAGCCCAGGCGGCGGTCAGGGCGTCGCCGAGTTGGGCCAGGGCCGGCGCGTCGTGCGCACGCGCGCACGTCTCCATCATGCGGCGCTCCAGAACCGCCATGCCGGCGCCGTCCGCGCGCAGAATCTTGCGGCCCAGCAGGTCCTGACCCTGAATGCCGGTGGTCCCCTCGTGGATGGGGTTGAGGCGGTTCTCGCGATACAACTGCTCGACGTCGAAGTCGCGGGTGTAGCCGTAGCCGCCGTGAATCTGGATGGCGATGTCATTGGCCGCGAGGCCGTATTCGGACGGCCAGGTCTTGGCCACGGGGGTCAGCAGGCCCAGCAGGGCGGCGGCGTCGGCGTCCTCGGGCTGGTCGACCAGTTTCGCGCAATAGAGACAGAGCGCCAGCGCCCCTTCGGCATAGGCCTTCTGGGTCAGCAGCATCTGACGCACGTCGGGGTGTTCGATGATGGCGACCGCGACCCCGTCGCGCTGACCCTGAATCCGCTCCTGGGCATAGCGCAGGGCATGACGATAGCCGCGATAGCCGAGCGCTGCGGCGCCCAGGCCCACCCCGATCCGCGCCTCGTTCATCATCAGGAACATCTGCTGCAGCCCGCGCCCGGGCGCGCCGATGCGCCAGCCGATCGCGCCGTCGCCCTCGCCGAAATTCAACAGGCAGTTGCTGGTGCCGCGATAGCCCATCTTGTGGTTCAGGCCGGCGACGCTGACGTCGTTGCGCCGACCGTCGGGCAGGATCTTGGGGACGATGAACAGCGACAGGCCGCCGGTGCCGTCCGGCAGCCCGCCGTCCGCGCCCGGAATCTTGGCCAGCACCAGGTGGACGATGTTCTCGCTGATGTCCTGATCCCCGCCCGAGATCCACATCTTGTTGCCCGACAGGCGGTAGCGCGGACCCAGGTGATCGTCACCGTCGGCGACGGCCCTGGTGCGAACGTCGGCCAGGTTCGAGCCCGCCTGGGGTTCCGACAGGCACATGGTGCCGAACCAGCGTCCGGCGATCTGAGGCAGGGCGAAGGTCTCGACCTGCGCCGCCGAGCCGAAGGTGGCGATGAGGCGTGCATTCGCGGTGGTCAGCATCGGATAGGCGGAGGTGGCGATATTGGCGGCGGCGAAGAAGGAGAAGGAGGCCATGCTGGCGAGGAAGGGCAGGCCCAGCCCGCCCAGGTCTTCGCTGAAGCCGGCGGCGAACAGACCCAGTTCGGCATATTGCTCCAGCGCCGGCTTGATCGCCGGCAGCGTCAGGACCTGCCCCTGCTCTAGCCGGGGTTCGATCTCGTCAGACGCCTTGTGGTGGGGCAGGAACAGATCGACGGCCAGGGCTTCGGACAGGTCGAGCACGGCGTCGATGCTCTCGCGGCTGTGGTCGGCGAAGGCCGGCGTCTCGAGCAGGGTCTCCATCTGAAGCCAGTCGTGCAGCATGAAGTCGAGGTCGCGGCGGACGATCAGGGGATGGGTCATGGGTTCAGGTCTCCGACGCCGCGCCGCCCGCACCCTTGCCGCCGACGTTTGAATTCATCCGGGGCGCGTTCTGGGGCGGGGCAGCCTGGCGAACGGGCACGGGAATGCTCAAAGCGGTTTGGGGAAGGCGGCGCCTTCTGCTAGTCTATTGTTGGATTGTTGGACAAAGAGAGTCTAGATGGCAAATCAGTTGAAACGCCTGACAATCCCTCGGGCCTATGAGGCGGTGCATCGCGCGCTGGAGGAAGAGATCCTCAGCGGCCGGATCGCCACCGGCGCGCCGCTTCCAACCGAGACGGAACTGGCGGAGCAGTTCGGCGTCACCCGACACACCGTCCGTGAAGGCATGCGGGCCCTGGAACAGGGCGGGCTGGTCAGGCGTGAGGCCGGTCGGCGCCTGCACGCCGCCCTGCCGCATCATGAAGAACTGGCGCCGCGCGGTTCACGCGCCTTGTTGATGCAGGGTGTGACCTTCCGCGAGTTGTGGGAGGTGGCGCTGCGGCTGGAGATCTGCGCCGCCGAACTGGTCGCGCCGCTTGTCGATGAAGCCCTGATTGAAAAGCTCGAAGCCAACCTGGGGGCCATGCAGACGGCGCAGGCCGAAGGGCGGTCGATCATTGCTCTGGATGTCGCTTTCCACGCCCTCATAGCCGAGGCCACGCATAACCGGGTGCTCCTGATGTCGCGCGAGCCTGTCTCCCTGCTCTTCTATCCCTCGCTCGAAAAGCTGTTCAGTCATCCGACGACGCGCGAACGCTCTCCTCGACGCATCGTCGAGGCGCATCGTGCGATCGTTCAGGCGATGCGGGCGGGGGACGCCCAGGCCCTGCGCGGGTGGATGGAACGCCACATCATGGACTTCCGACGAGGCTATGACCTGGCGGGCATCGACCTGGACCGTCCTGTGGATGTCAAAATCGATCGATCCTAGGCGGGAAAGCCATGGACGCCGGCTGGACGGCGTCGTCGATCAGCGCCCATCCAAAGCGTCTTCACTCCAAGCTTTGCTGTTTACGTCCGGTCAATAACTCCCCTTCATTCAAGCCCCCTACAGGCTGGCGCCCGTGAACACGCGTCGGCATCGGGGAGTTAAACTATGTCGAAGATCCAGGCGGTGCCGGGCCGCGTGATGGCCGCAGCCTGTTCATTGATGACGAAGACGGGGCAGGCGGCGCGTGTCCTGCTGATGCTTCTGATCGCCCTGGCGTCCATGGTCGCCCCCTCTGCAGCGACGGCGCAATCCCCAGGTTGCATTGCGATCAATTCGATGGGCGGAAACTTCGTCCTGGATGTAACCGGCGGGACGGAGAAAAGCACCGCCCCAATGGCTATCGCGAATGGCGAGAGGGTCACCTACTCTTGGAGCGGGAACTATATGTCCGGCTTTCTGTCCATCTTCTACACGCAGAACGGGCAGACGAAACTGGCGTCGTCGGATACGGTCATCGACAATCGGACCGAAAACGGCAGCGGTTCATTCGTGTTCAATTCCGTCCAACCTGATGATAAATTTGTCGTTAGTCTGGCTAGGCGTGCTCAAACGGGTGGCTTGGCGTCGTTCGGCGACGGCGTCGTCAACATCACGCTGACCTGCCATGTAGACGGCCCGCCGACCGTGTCGATCAGCGACGTCACCCAAGAGGAAGGCGATGATGGCGTTACCAACTTCAGGTTCACCGTCAGTCTGTCGCACCCCAGCCAGCAACTCGTCGGTGTCAACTTCAGCACGGCCGACGGCTCGGCGACCGTGCAGAGCGGCGACTATGAGTCGATCTTAGGCTTCCTGACCTTCGGCTCTGGGGAGACGCAGAAAACAGTGACTGTCCCCGTCCGCGGCGACACCAAGCTCGAAGCCGACGAAACCTTCTTCGTCAATCTAGACACCCCCATCAACGCCCTCATGGGGGACGACCAGGGCGTCGGGACCATCCGCAATGACGACAAGCCTGTCGTGACGGCGATCACGCCGAACAAGGGCTTAGCCGCAGGCGGCACAGGGGTTTACATTCTCGGGAGCAATTTTTCGGGCGTGACGGCGGTTAGCTTCGGCGGGGCGCCGGCGGTCAGCTTCACGGTCAACGGCTTGAGCCAGATCACGGCGACGGCGCCGGCGGGCTCGGGAACCGTGGACGTTGTTGTTACGGCGCAGGGCGTGACCAGCGCGACCTCGCCCGCAGATCAGTTCACCTATCTGACGGCGCCGACGGTGACGTCGATCACGCCGAGCAGCGGTCTGGCCGCGGGGGGGGCGAGCGTGGTCATTACCGGAACAGACTTTTCGGACGTGACGGGGGTGAGGTTCGGCGATACGCCGGCGATGAATTTCACCGTCGACAGCGAGACGCAGATCACGGCGATAGCCCCGGCGAGCGCGGGAGGGCCGGTGGACGTGCGCGTCTCGACGACGGGCGGAACCAGCGCGACCTCGGCGGCGGATCAGTTCACCTACCTGGCTGTGCCGACGGTGACGGCGATCTCGCCGAGCAGCGGTCCGACCGCGGGGGGGACCAGCGTGATCATTACCGGGACCAATTTCTCGGGCGCGACGGGGGTGAGATTCGGGGAGGTGTCGACCACCGGCTTTGCGATCTTCAGCGAGACCATGATTGTTGCGATGTCGCCGGGGGGGATTGGCGCGGTGGACGTGCGCGTGACCACGGCGGGCGGCACCAGCGCGACCTCGGCGGCGGATCCGTTCACCTATGTCGGTGCGCCGACGGTGACGTCGGTCTCGCCGACGGCAGGGCCGTCCACGGGCGGGACGAGCGTGATCATCACCGGGACGAGCTTCTCCGGCGCGACGGCGGTGACCTTTGGGGCGACTGCGGCGACGGGCTTCACGGTCAATAGCGCGACCCAGATCACGGCGACGGCTCCGGCTGGCACGGGTACGGTGGATATTCGCGTGACCACGGCTGGCGGGACCAGCGCGATCTCGGCGGCGGACCAGTTCACCTATCTGGCGGCGCCGACGGTGACATCGATCACGCCGACCAGCGGCCCGTCCACGGGCGGCACGACGGTGACGATCACCGGGACGAACTTCTCGGGGGTGACGGCGGTGACCTTCGGGGGGATGGCGGCGACGGGCTTCACGGTCAACAGCACGACCCAGATCACGGCGACGGCTCCGGCCGGTACTGGGACGGTGGACATTCGCGTGACCACGGCGGGCGGCACCAGCGCGACTTCGGCGGCGGATCCGTTCACCTATGTCGGTGCGCCGATGGCGGCGAATGCCAGCCTGGTAGCCGGCTACAACGCGACGGGCGTGATCAACCTGAAGGGGTCTATCATCGGCTCCTATACCGACATCGCCGTGGCGACGGCCCCAACACATGGCTCGACCACGGTGTCGGGCGATCTCGTCACCTATACGCCGGCGTCCGGTTACGTCGGCTCGGATAGTTTCACCTATACGGCGACAGGTCCCGGCGGGACTTCGGCCCCGGCGACAGTGTCCATTACGGTGACGCCGGGTGCGCCGACCGTTGGGGGAACTGCGGCTGCGGTGGCGTACAACACCCCGACGGCGATTGACCTGAGCGCTTCGATCACGGGCGTTTACACCAGCCTGGTGGTGGCGACCCCGCCTTCGCACGGCGCGACCAGCGTCGCAGGCGACGTGGTGACCTATACGCCCGCAACGGGCTATTTCGGTCAGGACGACTTCACCGTCACAGCGACCGGTCCCGGCGGGACGTCGGCCCCGGCGACGGTGTCGCTGACGGTGGCGACGCCGGATGCCCCGACCGTTGCGGGAACTGCGGCTGCAGTGGCGTACAACACCCCGACGGCGATTGACCTGAGCGCTTCGATCACGGGCGTTTACACCAGCCTGGCGGTGGCGACCCCGCCTTCGCACGGCGCGACCAGCGTCGCAGGCGACGTGGTGACCTATACGCCCGCAACGGGCTATTTCGGTCAGGACGACTTCACCGTCACCGCGACAGGTCCCGGCGGGACGTCGGCCCCGGCGACGGTGTCGCTGACGGTGGCGACGCCGGCGGCGCCGATCATTGATCAACCGACCCAGCCCGTTGTGGTCCCGCCGTCGAACGGCGCCTCGGGCGCGACCTCGGTCACCCTTGCCGCCGGAAGCCAGGGAATTATCGACGGCTATCGCATCACGGCCGCAAGCCTGTTCGGCACGGCGGAAGTCGTCGAGGACGCTTCGGCGGTGAGCGCGAAATCGACCGGCTCAGTCAGTCCGAAGGCGGCGCCGACCTATCGCCTGGTCTATACGCCCGCAGCCAACTTCATGGGCGAGGACACTGTCACCGTGGTGGCCTATGGGCCGGGGGGCGACTCCGCCCCCGTGACCTTCACCTTCCAGGTGGCGGGCAAGGCGCCGGATCTGTCGGGCGCAGTGCTCGCGGGCGCTTCGGTGACGTTCAACCCGACCACGGGTCTGGTCGGCGGGCCGTTCCAGGCCCTTCGCGTCACCAGTCCGCCGGCCTTCGGCGCCGCGACGGTGAACGGGCTGAGCCTGGTCTTCACGCCCGGCCCCGACGGCGGGACGACGACGTTCGACTATGTCGTCGATCTGCCGTTCGGCTCTTCGGCGGCGGGCCGGGTGTCCTTGACCTCCAACGCCCTGCCCGTCGCGGAAGCTCTGGTCGCCCAGACCCTCCAAGGCGTGCCGGTGACGGTGCGGATCAGCGATGCCGAAGGCGGGCCCTTTACCGGCGCGGCCGTGGTCTCGATGGCCCCCGTGTCGGCGGGCGCCGCGACCATCGCCAAGGTCGGCCAGGACTATGACCTGACCTTCGTCTCGACCGGCGACTTCTCGGGCGAAGCGGTGGTGACCTACAGCCTGAGTAACGCATCCGGCACGACCAACAGCACCCTGACCGTCACGGTCGAGGCGCGCCCGGATCCGTCGCTGGATCCCGAGGTGAGGGGGGTGGCGACCAGCCAGGTCACCGCCGCCCGTCGCTTCGCTGATGCTCAGATCAACAACTTCCAGCAGCGTCTGCGCGATCTGCACGACGGGACCAATGGCTCGTCCAACGGTCTGCGCCTGAACCTGGGGCTGGACGGCGCCGAGGCGGATCGCGATCCGCAGCAGGCCCTGCGCCGTCAACTGGGTCGGGACCGCAGCCTCGACCCCGGCGCTCTGGGCGGTGATCGCGACCGCGAGATGCTGGGGCTGGACCTCTGGGCCGGTCGAACCGAGACCGCCGCCCCGGCGGCGGCAGGCGATGACCGTCTGAACGCGGCTTCGGCTCAGTCGGCGGCCGGCTCTGGCGCCGGCGCCGAGGTCGGCCTGTGGACCTCCGGGTCCGTCGACTGGGGCCGTCAGGATGCGACGGGTCAGCGCGATAGCCGCTTCACCACGCAGGGCGCGACTGTGGGCCTGGACCTCAAGGTCTCGGATCAACTGATTGTCGGCGGCGGCGTCGGCTATGGTGAAGACAAGACCCGCATCGGGGACCAGGGCTCGCTCACCCAGGGCAAGGCCTTCACCGGCGCTCTCTACGCCAGCTGGCGTCCTGCCGACGTCTTCTATGTCGACGGCTTGCTCGGCTATGCCGACCTGGACTTCACCTCGCGTCGATGGGTCGAGGGCCTGGCAGGGCAGGCCGACGGCTATGCTGAGGGCGATCGCTCCGGCGAGGTGCGCTTCGTCTCGGCCGCCTTCGGTCGTGTGCTGCGAGGCGAGCGTGTGACCAGCGACTTCTATGCTCGCCTGGATGCACGCGACATCACGCTGAAGGGTTTCACCGAGACCAGCGGCGGCCTGTCCGCCCTCGACTGGGATGAGATCGGGCAACAGAGCCTGTCGGCCAATCTGGGCGCTTCCTGGCGCTGGACCTTGGACAGCCGCCGCTATGGCCGGTTTGTTCCTGCTGCGCGGGTGGAATGGTCGCACGAGCTGGAGGACATCGGGGTTCAGGGCGTACGCTACGCCGACTGGGCCACGAGCCCGACCTATCTGGTCCCGCTGAACGCCTGGTCGCGCAATGCGATCAACCTGAACCTGGGCGCGGAGTGGTCGCTGAGCGACCGCCTCATGCTCAGCCTCGGCTATCGCGGCGCGCTCGGTGACGCCAGCACCAGCCACGGCGCCGAGATCGGGATGAAGTACGGCTGGTGATCCCCATGGGGCCGCGGCGACGTCGCGGCCCCCAACGGCCCTTGAGGCCGACGTCTCAGGTTCGAGGGCGCCGCCAGCATCATGCTGGCCTCGACGGCGCCTGGGCTCAGGTTCAGTGGCCTGGGCTCAGAACGACGGCGACACCGTGATGCGTGTCGATGTGACCGATCGCCTGAACCTCAGCACCAACCGAACCAGAGCGCCACAGACGGCGAGCGCCCGATACGCTGTCCCGCCGAAGACGGGCGTGGCTGTGCGCTACGTCGGCGACCCGGCGCGCGGTCGGACGACGCCGACCAGCGCCGCCTGGCGACTGATCACAAAGTGATGGAAAAGAATGGTGGACGCGACAGGGATTGAACCTGTGACCCCTACGATGTCAACGTAGTGCTCTCCCGCTGAGCTACGCGTCCGCCTGTTCTGCGGCCCGTCCGACTGATGTGTCGGTGGGCGGGAAGGCGGCGTCTATAACCCGCAGTTCGCGGGGGCCGCAAGAGGCTTGTGTCTTCTTTTTTCGTATTTTTTCGTTAGGCGGCGATCATGCGTTCGACCTCGTTCACCAGGTCGCGCAGGTGGACGGGTTTGGACAGGACCTTGGCCTGGGGCGTGGCCTGGGCCGCCGACAGGGCCACGGCGGCGAAACCGGTGATGAACATGATGCGGATGCCCGGCTGGCGCACCGCAGCGACGCGGGCGACCTCGATCCCGTCAGCGCCGGGCATGACGATGTCGGTCAGCAGCAGATCGTAGGGCCCCTGATCCAGAGCGTCGATGGCGTCGTCGCCGTTTTCGCAGTCCACCACAGCGTGACCGGCGCGCTCCAGCGCCCGAGTCAGGAAACCTCGAAGCGAGCCGTCGTCTTCGGCCAGCAGAATACGCGCCATAGGGAAATCAGATCCGTGGAATACCAAAGGCCAGCCTAGGCCTGCATCTGTAAATTCGCCGTGAAAATCACCCTGGGGGCGAGTGCGTAGAGGGCGCGGTCCGGGATAAATCAGTCTATGGCCAAGCCATGAACCCAGCGCCGACCGACGCGACCTTCAGCCTGACGCCCGCGCAGACCGGGCGGGCCACCCCGCTGGTCTTCGCCTCGCCCCATTCGGGCGCCCTCTATCCCGAGGACATGGGGGCGGCCGAGGGCTTGTCGGAGGCGTCGTTGCGCAGCGCCGAGGATGCGGCGGTGGACCGGCTGCTGGCCTCCGGTGCGGCGGCGGGGGCGGTGCTGATCGCCGGGTGCGTCGGGCGGGCCTATGTCGATCTGAACCGCGCGCCGGACGAACTGGACCCGGACCTGATCCTCGACGTCCCCGAGGCGCCGCCGCCGGGCCTGAAGACCCTGGCGGGATACGGCGTCGTGCCGCGTCTGGCCGGGGACGGGACGCCGCTCTACGCCCGCCGCCTGACGCTGGCGGAGGCGAGGGGGCGGATTGCGCGGGTCCATGCCCCCTATCATGCGGCTCTGGCTGAGCAGATGCAGGCGGCGCGCCAGGCTCATGGGCGGGCCGCTCTGGTCGACTGGCATTCCATGCCTGCGCGCGCCACGGGGCTGAACGGGCCTGACGTGGTGCTGGGCGATCGTCACGGGACCAGTTGCGCCACGGGTCTGACGCGGCGTCTGCGGGTCTTGTTTGAGGCTCTGGGTTGGCGTGTGGCGCTGAACCGGCCCTATGCGGGGGGTTACGCCACCCAGGTCTGGGGGCGACCTGACGAGGGCTTTCAGGCGATTCAGATCGAACTGAACCGGCGGCTTTACTGGGACGAGGCGGCGAACCGCCCCTCGGTCGGCTGGGGGCGCTGTCAGTCGGGGCTGAACCGGGTGATTGCGGCGCTGGGCGACGACTTCACGGCCTGACGGCGAAGGGCAAAAAAAAGCCGCGCCCGGAGGCGCGGCATATAAAGTCTATAGGGAGGAAACGCCCAGGAAGGGCATGACGCCCGGAGGCGTCGAAAGCCAAGTTAGGTTGCAGCGCACAATATTTCAAGCGAAGAAGCCACAGACGCAATCACAGGCTGTTACGAACTTCGCCAGGGGCGTGAACGTCGAGTCTTTCAGCCGCGTTCCAGCAGCCGCCGCGCCGCCCGCACCGCCCGCGCCGCCGGCGATCCCGCCTGACGCCAGACCAGAAGCCCGAAGGCCGAAATCACCCCCAGGGCGAGCCACAGCGGCCCGAACAGCCAGGCCGCCGCCGCCAGGGCGAAGTAGTAGCCTCGCACCCCCTGGCTGAAACCGCCCAGGGCCGGGTTCAGCACTCGCGCTACGGCGTGACCATAGGCGACCTTGTCGGTTTCGGAATGGATCTCGGGCGCGGCCCCGATCAGGGCCAGGGCGTAGTTCATCTGACGCAGCGACCAGATGAAGTCGAGCAGGCCGCGCGCCAGACAGACCAGGACCAGGGCCAGCTTGGCCTCCAGGATCTTCACCGGCACCGCCTCGGCGCCTACGGCGGCGAAACCGCGCAGGGCGTTCTCGCCGCCGAACAGGATACCGGCGACCGCCGCGATCAGCAGCAGGTTGGTCGAGGCGAAGAAGGAGGCCGAGTTGATCGAGTGCCCCATCAACTGACTGTCGATCAACCGCATCTCGCGATGGGTCATGGCCGTCATCCAGCTGTCGCGGACCACCAGCATGTCGTCGTTCAGCGAGCCGCTGCGCCGGGCGATCAGTCCCAGGATCGGGCCATAGCCGAGCCAGGCGATGAAGAAGAGGGCGAGGGCGATCCAGTCGAACAGGCTCATGCCCTGTTGATGCCTTCAGTCGGGCCTATGGAGCAAGGGCGAACGCCGCAGAAAGCCCGCCCTGAAGCTTGCTGTTCGGCGACGCAAAGCTTATCACGCGCCCCAATCTCCCCGTTCGCACCTGCAACAAGAGCGTAACATGAACATCGAAGCCATTCCGGTCGGCCCGAATGCGCCATGGGACATCAACGTCATCATCGAGATCCCGCAAGGCGGCCTGCCGGTGAAGTACGAGATGGACAAGGAATCCGGCGCCCTGTTCGTCGACCGCTTCCTGCACACCGCCATGTACTATCCGGGCAACTACGGCTTCGTGCCGCACACCCTGTCGGACGACGGCGACCCCTGCGACGTCATCGTGCTGAACCCGACCCCGGTGGTGCCGGGCTGCGTCATCCGTTCGCGCCCCATCGGCGTGCTGAAGATGGTCGACGAAGCCGGCGGCGACGAGAAGATCCTGGCCGTGCCGGTCGACAAGCTGAACCCCTACTACACCGAGGTTTCCAGCTATCGTCAGCTGCCCGCCATCCTGATCGAGCAGATCGAGCACTTCTTCACCCGCTACAAGGACCTGGAGAAGGGCAAGTCGGTCACGGTCAAAGGTTGGGGCGACGCCGGCGAAGCCGCCGAGCTGATCGCCGCCGGCATGGCCGCCCACCAGGCCAAGCTGGCCAAGGCCGCCGCCGAAGCCGCCTGATCCGCTTTCGGTTCTGAATAAAGAAGGCCCCGCTGGTTCGACCGGCGGGGCCTTTTTTGTTGGGGCGCTATCGCGCGCGACGCGGTCGCGCGCTGCTTGAGCGCAGTTTCTCCCTCCCACTTGGGGGAGGGTGGCTGACGCGAAGCGTCAGACGGGTGGGGGCGGCCAGGCAAATCAAGCGCTGCGTCCGTGCGTCCGGATCGCCGCGCCCTCCCCACCCGGTCGCTGCGCGACCACCCTCCCCGAACGGGGAGGGAGAAGCGGCTCTACTTGTTTCGGAAGGCCGCAATCGCCTCGACCGTCTGGCGCACCTTGGCCTCGATCCCGGCCCAGTCCTTCGCCTGAATGGCCGCGTCGGTGATCAGCTTGGAGCCCATGCCCGCCGCCACGATGCCCGATCCGAACCATTTGGCGATGGAGGCCTCGTCCGGGTCCACCCCGCCGGTCGGCATGATCTTGGTCCAGGGCATGGGACCCAGCACCGCCTTGACGAAGTCCGGTCCGCCGACCGCGGCGCCGGGGAACAGCTTGACGATCTCGCAGCCGAGGCTTTGCGCTTCCGAAATGTCGCGCACCGAGCCGCAGCCCGGCGAATAGGCGACCTGACGGCGGTTGCAGACCTGGGCCACCTCGGGAATCAGGCAGGGGCTGATGACGAAGCGCGCGCCGGAGGCCAGATAGAGGGCCGCCGTCGGGGCGTCCAGAATCGAGCCGACACCCATGATGATGTCGGGGTCGGTCCGGGCGAACTGCTTCGACAGGGCGGTGAAGGTTTCCCAGGCGAAGTCGCCGCGGTTGGTGAATTCGATGGCCTTGGCCCCGCCGCGGGCGCAGGCCCGGATCACCTCGGCGCAGACCTCCGGGTCGGCGTGATAGAAGACCGGGACCACGCCCTGACTTTCGAGGGCGGTCAGGACGCTGAGGCGGTCATGTCGCATGATGGTCTCCTTGGGTAGGCCCGCAGATCGGCGGGTCACGGCCTCCCCGTCAAGGGAAGGCCGATCAATCCCGGTAAGCGGCGCCTATTCGGCGGTCGCCAGAGTGACCAGCCGCTTGACCATGCGGCTGTCCTTGTCGGCCAGCGGGTCCAGCATGGTGAAGTGGTCCAGCCCGTCCAGCACCTCGACATGGGTGTCGGCGCCCTTGCCGCCCCACTCGGCAGCCATGCTGCGGCTCTGGCGGATGAACTCGTTGCTTTCCGCCCCGCCGACCCAGCAGTCCAGCGTTCGCCCGCCCGGCGCCCCGCCGTTGGGCGCGGGCCAGTGGATCGGCGACAGAGCGCGCGCCGTCATGGCGTCCAGCCCCAGAGCCTCGTTCAAAGAGGTGTGGATCAGGGGCTCGATGTCGAACACGCCCGAGATGGCCAGCGCCGCCCGCGCCCGGCCTTCGGACAGCATACAGGCCGCCATGTGCCCGCCGGCCGAATGACCAAAGATCAGAGGCCGCTTGCCGGTGCGGTCGCGCACCAGCTCGGTCGCCCGGCGCATCTGGCTGATGATGGCGCCCACCTTGACCGTCGGGGCCAGGTCGTAGCCGGGAATGACCACGCTGATTCCATGCTCCAGCAGGGCGGGCGCGACCCAGGCGAACCAGGCCCGGTCCAGCGCCTGCCAGTAGCCGCCGTGGATGAAGATGGCGGTCGGCGCGCCCGATCCGGCGTCGAACCACTCCATCTTCTGGCGCTCGCCGGGGCCGTATTCGACGGTCTCGGGCCGGCGGGCGTCGATGACGCGGGCCGAATCCTCTCGCCATCGTTTCAGGATCGCCGGGTGTCCCGGCACGCGTTCGCGATTGTTGTAGGCCGCCTCAAAGTCGACTGGAGGGGCCGTCAGTGTCGCCGGAGCCTTACCCATGCCGTTTCCATCCGCTATGCACCTCCGCTTGAACGGGAGGTTCCGACCATGATGACCGCCATTTTCGTCTTCATCAAATGCGAGTTGGGCTACGCCAACGACGTCGCCGCCGATCTGGTCGACAACGTTGAAAACGTGTCGGAAGTTTACTCGACCTCGGGTCAGCACGACCTGCTGGCCAAGTTTCAGCTGCCGAAAGACGCCGACATCGGGACCTTTGTGACCAAGCAGGTGCAGACGCGTCCGCACATCCGCGACACCTTCACCGTCATCACCTTCTCGCCCTTCCTGCCGTCGAAGAAGTAGGGCGGGCGAGCCTCAGGCCGGGGGGCTGCCCGTCGGCTTGCGCCGCGCTGGGCGGTGATCCCTGGCGGCGTCTTCGCGGTCAGCGGCTTCGTCCTCGGCCCCCACCTTCTGCTCGACGGCGGCCGAGAAGCGCTGATAGACGCCCAGGCCCACCAGCACGACCACGGCCGCGACCAGCAGGGCGGTGGGATAGATCAGCTGGCTCACATCCTCGCGCGCCGTCTTGAACACCACGACCAGGGCTTCCAGGAAGACGGCGATGACGATGGTGGACAGGAACTTGGTCAGGCTGCGCCGGGCCTCGGCGGCGCTGCGCTTCTCCTTGTCACGCTGGACCTCTTCCTCGAACAGGTATTTGGCCACGTCGAAGACGGCGATGGCGACGATGACATAGCCCAGCACGTCCAGCAGGGCGTCCACGCCTGAATGGTCGGGGCTGACCACGGCCCGCAGGGCGTCTCCGACGCCCAGAAAGACCAGGCCGAGCGCCAGAAGCAGCAGCAACAGACTGGCGCCGCCGAAGACGATGCGGGTCAACAGGGTCATGGAACGGGCTCCCTCAGGTCTGAAGCAACGCTCGAACAGCCAAGGTGTTTCCGCACCCAGGAGACCGTAGCCAATCGCAACGGATTGCTGTTAGCCTCGCTTCAGGGAAACGCAGCAAGGGCACGCAGATGACCGATCTGGAGACGTTCCGCGCCGAGACGCGCGCCTGGCTGGAAGCCAACTGTCCGCCTGAAGTGCGCGGCCCGCGCGACGGCGACGAGGACTATGTCTGGGGCGGCCGCAACGCCGTCTTCAAGACCCCGGCCCACAAGCTGTGGATGGAGCGGATGGCGGCGCGCGGCTGGACTGCGCCGGAATGGCCCAGCGCCTACGGCGGCGGCGGCCTGTCCCGTGAAGAGGCCAAGGTGCTGGCGTCGGAGATGCGCCGCATCAAGGCGCAGATGCCTCTGGCCAGCTTCGGCATCTGGATGCTGGGCCCGGCCCTGCTGGCGTTTGGCACCGAGGAGCAGAAGCAGCGCTTCCTGCCGCCCATCGTGCGCGGCGAGATTCGCTGGTGTCAGGGCTATTCCGAGCCGGGTTCAGGCTCCGATCTGGCCTCGATCCAGACGCGGGCGGAGGATCGCGGCGACCACTGGATCGTCAACGGCCAGAAGGTCTGGACCTCCTACGCCGATCAGGCCGACTGGATCTTCTGTCTGGTCCGCACCGACCCCGAGGCGCCCAAGCACCTGGGCATCAGCTTCGTCCTGTTCGACATGGCGACGCCCGGCGTCAGCACCCGTCCCATCACGCTCATCAGCGGCAAGTCGCCCTTCTGCGAGACCTTCTTCGACGACGTGCGGGTCGAGAAGGAAAACCTGATCGGGACCCTGAACCGCGGCTGGGACGTGGCCAAGGCCCTGCTGGCGCACGAGCGGACCATGATCGGCGCCATGGGCGATGTCGGCGTCGGCCGCCCCCTGGGCCAGGTGGCGACCGATGCGCTCGGGGTGGACGAGGCCGGTCGGCTGGACGAGCCGCTCTTGCGCGCCCGCATCGCCGACTACGACATCGACGCCGCCGCCTTCCGTCTGGCCATGGAGCGGGTGGGGGATCAGGTGAAGGCCAAGCAGGCCCATCCGGCCATCGCCTCCATGCTGAAATACTACGGCTCCGAACTGAACAAGCGCCGCCACGAATTGGCCATGGCGGCGGGCGGTTCGGACGCGCTGGAATGGGAGGGCGAGCGCTCGAAGGAGGGCCAAGCCGCCCGCGACTGGCTGCGCACCAAGGCCAACTCCATCGAGGGCGGCACCAGCGAAATTCAGCTGAACATCATCGCCAAACACCTGCTGCAACTGCCGGGAGCCTGAGCCCATGCCCCTGATCCTGACCGAAGAGCAGACCATGCTTCAGGACGCCGCCGACGGCTTCCTGAACGAAAACGCCCCCATCGCCCACCTGCGCCAACTGCGCGACAGCCGCGACGCCGACGGCGTCTCGCGCGATCTGTGGCGGGCCTTTGGCGAGATGGGCTTCGCTGGCGTCGTCATCCCCGAGGCGGACGGCGGTTCGGACCTCGGCGCCGTCGAGGCGGGCGTCATCGCCGAAAGCCTGGGCCGCACCCTGACGCCCTCGCCCTTCATGGGCTCGTCGGTGCTGGCCGCGGCCGTGCTGAAGGCGGCGGGCTCGGAGACGCAGAAGGCCTGGCTGCCCCGTATCGCAGCGGGCGAGGCCATCCTCAGCCTCGCCGTCGATGAGGGCCCCAAGCACGCCCCGTCGAAGATCGCCACGCGCGCCGAACGCGCCGGAAACGGCTTCAAACTGAACGGCGCCAAGGGCTTCGTGCTGGACGGCCATGTCGCCGACACCCTGATCGTTGCGGCGCAGACTGACGAGGGCCTGACCCTCTTCCTGATCGACCCGCAGACCCCCGGCGTCGCGGTCGAGCGCACCATCATGGTCGACGCTCACAACGCCGCGCGCGTCACCCTGACCGAGGTGATGGTGGACGCCGACGCCGTGATCGGCGCGGTGGGCGAGGGGCAGGGGCCGCTGGACGCCGCGCTTGTGCTGGGCCGGGCCTGCGCCGCCGCCTCTCTGGTCGGGGCCGGGGATCAGGCCTTCAAGGTCACGCTGGAATACCTGCGCACCCGTAAGCAGTTCGGCAAACTGATCGGCGAGTTCCAGGCCCTGCAACACCGCGCCGCTCACCTCTTCACCGAACTGGAGCTGGCCAGGGCCGCGACCCTGGCCGCGCTTCAGGCCATCGACGCGGGCCGTCCCGACGCCGAGCAAGCGGCGGGCGTCGCCAAGGCCAAGGCCGGCCGCGTCGCCGAACTGGCGGTGCAGGAGGCGGTGCAGATGCACGGCGGCGTCGGCATGACCGACGAGTTCGACGTCGGCCTGTTCATGAAGCGCGTCCGCGTCCTCAACGAACTGCTCGGCGACGCCGGCTTCCACGCCGAACGCCTGGCGCGCAGTCAGGGCTTCTAACTTCCTTCTCCCCTTGAGGGAGAAGGTGGCCTGCGGAGCAGGTCGGATGAGGGGTGTCAGCGCCGAGGCTCGTCATGGAAAAGCCGCCCGACCGCAACCACGCCTTCGCCCGCCGATCACGCGTCTCGCTGCGCGAGCCACCTTCTCCCTCAAGGGGAGAAGGATGACGACGGGCGCTTGCCCGGCTAAACCTTCCGCAAGGGAGACACCACATGACGCGATCCAACGCGCCCGCCTATCAGACCGGCTTCGCCAACCACTTCGCCACCGAGGCCGTCGAGGGCGCCTTGCCGGTCGGGCGCAACTCGCCGCAGCGTCCGGCCCTGGGCCTCTATGCCGAGCAGCTGTCGGGCGCGGCCTTCACCGCGCCGCGCGATCACAATCTGCGCAGCTGGCTCTATCGCCTGCGGCCCTCGGCCCAGCATGGTCCCTATGCGCCGTTCGAGCAGGGCCGGGTGCGCTCCGGCCCCTTCACCGAGACCCCGCCCAATCCCAACCGGATGCGTTGGGACCCGCTGCCCATGCCGGAGGCGCCGACCGACTGGGTCGAGGGGCTGACCACCTATGGCGGCAACGGCGACGCCGATTCCGGCGCGGGCGTGGGCGTCCACCTCTATATCGCCAACCGCTCGATGACGGACCGGGTCTTCTACTCCGCCGACGGCGAACTGTTGATCGTGCCGCAGCAGGGGGCGCAGCGCTTCGTCACCGAGATGGGCGTGATCGAGGCTCAGCCCGGCCATGTGGTCGTCATCCCGCGCGGCGTGCGCTTCCGCGTTGAGGTCGACGGAGAAGTGCGCGGCTATGTCTGCGAGAACTACGGCAGCCCCTTCCGCCTGCCGGATCTCGGCCCCATCGGCTCGAACGGCCTGGCCAATCCGCGCGACTTCGAGACCCCGGTCGCCTGGTTCGAGGACGTGGATCGCCCGACTGAGTGCGTCCAGAAATACGGCGGCCTGCTGTGGGCCACGACCTTTGGCCACAGCCCGCTGGACGTCGTCGGCTGGCATGGCAACTACGCCCCCTATCGCTATGACACGGCGCGGTTCAACACCATCGGCACGGTCAGCTTCGACCACCCCGACCCGTCGATCTTCACCGTCCTGACCTCGCCCAGCGACACGCCCGGCACGGCCAACTGCGACTTCGTCATCTTCCCGCCGCGCTGGATGGTGGCCGAGGACACCTTCCGCCCGCCGTGGTTCCATCGCAACGTCATGAGCGAGTTCATGGGGCTGATCTTCGGCGAGTACGACGCCAAGGCGGGCGGCTTCGCCCCCGGCGGCGCCTCCTTGCACAACCGCATGAGCGGCCACGGACCGGATCAGGCCAGCTGGAACGGCGCGACCAAGGCCGAGCTGAAACCGCACAAGATCGAGAACACCCTGGCCTTCATGTTCGAGACCCGGATGCCGATCCGCACCACGGTCTGGGCCGAACAGACGCCGCTGATGCAGCTCGACTACGACGACTGCTGGACCGGCTTCGAAAAAGGAAATGTCGGATGAAGCTGAAAGCCCTTCTCTTCGCCGCCGGTCTGGCGCTGGCCGCCTGCTCGCCGACGCCCGCGCCAGCGCCCGAGCCCGTGGTCCCAACCTCCGAGGCCCCCGAACCGCCGCAGATGACCATCTCCTCCAGCGCCTGCACCGCGCGCGGCGGCACGATGCAGCAGGTCGGTCGGATGCAATCCTGGCAGTGCGTGGTCAAGTACGCCGACGCGGGCAAGCGCTGCACCGACGCCTCGCAATGCCAGGGGCAGTGCGAAATCCCCGGCAACAGCGGAATCGCGCCCGGCACGGCGACGGCGGGCGTCTGTCAGGCCGACAGCAACCGTTTTGGCTGCCGCACCACGGTCAAGGACGGCAAGGCCGAGGCTACCCTCTGCATCGATTGAGGCGGGTCATCCGCCCCGGGGTCGGCAACGTATCTGAGTCATGACCCTGCCTGACATCGCCCTGCTTCTGTTCGTCAATCTGGTCCTGATCCTGGCGGTCATGACGGGGTTGTGGCGGCTGGCGGTGCGCCTTCAGGACGTCAGCTTCATCGACGGGGTCTGGCCGCTGGGCATGCTGATGCTGGCCCTGGCGACATGGCCGCGCACGGACGGCGACCCCACGCGGTCGGCCCTGCTGGTGGGGCTGTGCGCGGTCTGGGCCCTGCGGCTGGCCTGGCACCTGCTGCGGCGCTGGCGCGCCCACGGAGCTGATGGGCGCTACGTCGCCATCGTCGAAGCGCAGGAAAGGAACAAGGGCTGGAGTTTCTCGCGCACGGCCCTGCTCATGGTCTTCCTGCCCCAGGGCCTCCTGGCCTGGCTGACCTGTCTGCCCGTACAACTGGGGCAGGTCGCGGCCCAGCCCGCTGTGGGCTGGATCGGCTGGATCGGCGCGGGGCTGGCGGTCATCGGCATTGTGTTCGAGACCGTGGGCGACGCCCAACTGACGGCCTTCCGCAATGATCCGGCCCGCAAGGGGCAGGTGCTGGATACCGGCCTGTGGCGCTATACACGCCACCCCAACTATTTCGGCGACGCCTGCGTCTGGTGGGGTCTCTATCTGATCGCGGCCGAGACGGGGCCGGGCCTTTGGGCCATCGCGGGCCCGCTGTTCCTGACCTTCACCCTGACGCGCTGGTCCGGCATCGGCATCACCGAAAAGGCCATTCATCGCTCGCGGCCCGGCTACGCCGACTATGTCAAACGCACCAGCGCCTTCATTCCCTGGCCGCCGAAACGCGTCTGAGACCGGCGTGAAAAAGCCCCCGCTGCTGGCGCGGCGGGGGCCTGGGTCTTCGTGTCAGACTTAGTTCGCCGGGGGCGTGGTGCTCGGCGAGGTGTTCGGCGTGTTGGCGGTGGTCATGCCGCCGTCGGCATTGCCGGCCTGTTGTTCGATGCGGTCGGCTTCGGCGTTCAGCGCCTGTTCCTGGGCTTCGTTCGGCGTTGCGGCGGCCTGGGCTTCCAGGGCGTCAGCCTGCTTTTCCGCGGCCTTGTCGGCGGCGCTTTCACCGCAGGCGGCCAGACCGGCGACGGCGACGATGGACGCGGCGGCGAGAACGAGTTTACGCATGGTGTTCCTCCAAGTGATTGAACCGACCCAACGCCTCGCGCTCGCGTTCGGTTCACGACGCCGTGATGTTTTCTCGGTTCGCGTCCTGGAAGGCCACCCGCGCGGCGCCCAGCAGGGCGGCGTGCCTGTGCAGGATCACCTTGGTCGGGATGGCCTGCATATAGGGCTGGAACCGGCCCTTGCGCTCGAACCGCTCGCGGAAGGGGCTGGCCTTGAGGAAGGGCAGGATGCGCGGGGCGATGCCGCCGGCGATATAGATGCCGCCGCGTGCGCCCATGGTCAGGGCCACGTCCCCCGCCACGGCGCCCAGGATGGCGCAGAACCGGGCGAGCGTCGCGCCGCAAGGCGTGTTGGGGTCCTTCAAGGCCGTCTCGGTGATCTCGGCCGGGTCGTCGATGTGGCTCTCGCGCCCGTCGATCTCTGCCAGGGCCCGGTGCATGTTCAAAAGGCCCGGTCCGCAGATCAGGCGCTCGATCGACACCCGGTCATAGCGACGGCGCAGGATGCGCAGGATTTCGTCCTCGATGGGGTCGCCCGGGGCGAAACAGGCGTGCCCGCCCTCGGACGGCAGGGCGATCTCGCGGCCCTGGGCGTCGCGCGCCAGGGCCGAGACGCCGAAGCCTGTGCCGGGGCCGAGCACCGCGATGGCGGCGTCGTGCTGACCCGTGAGCGGTCCGCCCAGCGACGCCAGCTGGTCCTCCGGCACGATGGGCGCGCCCCAGGCCAGGGCCTCGAAGTCGTTGATCAGCTTGACCGGGTTCAGCCCCAGGGTCTGCAACTCGGCCTCCGACACCGCCCAAGGCGAGTTGGTCAGGTCGATGGCGCCCTCCGTCACCGGCCCGGCCACGGCCAGAACTCCGCCGCTCGGCTTGATCGCGCAGCCGTCGAGGTAGGCCTTCACACCGCCGAGGAAGGTCGGGTGTTCCGAGGCGGGGAAGCCCTGATGGTGGTCCAGCACCACCTGGCCGTCGATTATCCGGGCCAGTGCGAAGCGGGCGTTGGTGCCGCCGACATCGCCGACGAGAAGGGTGAGATCGGTCATCAGGCGTCCACCGTCCGGTCCACGAAGTTGGGATTGGGCGGCGTATCCGTGTGGCCGTCCATGCCGGGCGGCACGGGGAAGCAGACGCTGGCGCCCTGCTCGGCGGTCGTCACCACTTGGCGGAAGGCGCCGAACAGTTCGCGGCCATAGCCCCAGGACGAGCCCTCGGCGTTGGCGGTCGAGCGGACGGCGCGGGGGCGTGCGGTCAGGTCGCCGACGCTGACTGTCGTCAGCACCCCGGCCTCGGGGTCCAGGCGGATGATGTCGCCGTCCTGAACATGGGCCAGCGGACCGCCGGCCAGCGCCTCGGGCGAGACGTGGATGGCGGCGGGGGTCTTGCCGCTGGCGCCCGACATGCGGCCGTCGGTGACGAAGGCGACCTTGAAGCCCTTGTCCTGCAGCACCCCCAGCGCGGGCGACAGGGAGTGCAGCTCCGGCATCCCATTGGCGCGCGGTCCCTGGAAGCGCAGGACCACCACCACATCGCGATCCAACTGTCCGGCCTTGAAGGCGGCCAGCGCATCTTCCTGCGTCTCGAACACGGCGGCGGGGGCCTCGACGATGCGGTTCTCGGGCTTGACCGCCGAGATCTTGATCACCGCCCGGCCCAGGTCGCCCTGCACCAGCCGCAGTCCGCCCTCGCGGTCGAAGGGATCGGAGGCAGGGCGCAGGATGTCGCGGTCGAGGCTTTCGACGACCCCGTCGCGCCAGACCAGTTCGCCGTCCACCAGCGACGGTTCCTGGAAATAGGCCTCGATGCCCTGACCCATGACGGTCATGACGTCCGAGTGGATATTGCCCGCCTGCGCCAGTTCGCGTGTCACGAAGGCCACGCCGCCCGCCGCCTGGAAGGCGTTCACGTCGGCCGAGCCGTTGGGATAGACCCGCGCCAGCAGCGGCGTCACCGACGACAGCTGATCCATGTCGGTCCAGTCGATCAGCACCCCGGCGGCGCGCGCCATGGCCACCAGATGGATGGCGTGGTTGGTCGAGCCGCCGGTGGCCAGCAGGGCCACGATCATATTGACGATGGTCTTTTCCGACACGATGTCGGCCATGCGGCCCTGGCCCGAGCGCGCCAGTTCCACCGCCCGCTTGGCGGCGGCCGCCGTCAGGGCGTCGCGCAGGCCGGTGTCGGGATGGACGAAGGCGGTCGAGGGCATGTGCAGGCCCGCGATCTCCATCATCATCTGGTTGGAGTTGGCCGTGCCGTAGAAGGTGCAGGTGCCGGGCGAGTGGTAGCTGCCGATCTCGCTGGCCAGCAGGGTGGTGCGGTCCACCTGGTTCTGAGCATACAGCGCCCGGACGCGGGCCTTCTCGGCGTTGGGAATGCCCGACGGCATCGGCCCGGCGGGCGCAAAGACGACCGGCAAGTGCCCGAACGCCAGCGCCCCCATGAAGAGGCCCGGCACGATCTTGTCGCAGACGCCCAGCATCATGGCGGCGTCGAAGGCGTCGTGGGTCAGGGCCACGCCCGTCGCCATGGCGATGGCGTCGCGGCTGAACAGCGACAGCTCCATGCCGGGGCGCCCTTGCGTGACGCCGTCGCACATGGCCGGGGTTCCGCCCGCCACCTGGGCCGTGGCGCCGACCTCGCGCACCGCCTGACGGATCACGGCGGGAAAGCGCTCGAACGGCTGATGCGCCGACAGCATGTCGTTGTAGGCGGTGACGACGCCGACATTGGGCTGGGATCCGTCCATGGCCGTCAGCTTGTCGGCGATGGTCTGGCCGGCGAAGGCGTGCGCCCAGTTGGCGCAGGACAGCTTGGCGCGCCCGGCGCCGCTGTCGCGGGCGGCGTCCATGCGGCGCAGGTAGTCGGCGCGGGTGGCCTTGCTGCGTTCGATGATGCGGGCGGTGACCTCCGCCACGACCGGATTGAGAGCCATCAGACGGCCTCCGTCCAAAGCACTTCGAGAGGAACCTTCGCCGCGATCATCGCCGCGATGGGATGGATGCGAGGATCGCCCGCCGCCTCGCGCTCGAACACCGCGCGCTTCTTCGCCCCGGTCAGAGCCAGCACCACGCGCCGCGCGCCGATCAGATAGGGCAGGTTGATCGACAGACGTTCCTGCGGCGGGGCCATGCCGTCGCGGCCCGGCGGCACGCCATAGACGGCGGGCTTCAGACCCGGCGTCAGCAGGGTCTTCAGCGTCGGGCTGTCGGGGAAGATGGAGCACACATGCCCGTCCTCGCCCATCCCAAGCAGGACGGCGTCCAGGCGTCCGCCCTCGGTAGCCAGCGCCTTCGACGCCTCGGCGGCGGCGCGATCAACCGTCACCGAGGGCGCATACAGCGGCAGGAAACGCGCGGCGGACGCGGGGCCGGTCAGCAGGGTCCGCTTCATCAGGGCGGCGTTCGAGTCCGCTGACGTCTCGGGCACATAGCGCTCGTCCACCAGGGTGACGACGATCCGCGACCAGTCCAGCTCGATGCGCGCCAGATCGGCGTAGATGGGCGAGGGGGTTGACCCGCCCGCCCCGGCGAAGACCGCGCGGCCCTTGTCGAGCACCGCCGCGCCCAGGGTCTCGCCTAAACGCGCGGCGCAGGCTTCGGCCCAGGCGGCGGCGTCGGAGAAGGTTTCGATCGGGGGATGGGTCATGACATGCCTCCCCTTCTCCCCTCGGGGGAGAAGGTGGGCCGCAGGGCGGCTCGGATGAGGGGGAGGCCGGAGGCGGATGTGACGTTGGCGGTCGAGCAGGCGGAATCCGCCCCCTCATCCGTCATGCTCCGCACGACACCTTCTCCCCCGAGGGGAGAAGGGAAGAGGTTCCGACTACTCATCGCGCGTGTTCCACTTCCGCCCGGTGCGCGACAGCAACAGGTCCGCCGCCTCCGGTCCCCAGCTTCCGGCCACATAGTCCAACGGTTTGAACCCGGCCCCCGACCAGGCGTCGGCCACCTCGTCCACCCATTTCCACGCCTGCTCAGCCTCGTCGCGGCGCACGAACAGGGTGCTGTCGCCGTGCATGGCGTCCAGCAGCAGGCGCTCATAGGCGATGCGGCGGCGCGGCGGCGCGGCGCCCTTGCCGTCCACCCCCCAGGACAGGCTCATCTTGATCGGCTGCAGCTGCATCCGCTGATCCAGCCCCGGCTTCTTGTTCATCACCGACAGCGAGATGTCTTCCTCGGGCTGCAGCTCGATGACCAGGCGGTTGTCATAGATGTCCCCGCGCTCGCCGTGGCCGAAGATGGAATGGGGCACCGGCTTGAACTGGATGACGATCTCGGTGCGCTTCTCGGGCAGACGCTTTCCGGTGCGCATGAAGAAGGGCACGCCGGCCCAGCGCCAGTTGTCGATGTCGGCGCGGATGGCGACGAAGGTCTCGGTGTCCGAGGGCTGGCCGCGCTCTTCCTCATAGGCCTTGGCCGGCTGGCTCTCGACGGCGCCGGCGACATACTGGCCGCGCACGGTGACGCGCTCGGCCTCCTCCGGCGCGATGGCGCGCAGGGACCGCAGCACCTTGACCTTCTCGTTGCGCACCGAGTCCGGGTCCAGGTCGCTGGGCGGCTCCATCGCCACCAGGCACAGCAGCTGCAGCATGTGGTTCTGCAGCATGTCCCGCAGGGCGCCGTACTCGTCGTAATAGGGCCAGCGCTCGCCGACCCCGACGGTCTCGCCGACCGTGATCTGGACGTGATCGACCGTCAGATTGTTCCACAGCGGCTCGAAGATGGTGTTGCCGAACCGCAGGGCGATCAGGTTCTGCACCGTCTCCTTGCCCAGGTAGTGATCGATGCGGAACACCTGCCGCTCGTCAAAGGCGTGGGCCACGGCGTCGTCGATTTCGAGGAAGCTTTCCAGATCGCGCCCGACCGGCTTCTCCAGCACGATGCGGCAGTTTTTCTCGGCGAGACCCGCCGCCTTCATCGCCGTGACGATGCGGCCATAGAGAGAGGGCGAGACCGCCAGAAAAGAGGTCGTCTCACCGTCCCCGGCCCTGGCCTTCAACGGCTTCAGGCTCTCGGGATCGGTGGCGTCCACGGCGAAGTAGTCGAGACGGGCCTTCATCCGCGCCCAGCTGGCCTCGTCCCAGGCGTCGTCGGCCTCGGCCTTGGCCTTCACCGCCTCATGGACCTTGGCGACATAGGCCTGGGCGCTTTCAGCCGATCGCGCCGCGCCGATGATCTTCAGGTCGTCCGGCAGCAGGCCGTCGTGGTCGAGGAAATAGAGCGACGGCAGCAGCATCCGCATGGCGAGGTCGCCGCCTCCGCCGAACAGAATGAGAGCCGCCATTCGCGCTTTCCTCCATGACCCCGGCCTGCGGGGTTGCGTCTTAAGGTCTAGCTATCGTCCTTGGCCGGTTGCGCGCGGCGGGCCAAGACGTCCAGCACGTCCTGAAACACCATGTTACGCGCATGGAGCAGGACCAGCAGGTGATAGATCAAATCCGCCGACTCGCTGGCGAGTTCCGCCTCATCGCCCGCAGCCCCGGCCAGAGCGGTTTCCACGCCCTCTTCGCCGACCTTCTGCGCTGCGCGTTTGGGCCCCTGCGCCATCAGGCGAGCGGTCCAGCTGTCGTTGGGGTCGGCCTGCGCCCGGACGTGGATGGTGCGCTCCAGCCGCGCGATGCGGCCCACGCCCGGCGCATCCTCGTCGCCGAAGCAGCTGACGCGGTTCAGATGGCAGGCGTTGCCGACGGGGCGCACCTTCACCACCACGGCGTCGCTGTCGCAGTCCGGCGTCACCGAGACGACGTTGAGGAAGTCGCCGGAGGTCTCGCCCTTCCTCCACCGCCCGCCGCGCGAGCGCGAGAAGAAGGTGGCCTGGCCGCTGTCCAGCGTCTCGCTCAGCGCCGCCTCGTCCATATAGGCCAGGGTCAGCACCTGCAGGGTGTCGGCGTCCTGCACCACGGCGGGGATCAGGCCGCCGCCCTTCTTGAAGTCGATGGAGGCGATGTCGATAGTGGCAGCCAGGGTCATTTGTCTTGTCCGCTCATCCCCGCGGAGGCGGGGACCCAGGTTTGAGCCATCTGACTGACGGCGGCCTTGTTTGCGAAACCCAAGGCGTGGCGTTCGTCGCCAAAGCCTTGGGTCCCCGCCTCCGCGGGGATGAGCGGAAGGTGGGCGGTCATATCCTCACCTCCACGCCCTGCGTGTCCAGATAACGTTTGAGATCGGGAATCGCGATCGCGCCCGAGTGGAAGACGCTGGCGGCCAGAGCCCCCGACACGTCGGCCTCGATAAACACGTCGCGGAAATGCTCGACCGCCCCGGCTCCGCCCGAGGCCACCAGCGGAATGGTCAGCCGCCTGCGCGCCTCGGTCAGTTGTTCGAGGTCATATCCGCGCCGCACCCCGTCCTGATCGATGCAGTTCAGCACGATCTCGCCGGCGCCGAGGCCTTGCGCCTCGACGATCCAGTCCATGGTCAGCTTGCCGGCCCCGCGTCGGGCATTGGGATCGCCGGTGTATTTGTGCACCCGCCATTCGCCGTCCTGAAAGGCGCTGTCGACGCCGACGACGACGCATTGCCGGCCCAGCCGCGCGGCCATCTCGCCGATCAGCTCGGGGCGCTCCAGCGCTGGCGAGTTGATCGACACCTTGTCCGCTCCGTGGTCGAGGCAGCGCGCCGCCTGATCCACCGTGCGGATGCCGCCCGCGACGCAGAACGGGATGTCCAGCAGGCGGGCGATGTCCTGCACCCAGCCATAGTCCAGCGTCCGCCCCTCGGGGCTGGCGGTGATGTCGTAGAAGACCAGTTCGTCGGCGCCCTGATCGCGATAGCGCGCGGCCAGTTCGGCGGCGTCGCCCATGTCGACGTGGCCCTCGAACCGCACGCCCTTGACCACACGTCCGTCCTTGACGTCGAGGCAGGGGATGATGCGCCGGGCGGTCATTGGACCGCCCCTATGCAGGCGTGGACGGTCATTGCGCCACGGCCTTCAGGGCTTCGGCGGCGGTGAAACGGCCCTCATAGATGGCGCGCCCGACGATGGCCCCGTCGCAGCCCAGGTCGCGCGCGGCGATCAGATCGTTCAGCGACGCCACCCCGCCCGAGGCCTGGATTTTCAGTTCTGGCCGACGCGCCAGGGCCTCGCCCAGCAGGTTGAGATTGGGCCCGGTCAGGGCCCCGTCGCGGCCCACGTCGGTCATCAGCACATGGGTCAGCAGATCGGACGGATAGCGCTCCAGCACGCTCCACAGATCGACCCCCGCCGACTGGGTCCAGCCCTTCAGCGCCGGCACCGGAACCCCGTCCTCATATTTGACGTCCAGCGCCAGGGTGATGCGCTCGGAGCCGAACCGCTCCAGCCAGGCCAGCACCGCGTCGGATTTCGTCACCGCCAGCGAGCCGACCACGACGCGGCTGACGCCGGCTTCCAGCAGGCGCTCGACATCGGCCTCGGAACGCACCCCGCCGCCCGACTGGATCTTGACCGGGTTTGATGCCGCCAGTTCGCCGATCAGGCCATGCTGCATGGCGCGCCCGGCCTCGGCGCCGTCCAGATCGACGATATGGACCCAGGCGGCGCCTTCGCCCGCAAAGGCGGCCAGACGCGCGGCCGGAACCTCGTCATAACGGGTCACCTGATCGAACCGCCCGTGCATCAGGCGCACGCAGACGCCGTCCTTAAGGTCGATGGCGGGATAGACGATCATGCGGGCAACTCGAGGAAGTTCTTCAGGATACGGGCGCCGGCGGCCGCAGACCGTTCCGGGTGGAACTGGCAGCCCCAGCGGTTGGCGCTGTTGACCACGGCGGGGACGGCGATGCCGTAGTCGGCGGCGGCGAGGGTCGCCGGACCGTCGGGACAGACGAAGCCGTGGACGAAATAGGCCCAGTCGCCGGACCGGATGCCCTCCAGCAACGGATCGGCACGGCGGATGTTCAGGCGGCTCCAGCCCATGTGTGGCGAGGGTCGCGACGGGGCGGGGGCGATGGCCTCGACCCGACCGGGGATCAGGCCCAACAGGTCGGCGCCCCCATCTTCGGCGCTGGTCTCGAACAGCAGCTGTTGGCCCAGGCAGACGCCGAGCAGGGGACGCTTGAAGCGCCGCAGCGGCTCGACCAGACCCAGGGCGTCCAGGCGCTGCATCGCATAGCCCGCCGCGCCGACGCCGGGCAGGATGACCCGCTCGGCCTCATCGAGATCAGCGGGATCGGCGGTGATCCGAACCCGCGCGCCCAGCCGCTCCAGCGCGAACCGCACCGAGGCCACATTGCCCGAGCCGTAACCGATCAGGGTGACGTTCATTTCCCTTCTCCCCTTGAGGGAGAAGGTGGGCGCCGGAGGCGCTCGGATGAGGGGGAGGGCTCAGCGCGCGCGACGGCCGATGTCGAGAACGCAGCCGGCGTCCCCCTCATCCGTCTCGCTCCGCGAGCCACCTTCTCCCTCGAGGGGAGAAGGGAAATAACGCCGCTCATCACAGCACCCCCTTGGTCGACGGCACCACATCGCCCTCGACGCGGATGGCCTGGCGCAGGGCGCGGCCCAGGGCCTTGAACACGGCCTCGGTCTTGTGGTGGTCGTCGTCGCCCGTGACCGTGACGTGGATGGCCGCGCCCAGGTTTTCGGCCAGAGACCGCACGACGTGGGCCGTCAGGTCGGTGCGATAGTCGCCGATGAAGGGCGTCGCGAACCTCCCCTCGAACACCGGATAGGGGCGCCCTGACAGGTCGATGGAGACCGCCGCATTGGCCTCGTCCATTGGCAGGACAAAGCCGTAGCGCTGGATGCCCTTCCGCTCGCCCAGCGCCTGCTTCAGGGCCTGACCCAGGGCGATGGCGCTGTCCTCGATGGTGTGGTGCGGATCGGTGTGCAGGTCGCCCTCGCACGACAGGCGGATGGAGAAGCCGCCGTGCGCCGCCACCTGTTCGATCATGTGGTCGAAGAAGCCGACGCCGGTGTGGATCGTCACCGGCCCGGCGCTGTCCAGATCGACGGCGCAGACGATGCGCGTCTCTTTCGTATCGCGCACGGCCTGACCGACGCGGGTGCGGCGCACCTTGGGCGCGGCGGCCCCCAGGGCCACCAGCAGTCGGTCGTTGACCTCGGGCTTCAGCGACACCGGCAGACGCACACGATCGCCCGCCGCGTCGGCGCCCAGACCAAAGCGGCGCAGGTCTTCTATGACCGCCGCGGGATCGGACGGACGGGCGAGGATCACCGGCCCGACCCCGGCCTCCAGCGGCATGACGCGCGCCAGGGCCTCGACGACGCGGGCGCGTTCGCGCTTCACGCCGTCGATGCGCTCGGCGGTCTCGATCATCCGCGACGGGTCCAGGGCCTGCATCGCCAGCCGCACCGAGACCTCGGGCAGGGCGTAGGGCTCCAGCACGCCGGCCAGCCGCGCCAGCGTCTGCCCTTGCGCGACCGCCGCGCCGACCCGCGCCCCGGCCAGGCCATAGGCCAGCGACAGGCTGCGCAGGACGATCAGGTTGGCGTGGTCCTTCACGACGGTGGCGGCGGACGGAGCGTCGGCGAACTCAACCAGGCCTTCGTCCACGACCAGCAGGGCCGGGGCCACACGTTCGGCCATCTCGGCGACGGCCTCGGGCGAGCCCAGGGCGCGGATGACGACGGCGGCGGGTTCGGCCCCTTCAGCGGGTCGGGCGTAGAGCGCCGCCAGTCCCAGATAGGGCTCGGCTTCCGGCGCCTGAACCGTTTGTCGGTCCCGCGCGGCCAGACGCCAGACCAACTCCAGTCCGTGCGTCAGGCCCCGCACCGGCAGCACCTGATCGGCGCCGACGCCGTAAATCTCGGCCAGTCGCGCAGCCAGTGCGGTCGGGTCGGCTGGATAGCGGTCCAGACCTTCGCCGCCGGACACCAGCGGCGGATAGGGGGCGGGAAGCGTCATCGGCGATCCTCCCCTGCGCAGCGGGGGAGGGGGACCATGCGCAGCATGGTGGAGGGGGCGGAAACGGACATGACGGCGGGGCGGGCTTCAAGCGGGCGCGACCAGAGCCGCCCCCTCCACCGCCTGCGGCGGTCTCCCTCCCCCGTCCTACGGGGGAGGATCAAGCGAGAGGCGCTCATCCTTCCGTCCTCAGATCGGCCGCCCGCGCGTGGGCCTCCAGACCTTCCATTCGCGCCAGGCGGGCGGCGATGGGGGCCAGGGCGGCGGCGCCGGCTTGAGTCACCGTCTGCACCGACATGGTGGTCATGAAGCTGGCGGTAGTGATGCCGCCCAGCGTCCGCGCCCCGCCGTCGGTCGGCAGGACGTGGCTGGGCCCGGCGGCGTAGTCGCCGAGCGTTTCCGCCGCCCACTGGCCGACGAAGACGGCGCCGGCGGCGGTGATCCGGTCCACCAGCCGTTCGGCCTCCTCGGCCTGGATCGACAGGTGTTCGGGGCCGTAGAGGTTGGCTACCGCGCAGGCCTCGGCCATGTCGGCGACGCGGATGGCGCGCGCCTGTTGCAGCGAGGCGCGGGCGATGGCGGCGCGGGGCAGGGTCTCCACCTGGCGCTCCACCTCGGCGAGGATCTCGTTCAGGGCGGTGCCGCTGTCGGACACCAGCAGAACCTGAGCGTCGGCGTCGTGCTCGGCCTGGCTCAGCAGGTCGGCGGCGACAATCTCGAAGTCGGCGTCGCGGTCGGCGATGACCAGCAGCTCCGACGGCCCCGCCGGCATGTCCTGAGCCGGTCCGCCGGGCAGCGACGAGGCGTAACGCTTGGCCTCGGCCACATAGGCGTTGCCGGGACCGAACAGCTTGTCGACCGGCGCGATCACGCCGTCGTCCAGTTCGACGCCGAACGTCAGCGCCGCAATCGCCTGCGCCCCGCCCAGCAGCCACAGCTCATCGAGACCCGCCTCAGCGGCGGCGACGATCATGGCGGGGTGAACCGAGCCGTCCTTCGAGGGCGGGGTGACGGCGACGCGCCGCCCGACCCCGGCCACGCCCGCTGGAATGGCCAGCATCAGCAAGGATGAGAACAGCGGCGCCGTGCCGCCGGGCACATAGAGGCCGGCCGAGCCGATGGGCCGCCAGACTAGCTTCGACTTCACGCCCGGCGTGGTCTCGATGAAGGCTGTGTCCTCAGGGCGCGTCGCGGCGTGGAAGACGCGCACATTGTCGGCGGCGACCCGCAAGGCCCGCGCGGCGGCAGGCGGCAGGTCGGCGCGGGCCTCGGCGGCGGCCTTTTCGGTGATCGCAACCCGGCGCGGCGCGGCGCCGTCCAGCTTGACGGCCCAGTCGGTCACGGCGGCCCCGCCGCGCGTCTGCACGTCGTCAAAGATCTCGCGCACCACGCGGGCGACGCCGCCCTCGGTGCGCTGCTGCGGGCGGGCCAGCGCCGCCCGACGCTCAGCCGCGTCCAGCCGGTTCCAGTCGATCCGTTTCATCACATCATCTTCTCGATGGGCAGGACCAGAATGGCCGAGGCCCCGGCCGCCTTCAGCTTCTCCAGCGTCTCCCAGAAGACGGCTTCCTGACAGACGGCGTGGACGGCCACGGCGTCGTCGCGGCCCGACAGGGGCATGACGGTCGGCGAGCCGGCGCCGGGCAGGATGGCGGTGATCTGATCCAGGGCCGAACGCGGCGCGTTCAGCATGACGTACTTGGCGCCCTGCGAGGAGACCACGCCGGCCATACGCTCGATGATGCTGTCCAGCAGGTGTTGCAGCCCGGCCTCGGGCGCGGTCGGCGCCTTGATCAGGACCGCCTGGCTGTCCAGCACGGTTTCCTTGGAGATCAGACCATTGGCCTCCAGCGTCGCCCCGGTCGAGACCAGATCGCAGATGGCCGAGGCCAGCTTCAGCCGCGGGGCCACCTCGACGGCGCCGCGCATGGTGACGATGTCGGCGCCGACGCCGTTGTCATCGAGGAAACGACGAAGGATCTTGGGGTAGGAGGTGGCGATGCGCAGCCCCTCCAGCGACGACGGACCGGCGTAGTCCAACGTCGGCGGCACGGCGATCTTCAGCGTGCAGCGGCCAAAGCCCAGGGGCATGACCACCTCGGCGTTCGGCCCGCCGTTCCTGACCTCCTCCAGCACGTTCTCGCCGACGATGCCGAGGTCGCAGACCCCGTCCGCCACGAAGGTCGGAATGTCGTCGTCGCGCACCCGCAGCAGGTCGATCGGATAGTTCTCGATCCGATACAGCAGGTCGTTGTTGCCCTTGACGACCCGCAGGCCGGCGTCGCGGACCAGGTCGAGGCTGCGTTCGGCCAGACGGCCGGATTTCTGGACGGCGATGCGAAGCCGCCCCTGTACGGTGCTCATGATGGTTTACTCAGGCTTTCTGCTTCAGGCGGTCCAGCACCAGGCGATAGCCCTGGTGCGGCATGTCTTTGAGGGAGCGCGCGACGCGCACCACGGTGGTCGGACTGGCGCAGGCGTCGACCGCGATCTCGCGATAGGTCTTGTCTCCGCCGTCCAGCAGCCGCGCCACCTGCCACCGCTCGGCGAAGGCGCGCAGTTCGGCGGGGGTGCAGAGGTCGGACAGGAAGGCGTCGGCCTCCGCCCGCGTCTGCAGCGAAAGCAGGGCGTCCAGCAGGGCGGTCTTGGCGGCGTCGGTGCTCATGCCGCGTTCCATTATGCTGTAACAATGGAACGGTCAAGCGCTGCCGGGACCGGGTCGGCCTAAATCCCGTCCGAGGCTATGGCGACGCCATCTCGCCGCTCAGCACGGCCCGTCCCGAGCGGCGATCCCAGCTGTCGATGATCTCCAGGGCGGCGCGCGCATGCAGGTTATCGCGCGTCTCGCCGGTGGCGGCGCGAATGGCGCCGGGCGTGGCGTTGAGCCGTTCGGCGAAGGCGCGGTTCAGCCGGGCCTTGCTGGCGTAGCCGCAGCTCTTGGCCACCTCAACGATCGGCGGTCCCGCCGGCGAGGAAACCAGAAGCCAGGCGCGTTGCAGCCGGCGCTCGTCGATAAAGCGCGCGACCCCGCCATAGGGGGCGAAGGTGCGATAGAGGGTGGCCCGCGACACGCCCAACTGGGCGGCGATCCAGGCCGGGGTCAGGACGGCGTCCTGCAGATGATCGTCGATGATCGCCTCGGCGCCGACCTTCAGCGGCACCTCCTCACCGCGAGCGCGGCTGGTGTCGGTCAGGGCCAGCCCCAGCATGTCCATGGCGCCGCGGAACACGATCGACCCCTGGGCGGGGGTCATCCGCCGCGAGTCCTCCCAGAGCCTGTGGACCGTGCTGACGAGGACGCGGGCCAGAGGGTGGTCGGCGCGGATTTCGCAGCCGTGCAGATCGAGGTGGCGCGCCTCCTTGGGCAGCAGGCTGCGCGAAATGACGATCATCATGGAGGTGTAGTCGACCTGGGTCAGGACGACCGGCTTCTTCAGGTCCAGCACCAAGATGTCGCCTTCGCGCAGGCGACGCCCCGACCGCGTCGGCGTCACATCGGCCACGCCCGCTTCGATCATGACGATAAAGAGCTGGTCTGCCCCGGTCGCCGCGATGCGGGCCGCGTCGCGATGCAGGGTCGCCGCGCCGCGCAGACTCGAACGGGAAATGACGCCGTCGGGCAGAACCACGGTCTCGGCCGAATAGTCGAAACCGGGCTGGGCGGCGGTGCGCTCGGGGTCCAGGTAGAAGGCGAAGGCCACGGACTGCGCCGCGCGCCGCATCAGGTCCCGCATCTCCTCGCCGGGCAGGCGGACATGACGAACACGGGGAATGGGCTGCTCGAACCGCAGCTCTCCGCCGGAGGTGTCCAGGGCGCCGTTCATGGCGGCTCAATGACCGAGGTTACGCCAGAGGCCAAGCGGTTTTCCTCGCCGTGAGACACATTCGCGGCATTCGCCCGTCTGACGAGACGTTTTCCGGGCGACGCACGAGGCCTCTCGCCACCTGCGACTCGTCGCTCTATCTGTCAGGCCATGACCAAGGTTCTGATTATCGGCGCGGGACACGCGGGCGGCTCGGCGGCGGCGCTGCTGAGGCAGTATGGCTTTGACGGCGAGATCGTCCTGGCGGGCGAGGAGGCGGCGGCGCCCTATCAGCGGCCGCCCCTGTCCAAGGCCTGGCTGAAGGGGGAGGCGGGTCTTGAGGACCTGCTGCTGCGCCCCGAGAGCTTCTACGCCGAGCAGAATATCGACCTGCGCACCGGCGTCGTCGCCACCGCCATCAACGCGGCGGCCAGGACCGTGACCTTCGCCGACGGAGCGGTCGAGCCCTACGACCTGCTGATCCTGGCCACCGGCTCCATGGCGCGCAAGCTGGCCATCCCCGGCGCGGATCGGCCTGACCTTATGGAACTGCGCACGCTGGAGGACGCTGAGCGGCTGAAGGCGGCGCTTGCTCCCGGCAAGCGGCTGGCCGTGGTCGGCGGCGGCTATGTCGGGCTGGAGGCCGCAGCCTCGGCCCGCGCCCTGGGCGCAGAGGCGGTGGTGATCGAGCGCATGGACCGGGTGCTGGCCCGCGTGGCCTCGGAAACCCTGTCGGCCTTCTTCACCGATCTGCACCGCCGCCACGGCGTGGAGATTCTGACCGACGCCGAGGTCTCCGGCTTCGAGGACGCCGGCGTGCGTCTGGCTGACGGCCGTCTGATCGCGGCGGACGCGGTCCTGGTCGGCGTCGGCGCCCTGGCGCGCGAAGCCCTGGCGCGCTCCGCCGGTCTCCGTTGCGAAAACGGCGTGGTGGTGGACGAGACCGCTCGCACCAGCGACCCTTCCATCTACGCCATCGGCGACGTGACCCACCGGCCCATCCCGGTCCACGGCGGACGGATGCACCGGCTGGAAAGCGTGCCCAACGCCCTGGAGCAGGCCAAGCAGGCCGCCGCCGCCATCGTCGGCCGCGCCGCCCCGGCGCCCGAGGTGCCGTGGTTCTGGTCCGACCAGTATGATGTGAAACTCCAGATCGCCGGCCTGCCCTTCGACGCCGACCGTCAAGTGGTGCGCGGCGACCCGGCGACAGGCGGCTTCGCCGTCTTCCACCTGAACGGCGACCGCATGGTCTGCGTCGAGGCCGTCAATGCACCCGCCGAATTCATGGGCGGGCGCCTGCTGATCGGCAAGGCGACGCCGGTGGAGGCGGCTCTGCTGGCCGACCCCGCGATCTCGATCAAGGCAGTGGCGAAACCGGCCTAGGCGGCGATCGGATGACGGCGGTGTGACATCCTCGCCGCAATTGCGATTTAGTCGCAGAAACTGGATTGCCGCAGGGGGTGAATCTGCTATTGCGAGCGGATCGCATTATCACTGACGGGTTCCTCCCCCATGTCCGACGCTCGTTCCTCCGCCCTCAAGGCGCTTCTGTTCGCTTCCAGCGCAGCCGGCATGCTATGCGCCTCGCCCGTTCTGGCCGCTGACGAAGCGCCGATCGCCACGGCGGACGTGACCCAGGACGCCACGACCCTGAGCGCCGTCGACGTGCACGGCCAACGCGCCAAGCGCGAACCCAAGGACCCCCAGTTCGTCGCCCCCCTGCTCGACACGCCGCGTTCGGTCACGGTCATCCCGCAGCAGATCATCGAACAGACCGCCGCCACCTCCCTGCAGGACATCCTGCGCACCTCGCCGGGCATCACCTTTGGCGCGGGCGAGGGTGGTCAGCCCTTGGCCGACCGTCCCTTCATCCGCGGCCAGGCCTCGGGCAACAACATCTTCGTCGACGGCATCCGCGACACCGGCGGCCAGCAGCGCGAAGTCTTCAATCTGGAGCAGGTCGAGGTCATCAAGGGACCGGACTCGGTCTATTCGGGTCGCGGCTCGGGCGGCGGCAGCATCAACCTGGGCTCCAAGGCCCCGCGCCTGCAAAACTTCATCCGCGGCTCGGCTGGCGCCGGCACCGACAACTATGCGCGCGGCACGATTGACGCCAACTGGCAGGTCAGCCCGACCGCCGCCATGCGCTTGAACCTGATGGCCGCCCAGGGCGATGTCGCCGGCCGCAACGCGGTCGACTTCGACAAGTGGGGCGTCGCCGCCGCGGTCGCCGCCGGCCTCGGCACGCCGACCACCGTGACCGCCAGCTACTACCACCTCGACAGCAATCAGATGCCTGACTACGGCATCCCGCTCTACACCAAGCTGGGCGGCGCCAATGCCCCGCGCCCCGACGCCTCGGGCGTCCTCGACGTGCCCTATGACAGCTTCTATGGCCTGAAGGCGCGCGACTATCTGAACAACACGGTCGACACCCTGACCCTGGATGTCGAGCACCGCTTCAGCGACACGCTCGCCCTGCGCAACGTCACCCGCTATTCGCAGACGCTGAACGACTACATCGTCACCAACCCCGGCGACGGCGGCGCGGCGCAGAACATCAACGGCGTCTGGTGGATGAAGCGGGGCCTGAAGTCGCGCTGGAATCCGACCGAGACCCTGGCCAACGTCACCGACCTGCACGGCTCCTTCCTGACCGGCGCGATCAAGCACAACTTCGACCTGGGTCTGGAGCTCTCGCGCGAGAAGAACCGCAACGCCGGCTATACCGTCACCACCCTGACCGGCACGGCCTGCCCCGCGCCCCTGACGGGCCTGGACTGCACGCCGGTCTATGACCCCAACCCGAACGATCCCTGGACCGGCACGGTCACGCGCGGCAACGTCAGCCACAACACGACCGACACCCTGGGTCTCTACGCCTTCGACTCCATGGCGTTCGGCGAGAAGTGGATCCTGAACCTCGGCCTGCGCTGGGACGACTATTCGGTCGAGGGCGCGGACTGGGTGAACGTCGGCACGCCGGCCGTTCCCACCCTGACCCCGCGCAGCGGCGACTGGGACTTCGTCAACTACCAGGTCGGCCTGGTCTACAAGCCGACGGCCAACAGCAGCCTCTACGCCTCCTGGGCCACCTCCTCGACGCCGCCGACCATCTCGGCCGGCGACCAGAACAACGGCAGCGGCCTGGGCACGGGCAATCTGGCGACAGAACTGCTGGACCCGGAAGAGACGGAAAGCTTCGAGATCGGCGCCAAGGCCAACCTGTTCAACGACCGCCTGGCCCTCAGCGGCGCCCTGTTCAAGACCGTGCGCAAGAATGCTCAGATCCAGGTGTCCGCAGGCGTCTATGAGCAGGCGGGCGAGGCTCAGGTTCAAGGCCTCGAACTGGGCGTCTCTGGCAACCTGACCAGCAAGTGGCAGGTCTTCGGCGGCTATACCTGGATGGACAGCGAACTGGTCAGCGGAGCCTACAACAGCGTCAACGTCGGCGAGGCCCTGGCCAATACGCCCGAGCACAGCGCCAGCCTGTTCACCACCTACCGCCTCATGCCCCAGCTCAGCCTCGGCGGCGGCGTCTATTATGTGTCCAAGTCGTTCGGCGGCAATCAGGGCGGCGCCGGCGGCGGCGCCAACCGCATCTACGCCCCCGAATACACCCGCCTGGACCTGTTCGCCGCCTACGACATCAACGACCGCGCCTCGCTGCAGTTGAACGTCCAGAACGCGGGCGACGAGGAATACATCATCCGCACCAACGGCGTTCACCACGCCGACGTGGCCCCGGCCCGTTCGGCCATCCTGACGCTGAACCTGCGCTACTAAGAAGCCGCGTTTCGCGCCATTCTGTCGGCCCCGTCGTTCGCCTGAGCGGCGGGGCCGATGCGCATCTGATCGAGGCTACCATGCTGCTGCACATCCCCGAGGTCTTCACCAAGGCCGAAGTCGCCGCCCTGCGCCGGACCCTGGACGCCGGTCCCTGGGCCGACGGCAACATGACCTCGGGCCATCAGTCGGCCACCGCCAAGAAGAACCAGCAACTGCCGGAGGACAGTGCGCAGGCGAAGGCGGTCTCGGCCCTGATCGTCCAGGCCCTGAACGCCAACCCGATGTTCGTTTCGGCGGCCCTGCCGCACACGATCTTTCCGCCCCTGTTCAACCGTTACGAGGGCGGCGGCGAGTTCGGCCTCCACGTCGACAACGCGATCCGCCAGAGAGGCGATCTGCGCATCCGCAGCGACCTCTCGGCCACCCTCTTCCTGTCCGAGCCCGAGGACTACGACGGTGGCGAACTGATCATCGAGGAGATGTATGGCAGCCAGTCGGTCAAACTGCCCGCCGGCGACCTGGTCCTCTATCCGTCCAAGAGCCTGCACCGCGTCACGCCGGTCACGCGCGGCGCCCGCGTCTCCAGCTTCATGTGGCTGCAAAGCCTGGTCCGCGACGACGCCGACCGTGAAAGCCTGTTCCGCCTCGACGTCGCCACCCAGCGAGTGAACCTCGACAAGGGACCGAAGGATCAGGCCGTCATCGAACTGACGGGCCTCTATCACAACCTGCTGCGACGCTGGTCGGAGGTCTAGCGCCGCGCCTGTATTTAATAAACGTCGCGCCTGTACCGCCCGCTGTCGGTCAGCCGCATCAGCCGCTCCTCGCCCAGCGCCGCCTCCAGCGCCGCGTGGACGCCCTTCGACATGCCTTCCAGGCTGCCGCAGACATAGACATAGGCGCCGCGATCAACCCAGTCGGCCATCGGCCGCGCGTGTTCCGCCACCAGCGACTGCACATAGCGATGCTCGCCCCCGTCGCGTGAGAAGGCGCGGTCCAGCCGGGTCAGGACGCCCGACGCCAGCCAGGCTTGCAGGTCGGCGTCGTAAAGCGCGTCGTGCGCCCGCGTCCGCTCGCCGAACAGCACCCACGCCCCGCCGGTCTTCTCATGCTGCGCCCGCGCCTTCAAATGCCCGCGCAGACCCGCAATCCCGGTGCCGTTGCCGATCAGGATGATGGGGGCCTCGGGCGGGGGCGCATGGAAGCTGCGGTTGGCGCGCACCCGCATGGCGACCTCGTCGCCGATCTGCACGTCCTGCGTCAGCCAGCCTGAGGCCAGACCCGGAGTCCCGTCCGGGCGCGTCATCAGTCGGATGCAGAACTCCACCCGCCCGTCCGAGGGCAGGGAGGCGACCGAATACTCACGACTGGCCGGCTGCTCGCCGTCGCGGACGGGCAGGCCCACCTCGGCGATGTCGCCCGCCGCCCAGTCAGGCGCGTGGTCGATAGGCTCAAACGCCAGATGCCAGGCCTCGCCGCCGGGGCTGCCCGCGTTCAGCAGGCGCCGCTCGACCAGTCGCCAGCGCTCATAGGCGGGCGGGGTCCAGTCGGGGGCTGAGGTGGCGCCCGTGATCTGGTTCAACTGATGCTGCCAGTGGCGGATGGCGCCCGCGTCGCCGTTGTCCACCTCGACCCGGTCGAACAGGGTCTGGGCGCCGCTGCGCTCCAGCCAGTCGCCGACCGCGTGGCCAAAACTGCAATAGGCGTCATAGGCGCGGTCGCCCAAGGCCAGCAGCCCATAGGTCAGATGCGACAGGTCAGCCTCGGCCTTCATCACCTGCCGCACGAAGCGGGCGGCGCCGTCGGGCGCATCGCCTTCGCCGGTGGTCGAGGCGATGACCAGCAGGCGGCGCGCGCCCTTCAGCGTCTCCAGGTCCAGATCAGCAAAGGACGTGATCCGCGCGCCGACGCCGCCGTCGCCCAGCGCTTGCGCCGTCATCCAGGCCAACTCCTCGCCGAATCCGGTCTGGCTGGCGAAGGCGATCAGCACAGCGTCGTCGCCCGCTGCTTCCGCCAGGGACCGCGCCTGGTCAGCGGCCTTCTTCGCGGCGGCGCGCACGCGCCAGACGGTCAGGCCGATCAGGCCCAGCCACAGGGCGACGGCGACGGCCGTCCACAGCCAGCGGGTCAGGTCGGCGGTCACGATCAGGCTTCTTCTTCGTCCATCATGGCGGCGAAGGCAGGGCTCATCCGATCGACCAGGCCGCGCGGCGTACGCTCGACGAAGTGGGCCGCGATATTCATCGCCTCGGCGAACTCAGGCCCGTCGAACGGACCCAGCACGGTCAGGGCCGTCGCCCACGCGTCGGCGCGCATGGCCGAGGCGTCAAACACCGTCACCTGCGCCAGTCCATTGTCCACCGGCCGTCCGGTCGAACCGTCCAGGGTGTGCGGATAGAGGCGCTCCTGATGCACGAAGGCGCGGCGCCAGTCGCCGGATGTCGCCACCGCCACGTCGAACAGGGCGGCCACCGTATGCGGCGCGGGCGACCCCGGCACGGCCTCGATCTCGACCCACCAGGGCTGGGCGTCCGGCTTGACCCCGCGCCCGAGCAACTCGCCGCCGATCTCGACCAGATGCGAGGTCGCGCCCATCTGGGTCAGACGCGCCGAGACCCGGTCCACGGCGTGACCCTTGGCGATGCCGGAGAAATCGAGCTTCATCCCTCCAGCCTGCACCGCCGCCTGGGCGTCGCGGTTCAGCCTCAGCTTCTGCCAGCCGGACACGGCCAGCGCCGCCCCGACCTCTTCATCGGAGGGCAGGGGGTTGAGCGGATCGCGCGGTCCGGGCGGGCCAAAGCCCCACAGATCGACCAGCGCCCCGAGCGTCGGATCGACCGCGCCGTTGACGTCGTCGGCCAGATCCAGCGAGGCGTTCAGAAGGGCCCAGAAGTCGTCCGACAGCTTCCATGTTCCGGCAGGGGCGCTGTTGAAACGGCTGATCTCGCTGCTCGGCGTCCAGGGGCTGAACAGGGCGATGATGCGCGCCAACTCCTCCTCGATCGCCGCCTGAAAGGCCTCTTGCGCCACACCCGGGGGCGGAATCAGACGCACCGACCAGGTGGTGCCCATGCTCTCTCCCGCCAGCGACCAGATCAGGTCGCTGGGCGGCCGTTCGGGTGCGCGCGTGGTCGGCGGGATCAGGACGCGGGTGTCCTGACGGCCTTCCACCGCCGCTCCGATCTGAAGCGGCGGCGGGGTCGAGCTGGAGCGTGTCGAGGTCAGGGCAGGACTTCCAGCGCGCCGTTCCACGAGGCGTTCGAGCCGGGCTGGCCGTTCACGCCCGCCGTGCGCACCGAGGCGCCCAGCCAATAGAGACCGGCTTCCGGCCAGGTCACGGTGAAGGCGCCGTCAGCGTCCGTCTTGACCGTCATCTCCTGCGGATTGTCGCGATAGCGCAGACCGCCGCGCACCACCGTCACCTCGACATCGGCGGCGGGCTGGCCGTCCTTCAGCAGCTTGAAGGTCGCGGCCTCGCCGGCGGCCAGATCGTTCGGGTGGGTGACGGCGGCCAGTTCCAGACCCTTGCCGACCGTCTTCAGGTCGGTGGGCTCGCCCAGGGTGACAAAGGTTTCGGTGCGGCTGTCGGTGCGCGTGGCCTCGACGTCGGTGGCGTCCGCCGGCAGGGCGGTGGCGAACTCGGCTTCCGTGCCGCGCCAGCGCTTCTGCTCGCCGCCCTGCTTGTAGCTGGCCATGAAGCCCGAGCCGACGTTGGCGACGCGGTAGGTGCCGGGCTGCGACAGATGCAGGTCGAAGCTGGAGCGGTACTTGGCCTGGGTGACGTTCTCGGCCTGGGCGGTCGAGCCGTCCGGCGCCGTGATGGTCAGACCGGCCAGACGCATGGCGGCGTGATCGGGAATGAAGACCCCGTTCGACATGCCGGCGTCGAACCCGACCCAGGCGTCGTTGCCCGACAGCACGGTCGAGGTCGGGGCCAGCCAGGCGCGGTGCGCCTGGGCCGAGAGCGGCGCGGCCAGAACGGCGGCCAGGGTCAGGAAGGCGAACGTCTTCTTCATGGTCAGGGTCCTTAGCGGGTCACGGCGACGCGAACGGCGCCCAGTTCGGTGGAGCCGGTTCCAGCGGCGGTGTTGGCGCCGCCCCAACGGAAGGGCACGCGGACGACCTCGCGGCCGCCCAGTTCACGGGCCGCCTCGACGACGATGTTGTACTGGCCCGCAGGCAGGTTGCGCAGGCGCGCGGCAGGCACGGTCACGGCGTGACGACCGGGGGCCTTGGTCGGGCCGGAAACGCCGTCGGCGGGCATGGCCATGGCGCGTCCGCCCTTGCGCCACCAGGTGCGCAGGTCCTTCAGCCAGTCCTTGCCGTCGCCCTCGTTGTTGCGGGTCTGCTGGTACCAGACGGCCAGGGTCTGCGCCGTCGACTGATCCGGTTTCTCGATCCACACAGCGACATAGGGCCGGTGATAGGAGGCGCTGGAAATGCGCGGCAGCTCGACGTTCACCGTCAGGTCTGCGGCGTTGGCGACGGCGGGCGCAGCGGCGGCGAGGCCGGCGGCGGTCAGGACGAGAGGAAGCTTACGCATGAGGGGAACTCGTCAATGAATGAACAGAAGGGCGATAACGACAGGAATGAGCAGACCCAGAGCCACGATGGGCCAGGTCGAAGGGCGGCCGCGGGCGTGCAGCCACAGCAGGGCCAGGCCCGTGACGGAAAAGATCACGCAGGCCACGGCGAAGACGTCGATGAACCAGTACCAGACCACCCCGGCGTTCCGACCCTTGTGCAGGTCATTGAGGTAGGCGACCCAGCCGCGCGTGGTCTTCTCATGCACGGCCTCGCCGGTTGAACGGTCGATGGTCAGCCATCCGTCGCCGCCGGGGGTGGGCAGGGCGACATAGATCTCGTCCGCCGTAGTCTCGGTGGGTTTGCCGTCCACCTGCACCTTGAAGGCCTCGGCGGCCCAGCGCGCCACCGTGGCGGGCACGGCGTCGGTGGTTTCCTCGGGGAAGTCGGACAGACGCGCCAGCAGGGGCGCGGGCAGGGTCGCCGTCGCCTCCTTCGTCACCGGCTCGGCCGGAATCTGCGCCGCGTGGTTCAGGGTGATGCCGGTCGCGGCGAACAGGATCATCCCGACCAGGCTGACCGCCGCCGAGATCCAGTGCCAGCTGTGCAATTGCTTCAGCCAGAACGACCGTTTGGCGTTCAACGCCGCCTTGGGTTGGGCGGCGGTCTTGGCGGGATGGGCTGCGGCTTCACTCACCATATGGCTGTGCCATACCTTGCGAACGATTTGCAATACCGTTTAGGCGTCGGAATGTCGCGGGGCGGGCTTGGGGACGCCCCTTATGCCGCCCTTATGCGCGGCGGCCGCTTTCCGCATGGCCCTCTTACGTCCCGAAAGCGTCTCCTGCGGCTCTAACTGAGCTGGAGGTGTCGGCATGGCCGATGGGATCTTTCTGGCGATTGGCGGCGGGGCCTTTCTGGCCTTCGCCGCCCTCGCTGTTGCGTTGAAGAGGTTGTGACGATGGTGCTGAACCTCCTGTGGGGCGCCGGCGCCCTGGTTATCGCCGGCTACATGGTTGCGGCCCTGCTGCGCCCTGAGCGGTTCTGAGCGGAGCCGCCTCAAGATGAATATTCAAGGATGGGCGGAAATCGCCCTGACCCTCGGTCTGGCCGTCGTGCTCGGCTGGCCGATCGGGGTCTATATGTCGCGGGTCTGGAACGGCGAGCGCACCTGGCTGGACCCGGTGCTGAAGCCGGTGGAGGGCCTGTTCTATCGCGCCGCCGGGGTGGACCCGACGCGCAGCCAGGGCTGGCTGGGTTACGCCGGCGCCCTGCTGGCCTTCAACCTGGCGGGGTTTGTCCTGCTCTACGCCATGCTGCGTCTGCAAGGCGTCCTGCCGATGAACCCGCAGGGGTTTGACGGCGTCAGCCCGCACCTGGCCTTCAACACCGCCGTCAGCTTTGTCACCAACACCAACTGGCAGAGCTATGGCGGCGAGACCACGCTGTCGACCTTCACCCAGATGGTCGGCCTGACGGTGCAGAACTTCGTCTCGGCGGCCACCGGCGCGACCATCGCGGCGGCGCTGGCCCGCGCCTTTATCGCCAGTCGCGGCGAGGGCGTCGGCAACTTCTGGGCCGACCTGACGCGCACCAGCCTCTATGTCCTGCTGCCCATCGCCTTCATCGTCGCTGTGGTTCTGGCCGGTCTGGGCGTGGTGCAGTCGCTGGCGGCCTCGGCCCAGGCGACGACGCTGGAGGGCGGCCAGCAGACCATCAGCCTGTTCCCGACCGCCAGTCAGCTGGCGATCAAGCAACTGGGCATCAACGGCGGCGGCGTGTTCAACGTCAACTCGGCCCACCCGCTGGAAAACCCCACGCCTCTGACCAACCTGATCACGGCGATCAGCATCAACGTCCTGGGCTGGGCGGCCTTCTTCGCCTTTGGCCGCAGCGTTCTGGCCAAGCGGGACGTGCGCGCCCTGGTGGTGGCGGCGGTCATCCTGCTCGGCGGCGCCGCCTCGGCCCTCTATGTTATCGAAACCCAGCCGGCTCCGGCCGCCATCGCCGCCAGCGTCGATACCTCGGTCGGCAATATGGAGGGCAAGGAGGTCCGCTTCGGCGTGCCGTCCTCGGTCGCCTGGGCGGCCCAGACGACGGGCGCCTCGAACGGCTCGGTCAACTCCATGCACGCCAGCTACATGCCGCTGGGCGGGGCTGTGACCATGTTCCTGATGCAGTTGGGCGAGATCCTGCCTGGCGGGATCGGGTCGGGCATCGCCGTCATGGTGCTGATGGCCATGCTGTCGGTCTTTGTCGCAGGGCTGATGGTCGGTCGCACGCCTGAATATCTGGGCAAGAAGATCGAGGCGCGCGAGATCCAGTTCGCCATGCTGGCGGTCCTGGTCGTGCCCCTGTCGGTGCTGGGCTTCTCGGCCATCGCCGCCGTCCTGCCCGAAGCGTTAGCCGGTCTGCTGAACAAGGGGCCGCACGGTCTGTCCGAGGTCCTCTACGCCTATACCTCGGCGACGGGGAACAACGGTTCGGCCTTCGCCGGTCTGACCGCCAACGCCCCCTGGTGGAACACCACCCTGGGTCTGGCCATGCTGCTGGGCCGGTTCGTCCCCGCCGTCGCGGTGCTGGCTGTCGCCGGGGCCCTGGTCGCCAAGCCCAAGCTGGCGCCCTCGACCGGGACGCTGCCGACCCATGGCCCGCTGTTCATCGGCCTGCTGATCGGGGTGATCCTGATCCTCGGCGGTCTGCAGTTCTTCCCCGCCCTCTCGCTGGGTCCGATCGTGGAGCATTTCGACATGCTCCAGGTCGTGGCCCGGTTCTGATCGGATAATCTCATGACCCAAATTACGCTCGATCCGTCGAGCCCCCCATCCCTCCAAAGAGGCCCGACCCCCATTGCGGGCGGTCTGACCGGGGCCATGCTCGGCCGGGCGCTCGGCGACGCCGTCGTCAAGCTGAACCCGACCAAACTGCTCAAGAACCCGGTGATCTTCGCCACCTGGATCGTCGCCCTGCTGGCGACCGCTTCGGCGGTCGTGGCGGTGGTCAGCGGCCAGGCGGCGGGCTTCGCCATCCAGCTGGCGCTGTGGCTGTGGGCCACGGTCCTGTTCGCCAACGTCGCCGAAAGCATCGCCGAAGGGCGTGGCAAGGCGGCGGCGGACAGCCTTCGGGCCACCCGCGTCACCACCAAGGCCAAGTTGATCGTCGATCCGAAGACCGGCACGGTCGTTCCGACCCCGGCGGGGGAGCTGGAGATCGGCTCCATCGTCCTGGTCGAGGCCGGCGACGTCATCCCGTCGGACGGCGAGATCATCGAAGGCGTCGCCTCGGTCAACGAGGCCGCCATCACCGGCGAAAGCGCCCCCGTCATCCGCGAAAGCGGCGGCGACCGCTCCGCCGTCACTGGCGGCACAACGGTCGTCTCCGACTGGATCAAGGTGCGCATCACCTCGGCCCCCGGCGCCACCTTCCTCGACCGCATGATCGCCATGGTCGAGGGCGCGGACCGCAGGAAGACGCCGAACGAACTGGCCCTGTCTGTGCTGCTGGCCGGGCTGACCCTGGTCTTCCTGATCGCGGTGGCCAGCCTGCTGGGTCTGGGCGCCTATTCGGGGATCAAGCTGGATCCCATCGTTCTGGGCGCCCTCTTCATCACCCTGATCCCGACGACGATCGGGGGGCTGATGTCCGCTGTCGGCATCGCCGGCATGGACCGGTTGCTGAAGGTGAACGTTCTGGCCACCTCGGGCCGTGCGGTGGAGGCGGCAGGCGACGTCGACACCCTGCTGCTCGACAAGACCGGCACCATCACCTTCGGCAACCGCATGGCTGTCGAGGTCATCACCGCGCCGGGCGTGCGTCCCGAGGCGGCGATGCGGGCGGCGGTCATGGCCTCGCTGGCCGACGAGACGCCGGAAGGCCGCTCCATCGTTGAGCTGGGCCGCAACGCCGGCGTGACGGGCGATCTGCCCGCTGGCGCGAAAACCATCCCGTTCAGCGCCGTGACCCGCCAGTCGGGTCTGGAAGCCGACGGCCAGTCGTGGCGCAAGGGCGCGGTCGACGCCGTGCTGAAATCCCTGGGTCTGGCCGAAAGCGCCGCGCCTGCCGAGTTCCGCGCCGCCGTGGACCGCATCGCCCGTTCAGGCGGCACGCCGCTGGCGGTGGTCGAGAACGACGCCTTGGTCGGCGTCATCCACCTGAAGGACGTGGTCAAGCCGGGGGTCAAGGCCCGCTTTGCGGACCTGCGCCGCATGGGCCTGCGCACCGTCATGATCACCGGCGACAACCCGGTGACGGCGGCGGCCATCGCGTCCGAAGCCGGGGTCGACGACTTCCTGGCCGAGGCCACGCCCGAGGACAAGATGCGCCTGATCAAGGCGGAGCAGGCCAAGGGCCGTCTGGTCGCCATGTGCGGCGACGGGGCCAATGACGCGCCGGCCCTCGCACAAGCCGATGTCGGCGTGGCCATGCAGACCGGCGCCCAGGCCGCCCGTGAGGCCGGCAACATGGTCGATCTGGATTCAGACCCGACCAAGGTCATCGAGATCGTCGAGGTCGGCAAGCAACTGCTGATCACGCGCGGCGCCCTGACCACCTTCTCGATCGCCAACGACGTGGCCAAGTATTTCGCCATCATCCCGGCGATGTTCGTGGTCGGTCTGCCGTCGCTGGCGGCGCTGAACGTGATGAAGCTGTCCAGCCCGGAGAGCGCCATCCTGTCGGCGGTCATCTTCAACGCCCTGGTCATCATCGCCCTGATCCCGCTGGCGCTGCGCGGGGTGAAATACCGCGCCGTGGGGGCCGGAAAACTGCTGGGCCGCAACCTGCTGATCTACGGCCTGGGCGGCCTGATCGCCCCCTTCGTCGGCATCAAGCTCATCGACATCGTCATCTCCGCCCTCGGCCTGGCCTGAAGCCCGCCCTGAGACGCCAAGGAAACTCTCATGCGTAAACCCAACTTCCCCAAGGCTTCCGGCGCCAATGATGCTCTGTTCGGCGGAGCCTGCCTGGTCGCCATCATCGCCCTGGGCCTGTGCAGCACGCCGGCCAAGGCTGATGATGCAGCGGCTGAAAAGACCGGCCCTGACCTTGCCTTCAACGCCGCCGTCGGCACCGACTATGTCTTCCGCGGCGTCAGCCAGACCGAAGGCGATCCGGCGATCTCCGCCGGGGTCGATGTGACCCAGGGCCTGTTCTACGCCGGGGCCTGGGCCGGCAACGTCTCCTTCGCCGGGGACGCCGACACCGACGCCGAGATCGACCTCTACGCCGGCGTCCGGCCCGAGTTCGCCGGTAACAACTGGGACTTCGGCGTGGTCAGCTACTTCTACGTCGGCCAGCCGGACGGCGCCGACTACGACTATGTCGAGCTGAAGGCCGCAACCTCGCGCGCGGTCGGCCCGGCTACCCTGGGAGCCGCCATCTACTGGTCGCCCGACTTCTTCGGCGCGTCCGAGGACGAGGCGACCTATGCCGAGATCAACGGCGCGATCAGCCCCGCCGACAGGTGGACCATCTCGGCGGCTCTGGGCCGTCAGTGGGTGTCCTCCGACTTTGACTACACCACCTGGAACCTGGGCGCGGCCTGGCAGCTGACCGACCATCTGGCGCTGGATGTCCGCTATTTCGACACCGACGAACACGACTTCGGCGCCGCCTATGACGGTCGCGTCGCAGCCAGCGTGAAGGCGACCTTCTGATGCTGAACCACATCCGCCCGGCGATCGTGATGATCGCCCTGTTCACCGGCGTTCTGGGCGTCGCCTATCCGTTCGCGGTGACGGGCGTGGCCCAGACGGTCTTCTCGGAGCAGGCCGACGGCAGCCTGGTTCGCGACAAGGCCGGCAAGGTGGTCGGCTCGGCCCTGGTCGGGCAGACCTTCGCCGAGCCGGGCTATCTGCACCCGCGTCCCTCGGCGGCGGGCGACGGCTATGACGCGTCGGCGTCTTCCGGCTCGAACCTCGGCCCGCTGAACCCGGACCTGATCGCCCGGGTCAAGACGGACGCCGACGCCCTGCGGGCTGAAACGGGGGCGACGGTCATCCCCGCCGACGCCGTCACGACCTCGGCCTCGGGCCTCGACCCGCATATCTCTCCGGCCTACGCTGAGCTGCAAATCGCCCGCATCGCCAGCGCGCGCGGGGTAGGGGAGGCGCAGGTGCGCAAGGTGATCGGACAGCATGTCGAAGGCCGCACGTTCGGCGTTCTGGGCCAGCCGCGCGTCAATGTGCTGCTGACCAATATGGCGCTGGACGCCCGCTTCCCGCGTCCTGCGGAGGGCTGATGGCGCCGCCCATCCTCCCGACGAGCAAGACCCCGGCCGCCCCGCGAAAGCGTGGGCGGCTGAAGGTTTTTCTGGGCATGTCGCCCGGCGTCGGCAAGACCTATGAGATGCTGCGCGCCGCCCGCCGCCGCAAGGTCGAGGGCGACGACGTGGTCGTCGGGGTGGTCGAGACCCACGGCCGCAAGGAGACCATGAGCCTGCTGCGCGGGCTGGAGGTCATGGCCCGCAACCCCATCGCCTATCGCGACCGGACCCTGCTGGAGTTCGACATCGACGGGGCCATCGCGCGACGGCCCGACCTGTTGCTGGTCGACGAATACGCCCACTCCAACGCCCCCGGATCGCGCCATCCCAAGCGCTGGCAGGACGTGGAGGAGATCCTGGACGCCGGGATCGACGTCTGGACCACCCTGAACGTCCAGCATCTGGAAAGCCTGTCGGACGTGGTGCTGCGCATCACCGGCATCAGGCAACGTGAAAGCGTGCCGGATAGCGCCCTGTCCCGCGCCGACGACATCGAGGTGGTGGACATCACCCCGGAGGAACTGCGCAAGCGGCTGGCCGAGGGCAAGGTCTATGTGCCGGAGACGGCGCGGCTGGCCTCGGACAACTTCTTCAAGGTCGAGAACCTGACGGCCCTGCGCGAACTGGCCCTGCGCCGCGCGGCCCAGACAGTGGACGATCAACTGACCGCCCGCCTGCGCGAGCAGGGGATGACCGGGCCTTGGGCGGCGGGGGAGCGGATTCTGGTCCTGGTCGCGGGCGATCCTCTGGCCGGGCCTCTGGTCCGCGCGGGGCGGCGGCTGTCGGACATGATGATGGACGCGCCCTGGACCGTGGCCCACGTCGACCGGCCCTCGGGCGCGCGCCACGGCGTCGGCTCGGCGGGCAAGCTGTCGGACGCGCTGAAGCTGGCGGAGCAACTGGGCGGACGGACGGTCGTCCTCAGCGGCGACGACGTCGTGCGCGCCGTCATGGATCACGCCCACCAGAACAACGTCACCCAGATCGTTCTGGCCAAGGGGCGCGACAGCCGTCTGTCCGAATGGCTGGGCCGGTCGCTGGCCGCCGAACTGCTGCGTCAGGCGCGCGGGGTGGCCGTCCACGTCATCACCGACGGGGTCGATCTGGAGGAGAAGACGCCGCGTGAGCCGCGCGTGGCGTTCACTGGCGGCTGGCGCGGCTATGCCGTCGGCGCGGCCTGCGTCGTCGCCGCCACGGGAGTGGCCCTGCTGCTGGACCGGACCTTCGAGCGCGTCGATCTGGGCGTCATCTATCTGTCGGCGGTGCTGGCGGCGGGGGTGCTCTATGGCCTGCGCCCGGCGCTGGCGGCGGCGACGGTCGCCTTCCTGACCTATAACTTCCTGTTCCTGCAACCGAAGTTCAGCTTCGCTATCGGCTCGCCGACCGACCTTCTGACCTTGGTCGTCTTCTGGGCCGTGGCCTTGGTCACAGGCGTGCTGGCCGGGCGCGTGCGCGAGCAGGCCAAGACGGCGCAGCGGCGCGCCTCGGCGGTTTCGGCCCTGCTGGCCGCCAGCCAGCGCCTGACCGGTGTTGGCGACCGGACGACCGCCGCGCGGATTCTGGCAGAACAGACGGCGGCGGCGGCGGGCGCCGGGGCCGTGGTTCTGCTGCCCGTGGATGACGAACTGACCCTGATCGCCGGGGCGCCGGGCAAGCCCGAACTGGGCGCCGAGGCCATGGCCGCCGCCCGCTGGGCCTGGGAAAAGGGCGAACCGGCGGGGCACGGCACCGGCACCCTGCCGCAGGCGCGCTGGACCTTCCGCCCCCTGCAGGGCGTGCGCGACCGGGCGGGCGTGGCCGGGATCGAGGCGGCGGCCCTGTCGCCCGGTTCGGACGAGGAAAAGCTGGCCCTGGCCCTGCTGGATCAGGGCGCCGTGGCGGTCGAGCGCGCCGATCTGGCGGGGCAGGCGGTCGAGACCGAGACCCTGCGCCGCACAGATCGCTTCAGAGGCGCGCTGATGAACTCGGTCAGCCATGACCTGAGAACGCCGCTGTCCACGGTGCTTGGGGCCTCGACCACCTTGATCGACCTCGGCGATAAGCTGAAACCCGCCGTGCGCGCGGACCTGCTGCTGTCGATCCGCGAGGAGGCCGAGCGCCTCAGCCGCTATGTCGGCGACCTCCTGGACATGACCCGGCTGGAGGGCGGGGGCCTCAACATCCGCGCCGACTGGGTCGATGTGCGCGACGTGCTGAACGCAGCGGGCCGGCGGGTGGCGCGGCGTCTGGGCGAGCGGAAAATGACCCGCGACTTCCCGGCCGAGCTCAGTCTGGTCATGGTCGATCAGGGGCTGCTGGAACAAGCCCTGGTCAACATCCTCGAGAACGCTATCGCCTATAGCCCCGACGGCTCAACCGTCGAACTGGCCGCCTATGAGGACCGGGGCGCAGTCGTCATCTCCATCGAGGACGAAGGCGTGGGCATTCCGACCGCCGAGCTGGAACGGGTCTTCGACAAGTTTCGCCGCATGGAGGAGCCGTCCGACCGCACCAAGGGCGCCGGTCTGGGTCTGGCCATCGCCAAGGGCTTCGTCGAGGCCATGAACGGCCGCATCGCCGCCGCCAGCCCCATTCAGGATGGAAAAGGCACCCGCATCCTGATCAGCCTGCCCAAGGCCGTCGTCACCCACCCGAGCCTGCTCTAAGGTCCGCAGCATGGCCGCTGTCCGCCCCCAGATTCTCGTCATCGACGACGAGCCGCAGATCCACCGCTTCCTGTCCCCGGCGCTGGACGCCGCCGGCTATGAGCCGCGCCGCGCCGACAGCGGGCAGGAGGGCCTGCGCGGCATCGCCCTGTGGAGCCCCGACGCCGTGGTGCTGGACCTCGGCCTGCCCGACATGGACGGCAAGGACGTGCTGGCCCGCGCCCGCGAATTCTACGCCGGTCCCATCATCATCCTGTCGGCGCGCGACAAGGAGGCCGAGAAGATCGCGGCCCTGGACCTGGGCGCCAATGACTATGTCGAAAAGCCCTTCGGCGTCGGCGAATTGCTGGCTCGCGTCCGCGCCAACCTGCGCCAGGCCGCGCCGCGCGTGGAGGCGACGGGGCCGCTGACGGCGGGCGAGGTGGTCATCGATCTGGAGCGCCGCCGGATCACCCGTGCGGGCGACATCGTGCGCCTCACGCCCAAGGAATACGACGTCCTGGCCCATCTGGCGCGCAAGGCCGGCAAGGTGGTCGGCCACCGCGACCTGCTGACCGCCGTCTGGGGCAAGGCCCACGTCGACGACACCCAGTACCTGCGCGTCGTCATCGGCCAACTGCGCCAGAAGCTGGAGGTCGACCCGGCCCAGCCGCGCCTGATCGCGACCGAGCCGGGCGTGGGCTACCGGCTGGCGGACTGACGCGGCCGAGCGCTTGCGTCAGCGGGGACGCTCGCCCCTCGCCAGCGACGGCAGACAGGCCCCGTCGGCCGCGGGCGCGAGCCCCGGCGATGCCAGGCCTGTGTTCCAGTTCCACGCCATATCGGCGGCCTTTCGCCGGCACACCGCCTGCTCGTGCAGGGCGAACATGCGGGGGGCGGCGGGCTGGACCTGCGGTTCGTCCGCGAACACCATCTGCGACCCGGCCTCGGCGAAGGGCGGCCAGTCAGGCGCGCCCGGAGCAGACGGCGCGCCCGTCCGGGCGAAGCTGACCCAGTAGTCGACCATGGCGGACGACAGGCCTTGGTGTTCCGGCGTCGCGGGGACCTTCGGCCAGCGGGGCGGCGTACGGTCCAGATTGCCGAACATGAAGGGCAACTCGCTGGCGTGGAAGGCGTGCAGGCCGGCGGCGTCGGCGGCGGGATAGCTGTGGTCGAACAGATAGAGGAAGGCGGGCCGCCCCAGCGCGCCCTGGGATCGCACCAGGCGTTCGGAGGTCCAGCCATAGAGGGCGTCGCGCGTGGTCGCCAGGATGCTCTCGCCCATGTCTGCGGCGGGATAGAGCGCCAGGAAGACGTCAGCGAGATCGCCGTAGCGTTCCCGGATAAGGCGTTCGTAGTCCGCCGCCTCGGCGGGCGCCGCGGGGGCCAGCATCCGCAGCGACCGGATCTCGCCGCTGTTGAATCCCGTCAGAAGCGGGACGTCCGCCTGTCGCCCGCGATCGAAGATGTCGATCAACTGGTCGGGCAGGACGACGCCGTCGACGGCGGCGAACGGCGAGAAGCCGGCCAGGGCGGCGGCGTCCGTCAGCCTCTGGGCGTCCATGGTTCTCAGCGCACGCAGGCCGGGCGCCTGAAGTGGACGGTGAAGCGCCGCGCCCGCCTGTTCGGCCGCTGGAGCGCCGTAGCGAGCCGTCTTGAGAACCGGCGTCGAGATCATGTAGGCGCTCTGGGCGATCGCCTTGTCGAACAGGCCTTTCGCCAGGGGCGACGCCATCAGGTAGAGGACGCTCAGGCCTCCGGCGGATTCCCCCGCTATGGTGACATTGTCCGGGTCTCCGCCGAACGCCGCGATGTTCTTCTGCACCCAGCCGAGCGCGGCGATCTGATCGAGGAGGCCGTAGTTGCCCGAAACGCCCAGGGGGGATTCCGCGCTGAGCTCGGGATGGGCCAGGTAGCCGAGGACGCCCAGGCGATAGTTGATGGAGACGACCACCACGCCCTTCGCGGCCAGCGCCGCCCCGTCGTAGAGAGGCTCCTTGCTTGATCCCGCCAACAGGGCGCCGCCGTGAATCCATACGATGACGGGAGCCTTGGTCGCCGTCGCCGGGGCCCAGATGTTGAGGCTGAGGCAGTCCTCGCTCGTGGCGCCGAGGTCCTGCGAGTAGATGGAGGCGACCTGCGGCGTGGGCTGAATGCAGGCCGGCCCGAAACGGGATGCGTCCAGAACCCCCGTCCGCTGCGGCGCCGGGCGCGGCGGACGCCAGCGGTTCGGGCCGACCGGCGGTGCAGCATAGGGCAGTCCTCGATAGACCTGGAGTCCGTCCTCCAGGCGTCCGCGCACGGCGCCCTCGGAAACGGCGGCGATGGGAGCAGTGGACGCGGACGGCTCGGCGGCGACCGCCGGGGCTGCGACCATCGAGAGCGCCGCGCAGAGGATTGAGAGACAGTCGGCGGGCTTCATCGGGCGGCCTCCGTGATGCGGTCCGCACGCCCCAGAACCTTGGCGAGCCAAAGGAAAAGCCCGATCGCCACGAGATAGACCGGCGTCAGGGCGTAGAGGGCGATCTGCAGCGAGTTCTCCGGGTGGGTGGCGCGGAAGGCGTCGCTGGCCAGGCCGACGAAGGTGGGACCGACGCCCATGCCGATGAAGTTCATCACCAGCAGCAGAAGCGCCCCGGACATCACCCGCTGATTGGGCTGAACCTCTGCCTGGACCAGCGCCACGGACGAGGAGAGGTAGAAGTAGTTGAGGAAGGTCGGCAGGGTCAGGAAGGCGAGCGCCAGAGGCCAGGTCGGCGCCCAGATGAAGGCGATATAGAAGGGAACGGCCAGGGCCAGCGAGGTGGCGGGCAGAAGGGCGTAGGCCCTTTTCGAGCGGCGGGTGAAACGGTCGATCAGCCAGCCGGAGGCGAAGATGCCGGCGCTCATGCCGACGCCGACGACAATGGCGTACCAGAGCGCCACATCGGCCAGGGTCATGCCCTTTTCGCGCATCAGGAACAGGGTGGCGAAGTTGCCCAGGCCATAGGTGATGATCTGCGTCACGCCGCTGCCCAGCGCCGCCAGAACCAGGGCGGGGCGCGAGAAGAACATGCGGACGGTGGACCAGAAACCGGCCTTCTGCACGCCATCGGCCCTGGCGGGGTCCAGAGCGCCCCGTCGGGGTTCGCGCACGATCAGCATCAGCAGCAGCGCCGCGCCCACGCCGACCAGTCCGATCGCCACGAAGGCGGCGCGCCAGCTGAAGGCCGCGGCCACCGATGCGCCGAAGGCGATGCCGATGGCGGCGCCGATGGGCGGGCCCAGGTTGTAGATGCCCAGGGCCATGCCGCGGCGACCGGGCGGGAAGGAATCCGTGATGATGGCGTAGGAGGGCGGTACGCCCCCCGCCTCGCCGAAGCCGACTGTCATCCGCGCCGCCGCCAGCTCGCCGAAGTTGCGCGACAGGCCGCAGGCGACGGTCGCTGCGCTCCAGATGCCGCAGGCGACGGCCACGACGGCCACGCGGTTGGTGCGGTCCGCCAGCCAGCCCACCGGAATGGCGATGAAGCAGTAGAAGAATGCGAAATACAGCCCGCCCAGAAGGCCGAGTTGGCCGTCGCTGATATGAAGGGTGTCCTGGATCGGCTTGGCGAGGATAGACAGCAGCTGTCGGTCGAGGAAGTTCAGCACGTAGATGAACCAGAGCGCGCCCAGGGCCACCCAGGCCTGGCGGCTGACCGGCGTCGAAGGCGGCGCGGCGATCGTCGGATGTCTCATGAACGGTTCCTCGTGAAGCGGGCCTTGGGGCCCGTCTATTTTTCGGGATGGATCAGGGCTTCGTAGACAAGGGCCCGCGCGCGGCTGCGAAACGCCGCGCTGACGGGGTCGGCCATCCGCTGGGTCAGGCCGACGAAGATCAGGTCGTTTTCGGGGTCGATCCAGAACCAGGTGCCGCCGCCGCCGCCCCAGCTCAGGGTCCCGCGTCCCTCCGGCGCGCCCAGCGCCGCGGGGTCCAGGACGACCGAGAAGCCCAGGCCGAAGCCCAGGGCCGGGCTGAAGGGCAGAAGACGCAGGGCGTTGGGCACAGCGAGCACAGCCGGCGAGACGGCGTTGGCGCTCATGAGGGCCACGGTGTCGGGCGCAAGGATGCGGACGCCGTCAAGCGATCCCCCGTTGAGGATCATCTGGCAGAACCGCCCATAGTCCGTCGCCGTCGACAGCAGCCCCCCGCCTCCGCCCTGATAGCGCGGCGCGCGCGTATAGTCGTTGATGGCCAGGTCGAAGACGTGGGTCGCCTCCTGCAACCCGCCCGCGCCGTCATCGCTGTAGATGGTCGCCAGGCGCGCCTCATTGTCGGGGCGGGTCTGGAAGCCCGTGTCGACCATCCCCAGCGGCACGAAGATGCGGTCCCGAAGAAAGTCGCCGAAGGTCTGGCCGGACAGGCGCTCGACGACGAGGCCCTGAAGGTCGGCCGCAATCGAGTAGAACCACTCCTCGCCTGGCTGGAACATCAGGGGGATGCGGGCCGCCCGACGGGCCAGTTCGTCGAGGCTGGCCGCCCCCAGCACCGAGGCGTCGCGATAGGCGCGCTCGACCGGGTGGACGTCGAACAGGCCGTAGCCAAGGCCCGCGGTATGGCTCATCAACTCGCGCAGGGTCGGCGCCCGCCGGGCCTTTTCGGTCAGCAAGGCCCCGTTCTCGTCGACGCCGCAATAGACCTCGGTCGTCATGAACTCGGGCAGGACGGTGGTGATGGGGTCGTCCAACGCCCAGAGGCCCTCTTCAAAGAGGATCATCATGGCCACGGCGGCGACCGGCTTGGTCATTGAATAGATGCGAAACAGCGCGTCCCGCGCTAGCGGCTGCGCTTCGCCCAGACGCGCGTGACCGAACGTCCTGAAGGCGGCGACCTCGCCATGCCGCATCAGAAGGGCGGCGGCGCCCGCGACCTGACCCTCCTCGACCAGACCGGCCATGAAGGCGTCCAGCCGATCAAGACCGCTACGGCTGAAGCCCAGGTCGTCGGGCCCGGTCGAGAAGATCAGGCCCCCTGCGTCAGGCATCGTCGGCGGCGCTCCGGCGTTCGGCTGCACGGCTCTGGCAGATGCCGATGAAGCCATGGGCCATGAAGGCGGCCATGCGGGCCTTGATGGCTTCGAAATCGTCGGATCGGCACAGGCCGCCGGACAGGTGGTCGATCCGGCCGGTCCGGGCCAGCGTCAGGGTCAGGGCGCCGGTTACGAAGTGATAGCCCCAGAAGATGTCTTCGTCGGCGCAGTCGGGCAGGGCTTGTTTCAACAGGCCGATCAGCCGCAACACCACGGGATCATAGAGGCGGTCCATCACCTCGGCGCCCCAGGTGGGGGTGTTGTTGATCTGGGCGCTCAGCGCGCCGAAATGACGCCAGCCGTCGCCGCCGGTCGAATAGGTGTCGAGGTCGGTGTCCAGAAAGGCGCGCAGGGCGCCCTCGACCGTCGGCCGGCCCTGGACCTGGGCCTCATAGGCGTCGAGCGCCTCCATCCGTCGACCCACGGTGATGGGCGCGCGGCGCGCCATCACCTTGTCGAAGACTTCCTGTTTGTCCGTGAAATAGTAGTGGATCAGGGATTTGTGCACCCCGACCTTGTCGGCGATGTCCTTGATGGTGACGCCGTGAAGGCCGTTGCGAGAAAACAGGTCCTCGGCCGCGTCCAGCAACTGTTCGAGGCTCTCTGCACGCTGTTCGGCTTTGCGGCGGGGTTTGCGGACGGGAGTGGAAGACATGCGCTGGACCTCGATGCGCCCGGCCGCGACCTGTCGGTGCGCCGATTCCGGGACGGAAACAGCCGCCACTCTATGCGTCCCCGAACACGGCGCGAAGCTGCGTCTTGTTGATCTTGCCGGTTGCGGCCAGCGGCATCTGTTCGACCGTGAGGATCTGGTCGGGAATCCACCAGTCCGCGATGCGGCCCTTCAGCGCCGCTTTGAGTTCGGCCGGGTCCAGGGCTGCATCGCCGGTCGGTTCGACGATCATGACCGGACGCTCGCCCCATTTGGCGTCGACGCGGCCGATCACCGCCACCAGGCTCACCGAGGGCAGGGCGCCGATGATCTCCTCGATCTCCATCGGATTGATCCATTCGCCGCCGGACTTGATCAGGTCCTTGGACCGGCCCGCCAGGGCGAGGTTGCCCGCATCGTCGATCTTCGCAAGGTCGCCGGTGTCGAACCATCCCTCGGCGTCCAGCGCTGAGGCCTCGGCGCCATAGTAGCGCTGGATGACGCTTTGCCCCCGCACCTTCAGGCGGCCCACGGCGTTGCGCTGGTCATCCAGGGGCCGTCCGGCCTCGTCGGTCAGCAGCAGGTCTAGACCCATCGGCGGGCGTCCGGCGCCGCGCCGGGCGTCCGGCCGCGCCGTGGCGGGCGAGATGGCGCCGAGCGGCGACAGTTCGGTCATGCCCCAACTGGTCTGAACCGTCACGCCAAGGCGGCTTTCCAGCCGTTGCAGCAGGGCGTCGGGGCAGGGCGCTCCGCCGAGGATGATGCGCCTCAGCGACGGCAGGTCGCCGCCGGTCAGGTCCAGATGATCGACAAGACCGAGCCAGACGGTCGGCACGCCGACCGCCACGGTGGCGCCGTGCGACCGGATCAGTCGCTCCAGCGCCGGTCCGCCCGTGACGCGCCCGGGCAGGACCAGGCTCGCGCCCACGGCCGGTGCCGCGAAGGGCAGGCCCCAGGCATTGGCGTGGAACATGGGAACCGCGACGAGGATGACGTCCTCCGCCGTCAAGGCCATGGCGTCGGCTTGCAGGGACCGGATGGTGTGCAGGTAGTTGGAGCGATGGGTGTAGCCGACGCCCTTGGGCGCCCCTGTGGTTCCAGAGGTGAAGCAGAGCCCGGCGAGGGTCGTCTCCTCGAAACCGCCCCACGCAACGGGCCGGCCCTTGGCGGCGATCAGCCTCTCCAGGTCGAAGACGCGCGCCTCGCCCTGATCAGGCTCGCCGTCCAGAAGGATCAGATGTTCAAGGTTGGGACAGGCGACCATAAGGGCGTCGCCCAGGGGGCGCAGGTCGGCGCCGATGGCCAGAACCCGATCGTCCGCCTCGACCACCATGGTTGCGAGCTGGGCCAGGGTCAGACGCGGATTCAGGGTGTGGCAGACCATGCCCGCTCCCATGGCGGCGTACCAGACCTCCATATGGTTCTGCGTGTTCCACGCCAGGGTCGCCACGCGGTCGCCCGGTCTCAGTCCCAGGCCGAGAAGGGCGCCGGAAAGCCTGTTGGCCCGGTCGCGGAGATCCCGATAGCCGATCGTCTGGTCGTCGTCCGGCCCGCCTGCGGTGACGACCCGCGCCGCGCCGTGCCATTTGGCGCCGTGATCGAGGAAGCGATCAACGGTGAGCGCATAATCCTGCATGAGGGCGGGAGTGAAGCCGGTCATCCGTGGGGTAGGTCCAGACACAGTTACAAGGGCCGGGGAGGGCCGGAAGCGGGGACGCGCCAGGCGCCCCCGTCAGGTTTTTAGAAGGTCTTGGTCAGGTTCAGGCCGAACTGCCGCGGCGGACCCGCGTAGCGAAGACCGGCGTTGATTGCGGCGATATAGGTCTGGTCGGTCGCGTTCTGGGCGTAGGCCGCCAGGGTCCAGTCGCCGGTCCGGTAGCTCAGCAGCAGGTTGACCAGATTGCGAGCCTCCAACCGGTCGCCCAGGGCCGCATTGTTGAAGATGGTCGTGTAGGCCTCGCCGATGTGGGCGAAGTCGATCCGCGGCGACAACGTCGCCCCGTTGGCGAAGGCGAAGTCGTACTGGACCCCCATGTTGAAGGTCACTTCCGGCGCGTAGCTCTGGCTATTTCCGCTCAGGTTGAGGCAGTTGACGCTGGCCGGGCCGCTCGTCGCGTCACAGGCGCCGGATCGGGCCACGCGCGGATCGGCGGCATAGAATTCGCCCAGCTCCGATTTCGAAATGGCTCCGCCGACATCGATGGTCCAGGCGTTGAGACGAATCTGGGCCGAGGCTTCCAGGCCCATCAGCCGGGTCTGGTCCGCCACGTTCATGATGGAGCTGAACAGGGGATATTCGGGATCGCCGATGGCGACCTGGAAGCCCTCATAGACCATGTAGTAGGCGCCCAGCTGCGTGCGCACCCGGCCGCCGAACATCGTCGATTTCCATCCGATTTCGTAATCGGTCACGTCTTCGGGGCCGAAGTCGCGCGGCGGCACATAGAAGTTGGGCGCGTTCAGCCCGCCCATCTTGAAGCCGGTGGCGACGAAGCCGTAGAGGAAGTTGTTCGCATCGACCTTGTAGTTGACGCTGAGCTTGCCGGTCGTCTTTTCGGCCGTCACTTCCGAGTCCTGGAACAGGATCAGGTTGAACGCCGGATAGGTCGTGTAGACGTCGTCGTTTCTGGATGTGGACTTCGACCAGCGCGCCCCGAACTGGACCTGCAGTCGCTCCGAAATATCGTAGCTGACCTGACCAAAGACGGCCCGGGTCTCCTTGGGGGTGTCGCCGAAGATGTAGTAGTCCAGCACGCCTTCGGGGAAGCCGACGTGATAGGCCCCTTCCGGGAAGGTGGTCACGGGGAAGGTCACGTTATCCTGCTGCCAGAAGGCGCCCAGCAGCCAGGTCAGGCGCTGGTTGTCAGGCGAGATCAGGTTGATCTCCTGGGACCAGACGTCTTCCTCGACCCGATCATAGAAGGTGTTGTTTAGCGCGCTGGTCCCGTCCAGGTCGGTCGAGAACTCGCTGACGCCGTCTTGATAGCCGGTGATCGAGCGAAGGGTCAGGCCGTTGTCGAAGACGTAGCTGACGTTCAACGACACCCGCGCCGTCTCATCCTTGCCCGAATGCGGCCCGTTGGCGGTGATCTTGAAGGGATCATTGGTCGAGAGGGCGGGATCGGCCGGATAGCCGCCGAAGTCGAGATTGTTGTAGTCGCCCTTCACCAGCACGCGCAGGCTCGGCGTCGGGTTCCACAACAGGCTGGCCCTGAGGCTGTTCATGTCCACGTCGCCCGGGCTGCCCCGATAGGGGCCCGTGATGTCGTGGAAGCTGCTGCGCTGCTCGCTGTTGAAGGCGAAGCGCGCGGCCAGGGTATCGCTCAGCGGCAGGTTGACCGCGCCCTGGGCCTTGCGGTTGTCGTAGTTGCCGACCTGGCCCATCACATAGCCGTTCACGCCCGAGAAGTCGGGGTTGCGCGAGGTGATGAAGACCGCGCCGCCCGTGGCGTTGGTGCCGGCGAAGGTGCCCTGGGGGCCGCGCAGCAGTTCGACGCTGCCGATGTCGTAATAGGGCTCGGTCTGGAAGTAGCCGGGGAAGACCGGGACGCCGTCGCGATAGGTGGTGACGCCGACGCCGATGGCGGTGGTGGGCTCTGATTTGCCGATGCCGCGGACGTTGAAATAATTGCCCTGGCCAAAGTTCTGGACCGTGGTGGAGGGCGCCACGAACTGCAGTTGCTCCAGCGAGAAGACGCCCCGATCGGCCAGGCTTTCACCGGAAAGAACCGTGGCGGCGACGGCGGTCGTCTGCAGGTTGCTGGTGCGCCGTTCGGCCGTCACAACGACCTCTTCCACCGTCACGGCGGCGTCGTCCGCCTGCACCGTGGGGCGATTGGCGACGTCCTGGGCCTGGGCGGCCCCGGCCCATAGCAGCGCTGCGACAGATGTCGTTATCCAGAGCCTGTCGGCCATGGTCATTCCCTCCGGTTTCCTCGGCGTTCTGACGACGCCATAGGGTCAAGCTTTCATTCAATGCGGGTCTTGTCAACATTCACTAGCCGGCGAGTGAATGTTGACGTTTTGGCGAGTTTGTCGTCACCTGCCGGCCGCGGGCGCGCTCGCCAGGACAGCAGGAGGGACCATGAAGATTGATCTGACAGGCCGCACGGCGATCGTGACGGGGGCGGGCGGGGGCCTGGGGCGTTCGCATGCGCTGGCGCTGGCGCGGTACGGCGCCCGGGTGGTGGTCAACGACATGTCGGCGGTCGGCGCCGAGGCGGTGGCGGCGGCGATTCGCGAGGCCGGGGGGCAGGCTGTCGCCTGCGCCTGCAGCGTCACTGACCGCCCGGCGGTCGAGGCCATGGTCGCGGACGCCGTCGCGCGCTGGGGATCGCTGGATATCGTCGTCAACAACGCCGGGATTCTGCGCGACCGGACCTTCGCCAAGATGGATCTGGATGACTTCGCCGCCGTCATCGACGTCCATCTCATGGGCTCGGTCAATGTCACCAAGGCCGCCTGGCCGCACATGCGGGCGCAGGGTTACGGGCGGGTCGTGTTCACGACCTCGTCGTCGGGTCTCTACGGCAATTTCGGCCAGTCGAACTACGCTGCGGCCAAGATGGCTCTGGTGGGCTTGATGCAGACCCTGGCGCTTGAAGGCGAGAAGTCGGGCATCCGGGTGAACTGTCTGGCGCCCAGCGCCGCCACCCAGATGACCGAAGGCCTCTATTCGCAGGAGGCGCTTCAGGGCCTATCGACGGATCTGGTCAGTCCCGGCGTGGTCGCTCTCGTCGCTGAAGACGCGCCGACCCGAATGGTGCTCCTGGCCGGGTCCGGCGGGTTCGAGCAGGCCCATATCACCATGACGCAGGGGGTCTATATCGGTGACGCCCCGGACGCGGCCGATCGGTTGCGGCAGTGCTGGCCTCAGGTGTCCGATCGGGCCGGAGAGGCGACGCCCGCCTCCGGGTCGGCCCAGTACCAGCATGAAATCAATCACCCCGGGCGGGCCTCGGCCGCTGCGGCTTGACGCGCCACCCGGCCTCTGGGGGGAACAGCGACGGCGGCGCTCAGGCGGCGGCCGCCACCGCATGACGCGACAGGGCCAGGCGGATGGCGTTCAGCAGGGCGTCGGGCTGGATCGGCTTTTGCGCCACCCCGTCCATGCCCGCCGCCAGATACTCGGCCTCGTCGCGCGGGTCGGCGTTGGCGGTCAGGGCCAGGATGGGCACGGCGGACGCCGGGCCGGGCAGGGCGCGGATGGCCCGCGTCGCCGCCACCCCGTCCATCACCGGCATCTTCACGTCCATCAGGATCAGGTCGAAGGGGGCGAGCGCGGCCCGCTCCACCGCCTGGCGCCCGTCGTCAGCCGTCTCATGGGTGCAGCCGAACAGCGCCAGCACCTTGCCCGCCACGAAGCGGTTGGCGGCGTTGTCGTCCACCACCAGGACGTGCAGGGTCTCGTGCGTCGTCGGCGCGGCGGTCCGGTCGTCATGGCTGCGGGCGTCAGCCTCGGCCAGCGGCAGGTGCAGGTCGAAACGGAACCGGGCCCCGCCGGCGGGCGAGCGCTCCAGCCTCAGCGTCCCCGCCATCCGCTCGACGATCTGGCGGCAGATGGCCAGGCCCAGGCCTGCGCCCGCGCCCTGGCGTCCGGCCTCGCCGGTGTTGAAGGGCTCGAAGATGGCGGTCGCCGCCTCGTCGCTGACGCCCGGCCCGCTGTCGTCCACCACGGCCTCCAGCCGCACCCGCCCGTCGTCCAGCCAGGTGCTCAGGCTGACCTCGACCGCGCCGACTTGCGTGAACTTCAGGGCATTGCCGATCAGGTTGTTGAGCAGTTGCTTCAAACGCATCTCATCGCCGACGACCCAGCGTGCGGCGCCCGTCTCCGTCGTGACCGTCAGGCGCAGGTTCTTCTCCTCTGCGCGCGGCCGCCACAGGGCCGACAGGTCGGCGGCCACGGCGTCGAGGTCCAGCGGCGCCGGCTCCAGCGTCAGGACGCCCGCCTCGGCGCGTGACATGTCGAGGGCGTCCGTCAGCAGGCGCAGCAGGCTGGCGCCGGAGTCCAGAATGGTGCGGACATAGGGGCGAAGGGCGTCTTGCGTCAGTTCGCGCTCCATCAGGGCGGCGACCCCCAGCACCCCGTTCAGCGGCGTGCGGATCTCGTGGCTCATCACCGCCAGGAACTCGGACTTGGCGCGGCTGGAGGCGCGGGCCTCGGCCTCGGCGCGGACCAGGTTCTGGGCCAGTTCGCTCATGGCCTCGGCGCGGCGCTTGTGGATGGCCACCCCGGCTTGCAGCACATGCAGCCCCGCGCCGACACCGACATAGCGGCCGCGCGACACGACGATGAAACCCTTCAGCAGGGCGCCCAGCCCCGCCGCGTCCATGGTCTGGAACAGGACGTCGGCCGAGGCGTCGGCCTCGACCATCAGCGGGTTCGGGTCCATCAGGGCCGAAACCGGACGCCGCGCATAGAGGGCGCGACCGAACTCGGCGGCCATCTTCAGGGTGAAGGCGTTGCGCTCGATCAGGCCGACGGGGCGACCCTCCTCGTCCACCACGGCGATGACCAGGGTGTCGGGTTCGGCTTGAAAGCGGTCGAAGGCTTCGGCCCCAAAGGCCTCGGGCGCCATGGGCGGCGCCGCCTCGACGAAGTCTCCGATCCTGGCCATTCTGTCGCCCCTTCCGCGTTTTGCGAGAGCGCAGTTAGGCGGTCGGCGCTTAACAGCTGATTTGCCAAAAGTGAATGTTTTACAAGAGCAATTTGACGTTTACTCCGGGCGCTGAACTTAAAGTCGCGCCAGCAGCTCCGCCGCAAAGCTCGACAGGCTGTCGTCGCGCGCCCCCATGACCACCACCCGGTCGCCGGGCCGGGCGATCTCGACGATGCGGTCGCCGCAGTCGGTGCGCGCAGCCAGGGCCTCGGCTTGCCGCCCCTCGGCGCGGACGCCCGCGGCGATGTCCTCGGAGCCTACGCTGCGGTCGGTCGTCCCGCCGTAATAGACCGGCTCGGGCATCAGCAGGACGTCATGCTCGCGCATCAGCCCGGCGAAGCCCGCGATGAACTCCCGCTGCATCAGCTTCAGCGGGCCGAAGCCGTGCGGCTGGAACAGGATCAGCAGCCGGCCGTCAAAGGCGTGCAGGGTCTTCAGCGTGGCGGCGATCTTGTCGGGGTTGTGGGCGAAGTCGTCGATGACGGTGACGCCGTTGTGCGTGCCCACCACCTCCAGCCGCCGCCGGATGCCGGCGAAGCCTTCCAGCGCCGCAACCGCCGCATCGACCGACACGCCCAGCGCCTTGACCGCGCCGAGCGCCGCCAAGGCGTTGGCGACATTGTGCGCGCCGGGGACGTTCAGCACGACCGGACGCGGCGCCTCGCCGCGCACCCGCAGGTCAAAGGTCATGCCGGTGGGCATGGGCGCCAGATCATGCGCCGACAGATCCGCCTCCTCCTCGCCGAGCGCAAAGGTGATCGCCTTGCCGGTCGGTAGCGTCTGAGCCAGCGCCGCCGTCTCGGGATTGTCGAGGTTCAGCACCGCCGTCTGCGCCCGGCCGACGAAGCCGCCGAACAGGTCGCGCAGCTCCTCCATCGACTTGTGGTCCAGCGAGATGTTCGACACGACCGCCACCGTCGGATCATAGCGGGCGATGGAGCCGTCCGACTCGTCCACCTCGGCCACGAACAGATCGGGACCGCCGACCAGGGCGCTGGCGAAGGGGTGGTCCGCATCGGCGAAGTTCTTCATCACCGCGCCGTTGACGACGGTGGGCTTGCGGCCCGCCTGATCCAGAATCCAGGCGACCATGCCGGTGATGGTCGACTTGCCGCTGGTCCCCGCCACCCCGATCGAGGTCGGCGCCGCGTTGAACAGTTCGCTCAGCAGCTGGGGCCGGGTCTTGATGGTGGCGCCGACGCGCCTGGCCGCGCCGATGTCGGGCACCGTGTCCTCGACCGCGCCGGTGGCGACGACGATCTGATCCGGGCGGGTCACGCCCGATCCGTCCTGCGGATGCAGGGCCACGCCGTGGGCGCGCAGCCAGTCGAACTTGTCGGGCGTCCGGCCCTGGTCCAGCGCCCGGTCCGAGCCCGCAATGCGGTTGCCCTGCGCCTGGACGATCATGGCCAGGGGCAGCATGCCGGACCCGCCGACGCCGCAGAAGAAATAGTCTTTGTTCATCGGCTTGATTTTGACGCGCGAAACCGGGGAATGTCCGACGGCCTGACTAGCACGGGCGACGCCGGAGGCCAGCCCCATCCCTACGCCACACTCTGCCAAAACCGGGCCCTTCAAGATCGGCGTCGTCAACGCTAGCTCGCGCCTGGACCCCGAACGGGGGCAAGCGATCCAGGCCTGGATGGATGCCGCCTATCCGGGCGGCGAGGTGCAGCTGGTCTTCCACCCGCAGGCTTTCAACAAGCACGGCCATTTCGGCGGCGACGACGCTACCCGCGCCCGCGCCTTCGTCGAGTTCGCCAATGATCCGCGCCTCGGCGCCATCTGGTTCGCGCGCGGCGGCTATGGCTCGTGCCGCATCGCCGAGGCGGTCCTGCCGCAGCTGACCGATGTGGCGAGGAAGAAGCGCTACCTCGGCTATTCCGACGCCGGCAGTATGCTGGCCCTGCTCTACAAGGCGGGCTTCCCGCATCTGGCCCACGGGCCGATGGCTTCGGACGGGGCGCGCCACGACGCGACCGGGCGCCGCGCGGTGGACTGGCTGGTCAGCGGCGACCGCGCCTCGCTGGAGCCCTCGCTGCTGGACGACCCGCGCCCGGCGGTGGCTTTCAATCTGACGATCTTGAATGAACTGGTCGGCACGGCGCTGGAGCCGGACCTGAGCGGCCACGTCATCATGTTGGAAGAGGTGTCCGAGGCGCTCTACCGCGTCGACCGGATGATGTTCCACCTGACCGGCCAGGCCTCGATCCGGCGCGCGGCGGGCATCCGTCTGGGCCGGGTGTCGGACGTCACGCCCAATGACCCCGACTTCGGCCTGACGGCGGAAGAGATCGTCCGCTACTGGTGCGCGCGCTCCGGCGTTCCCTACCTGGGAACCGCCGACATCGGCCACGACCCCGACAACAAGGTGGTGCCGTTCGGCGCGAACCGCTGACCTCGCAATCCTCCCCTGCGCAGCGGGGGAGGGGGACCATGCGCAGCATGGTGGAGGGGGCGAGATCGGTGCGTCTTCGTTTGAGGTTGGGCGCAGGGTGATCTGAGGCTGAAGTCAGCGCGCGTATCCGCCCCCTCCACCGCCTGCGGCGGTCCCCCTCCCCCGTAAACAGGGGAGGATCAAAGGCGGTTTACCCCTTGAAGGTCAGGCCTTCGGGGCGGGCCTCGAAACCGGACAGCCGACCCAGATAGCTCATGCCCAGCAGCGAGGCGGGCATGTCGGCGTCCACCACCAGGGCCTCGACCGCCGTCAGCTGCACTCCGGCCACCGTCAGGGAGGACAGGACAACGGGCGCCGCCTTCACGGGACCGGCGGCGGTGTTCAGGGTGCGGGTGAAGTCCCCGGCGCCGACGCTGACGCCCGCCTTCTCGGCGTCCGCGCGGCTCAGCGTCACGACGCTGGCGCCGGTGTCCACCAGCATCCGCATGGGCTGTCCGTCCACGACCGCCTCTGCCCAATAATGTCCGTCCGCCGAGCGCACGACCGAAGGGGCGGCGATGGCCGCCTGGGCTTCACCGGCCCCGTCCATCCAGCGCAGGGCGCCGGCGCAGGCCAGCGACGTGGCCAGTGCGGCGGCGAAAACAACAGCAGAGCGCGGTTCGATGCGGATCATGTCGGGGACTGTGCCGCAAGGGTCTTGGCGTCGGGTGAAGCGATACGGCGAACGAAAGGTTGACGGTTGAACGGCGTTACGGGTCGTCTTTGATCCTCCCCTGCGCAGCGGGGGAGGGGGACCATGCGCAGCATGGTGGAGGGGGCGAGGTCGAGACGCCGCAGTTCTGAGATCAGTCGCCAGTGCGGCGAATTGGCTGGAAGTCCAGCGCGTATCCGCCCCCTCCACCGCCTGCGGCGGTCCACCTCCCCCGTGAACGGGGGAGGATCTGCTACGCGCCCAGCAGCGCCGGGTCGATCAAACCCTTGCGCCCGTCCAGCTCGCTCATGATCTTTGCCCGTTCCGCGTCGCTCATCCGGCTCCAGGCGGCGATCTCGGGCAGGGTGCGAAAACAGCCCAGGCACAGGCCGGACGCCCCGTCCACGGTGCAGACCATGACGCAGGGCGTGGCGATGGAACGCGGCGGTCGGGCGGGCCCGGAGGCGGGGACAGGGGCTGCGGGCTGGCTCATGGTTTTATGACGATGAAACTACAATACGTCCGAGATCGGACCAAATTCTTGACTTTTTAACCAAGCGGAGCTATCTAGAGCCCTGACGCGAAACGACTATGACGGTGAGATCCCCGATAAGCACGACGCGTCTTCTTTCATCGTTCAACGAAAGGAGACGCCCAAATGAACGACAAGGACCGTAATCTCCAGCACGCCATGATGTCCTTCGCCCTGTGGGGCGGGATGCTGGTCAACACGAAGCATCTGAATTCCGCCAATAGCCGCGCGGTCAGTCATCCTTCGAACTTTGTGCCCATCACGATCAAACGGCCGCGCGCGTAGTCGCGAGGGTATTTGATCCAACCCGCAAGCCCCGGTCGCATCGACCGGGGTTTTTCAATTCCGCTTGCCTTAACCCGCCGCCCCGCTGAAACCGGCTCCATCATCAAGAGGAGCATCGCCATGGGTCTGATCGTCGAGGAGCGCCGCGGCGCGGTCATGGTCTGGACCCTGACGCGGCCCGACCGGCTGAACGCCCTGCCGGATCTGGACGACGGCGAGGCCTTCGCCACCGCCTGCGAGGCGGTCAACGCCGACCCGTCGATCCGCTGCGTGGTCATGACCGGGGCGGGCCGCGCCTTCTCGGCAGGCGGCGACCTGAAGGCGATGAAGGCCCGCGCCGACCTGTTCGAGGGGTCGGGCGCGGCGATCCGCGAGCGCTACCGCCGCGTCGTCCACCGCATCGTGCGCGCCCTCTATGGATTGGAGGTTCCGCTGATCGCCGCCGTCAACGGCCCGGCCATGGGGCTAGGCTGCGACATCGCCGGCCTGGGCGACATCCGCATCGCCTCGGACCGCGCCAGCTTCGGCGTGCCCTTCATGAAGCTGGGCATCATCCCCGGCGACGGCGGGTCCTGGCTGCTGCCGCGCAACGTCGGCTATGTCCGCGCCGCCGAGATGCTGTTCACCGCCCGCTCGATTGACGCCGAGACGGCCGACCAGTGGGGCCTGGTCAACCGCGTGGTCCCGCACGAGACCCTGATGGAGGAGGCCATGATCACGGCGAACCAGATCGCCGCCCAGCCGCCCCAGGCCCTGCGCATGGCCAAGAGCCTGCTGCGTCAGGGCCGCGACATGAATTTCGATCAGACGCTGGAGTTGTCCGCCGCCATGCAGGCCTTGGCCCACCTGACCGAGGACCACATCGAGGGCGTGACGGCGGTGCTGGAGAAGCGGCCAGGGGAATTTACGGGGAGCTAGGTCGAGAGCGGTCATTTGATCCCGCTCATCCCGGCGGACGCCGGGATCCAGTAAGAGCCACGGATGCGACGGCGGCCTCACGCTTCACAACCAAGGCTGTGCTTGCAGCCAAAGCACTGGATCCCGGCGTCCGCCGGGATGAACGGTGAGGGGGCGGGCCAGCAAAAAGGGGCGCCTCGCGGCGCCCCTTTCCGTTTCTCGTTTTCGCTGACCCTTAGCGGCGGGCCGGCGCCTGCATCGAGCGTGTAGCCGGCACCCCGACGACGCTGGTGTCACGCTTGGCCCCGGCGGTTTCGCCGGGCTTCATGAACTTGACCAGGACGCGCTGGCCGATCAGCAGCGGCGCGTCGTTGACGGCCACGACCACCTCGACCACGCGCTCGTCCGACCGCTGCGAGGGGTCGTCAGATGCCAGCTTGCGGGCGCCGAAGACGGCGGCGCGGCGCAGGACCTTGCCGATATAGACCTTCGACGGGTCGCCTTCAGGCGTGATTTCGACGGCCTGATCGGTGGTGATGTTCGGAATGTCGGCCTCGACGATCTCGGCGCGGGCGATGCGCGGGGCATCGGGCTCCAGATCGAACATGTTCGACACGTTCAGGGTCGAGGCGCCGGCGCCGGGGTTGGCGTAGCGGCGCACGATGCGGCCGTTCTGCGGGGCGCGGATGATGGTCAGTTCGACGTTGTAGGCGGCCTGATCGCGACGGGCGCGGGCGGTCTGGACGGCGGCCTGCTGGGCGCCGAGGCGGGCCTGGGCCTGGGCGATGGCGTCGCGGGCCTGATCCATCTTCTGGGCGGCGACGAAGTTGGTGGCCACCAGCTTCTGAAGGCGGTCGTATTCGCGCTGGGCGGTGGCGATCTCGACATTGATCAGGCGCAGCTGGCTTTCCGCCTGGGCCACGTCGGCCGAGGCGCTTTGCAGCGACAGGCGCGGCTCGTCGTCTTCCTGACGGGCCAGGATCTGACCGGCGACGACGCGGTCGCCTTCCTGCACCAGGACCTCACGCACCACGCCGCCGCGACGGGCCGCGACCTGGATGATGCCGCCCTCGATGTCGATCTTGGCGTTGGCGATGGCGGCGTAAGGGCTCTCGACCTTCTTCTCTTTTTGAGCGGTCTCTTCGGCCTTCTTGGCGGCGCTGGCCTTCTGGACCATGCCGAAGCCGATGACGGCCACGATCAGGGCCACCAGGCCGATCCAGAGCCATTTGTTTTTCAGGAAAGCGGGCATGTGAGGCGTCCTTGAGGATCGGTGTCTAGTGCGAGGCCAGAACGGCGTCGGGATTGGGGGTGCGGCGCTGATCGTCGATGATCACGCCGTCTTCGATGTGGATGACCCGGTCGGCCCAGGCTTCCAGTCGGGGGTCGTGGGTCACGCAGATGACCGCGGCGCCGTGCTCGGTGGCGGCCCGGCGCAGCAGCTTGATCACGACCTGGCCGTTCTCGCCGTCCAGGGCCGAGGTCGGTTCATCGGCGAACAGGATCTGCGGGTCCTTGGCCAGGGCGCGGGCGATGGCGACGCGTTGCTTCTCGCCGCCGGACAGGGCCGCCGGGCGCTGATGCAGGCGATGGCCCAGGCCCACCTCCTCCAGCGCCAGGGTGGCGCGTTTCTTCGCCTGATCCGGGGTCAGACCCTGGAACTTCAGCACTGTCGTCACCTGTTGCAGGGCGCTGAGCGACGGAAACAGGTTGAAGCCCTGGAAGATGAAGCCGCAGTGATCCAGCCGGAACTTGTCGATCTTGCCCGACGAGAAGGACCACATGTCGTCCATGTCCAGGGCGTCAACCCGGCCCGCTTCGGGCTTGAGCAGACCCGACAGGGCGGCGATCAGCGTCGACTTGCCCGAACCGGACGGTCCCATGACCATGGTCAGGTCGCCGTGGCGGGCGTCGAAGTTCACGCCCTTCAGCACCTCGACATAGTTCTTGCCGGACTTGAAGCGCTTGACCAGACCCCTGGCCTCGATGGCGAACTCGCCATGCCGACCTTGAACTTTCGTATGCATGTTCATCGCAGCAGGTCCGCAGGTTGGCTCTTCTTGAGGATGCCCATCGAGAGGAAGCCCGACAGCATGGCGATGGCGATCAGACCGCCGCCGACCACGATCAGCAGGGGCAGGGGCAGGGCGATGATGACGGCCTTGGACATGGCGAACAGCGACAGCAGCCAGGTCAGGCCGATGGCGGCGGCCACGCCGACCACCCCGACCCAGAAGCTCAGCTCCATGACGATGCGACGCAGCGAGCCCATGCCGACGCCCAGGGCGCGCAGCGAGGCGAACTCCTTGATGTTGGCCATGATGGCCCCGCGCAGGGTCTGCCAGGTGATGGCCACGCCGATGATGATGCCCAGCACCACGCAGCCGCCGATGATGATGACCAGGATGCCTTCCTCGAACATGGCGCCGGCGTTGGCGTCGGCCAGTTCCTGACGGGTCCAGGCCTTCCATTGGCCCTTGCCGATTTCGTTCAGCTGGGCGGCGACGATGGCGGCTTGCGACGGGTCGCGCAGCTTGATCATCAGGGGACCGACGCGCGGGCCGGTGTCGGCCTGACCGACCATGCGCAGGGTGTCGCGCGACATGACCACGCCCGGCTGCATCATGTTGGGATAGCCGCGCGTCACGCCGACGACGGTGACGGTCTGGCCGTTGTACAGGGCCTTGTCGCCCAGCTTGACGCCCAGGGTGGTCAGGGCCGTCTCATCGACGGCGACGGTGTAGGGCTGCCGCAGGGCGTCGACCAGTTCGCGGGAATAGTCGGTGGGAATGGTGACCGAGCCCGGCGTGGTGTCGATGATGCTGGACTGGACGAATTTTTGGCGCGGCGCGCCCTGCTTGGCCCGGTCGGCCTGGGACATGGTCGGATCGACCTCCTTCACCGACTGGAAGGTCCCGCCGGCGCCGTCCAGCGGCTGGACCTCGACCACGGCGGGGTGGTTGTAGGCTAGCGGGATGAAGCGGCGCGGCACGCCCGAGGGGCCGCCGATCAGGCTTTTCGCCCCCGGCTGCATGATGATGATGTCCGCGGCCGAGCGCTCGATCTGGGCGGTGAAGCCCTTGCCGATGCCGATAAAGACTCCGGTCATGGCCAGCACCAGCAGACCCGACAGGGCCAGGGCCATGACAGCGGCCATATAACGTCGCCACTCAAAGAGCAGCGTGGATAGCGCGAGCGACATGTCGTGTCTCAAACCCCTGACTTGCAGTGTTATCTGAGGCCGCGGCGGGCTGGGGCCAAGTTAAATCGGGGTAAGGCTTCGGCTTCCCCCGAAGGCCCGGCGGGACTATGGGGGCTTGAGGCCCGTCCACGGACGGCGCTAGTTACACAATAACAGACGCGAGGCGCCGGGCCTTGCGCGCCGGGAGAGCCCCATGTCGCTTCGTCGCACCTTTTCCTTCACCGCCTCGCTAGCGGCCCTCGGCGTCGCCGCCGCCGTCGCCGGGGCCACGGCCACGCCGGCCCGCGCCGACGAGGGCATGTGGACCTTCGACAACTTCCCGATCCAGACGGTGAACGACAAGTATGGCGCCCGCATCGACCAGGCGTGGCTGGACCGTGTCCGCAACGCCGCCGTGCGCCTGCAGGGCTGCTCGGCCTCGTTCGTCTCTGGCGAAGGCCTGATCCTGACCAACCACCACTGCGTCATCTCCTGCGTGCAGGATCTGTCCACGGCCCAGAACGACTACGTCAAGACCGGCTGGATGCCGGCCACCCGTGAAGAAGAGAAGACCTGCCCCGGCCAGACCGCCGAGGTTCTGACCGACATCACCGACGTCACCGAGCGCGTGCTCGGCGCCGGCTCCGGTCTGGAAGGCGCGGCCTTCGTCGCCGCCCGTTCGGCCGAGATCGACAAGATCCAGAAGGAGGCCTGCGGCGATGACCGCAAGCTGACCTGCCAGGTCATCAGCTTCTATCGCGGCGGCAAGTACGCCCTCTACAAGTTCCGCAAGTACGAGGACGTGCGTCTGGCCTTCGCGCCGGAATTCCAGGCGGCCTTCTTCGGCGGCGACCCGGACAATTTCAACTTCCCCCGCTACGCCCTCGATGCCGCCTTCCTGCGCGCCTATGAGGACGGCAAGCCGGTCGCCACGCCCAACCACCTCAAGTGGAACCCGACCGCGCCCAAGGAAGGCGACCTGACCTTCGTCGCCGGCAACCCCGGCTCGACCTCGCGCCTGCTGACCATCAGCCAGCTGGAGCGCCTGCGCGACCAGCAGATCCCGATCACCCTGATCCAGGGTTCGGAACTGCGCGGCCGTCTGGTCGAATATTCGACGCAGGGCGAGGAAGAAAAGCGCGTCGCCCTCGACCCCATCTTCGGCCTGGAGAACAGCTTCAAGGTCTATTACGGCCAGCAGGGGGCCCTGACCGACCCGGCCTTCATGGCCAAGAAGCGCGCCGAGGAGGCCGAACTGCGTCAACGCGTCGCCGCCGATCCGGCCGTGGCCGCGCGCATCGGCGATCCGTGGGGCGACCTGGAAAAGGTGCAGGTCACGGCCCGCGACCTCTATCTGCCCTACCGTCAGCTGGAAGCGAACGCCGGCGGCGGCTCGACCCTCTATTCCTACGCCCGCGCCATTGTCCGCGCCTCCAAGGAACGCGCCAAGCCGGTCGCTGAGCGCCGCGCCGGCTATGCCGACAGCGACATCGCCGCCCTCGGCCGCCGTCTGGCCTCCGAGGCCCCGATCCCGGTCGGCGTCGAGGAAATCCAGCTGTCGCACTGGATGCTGAAGACCCGCGAATACCTGACGGTCGACAGCGCCGACGTGAAGGCCATGCTGGGCAGCGAAAGCCCGGAAACCATCGCCGCCCGTCTGGTCGAATCCAAGCTGATCGACCCGGCCTTCCGCGCCGAAGCCCTGGCCATGACGCCGGAACAACTGGCCTCGTCGGGCGACCCGATGATCGCCTTCGTCCTGGCCAATGACGATGCAGCCCAGGCCGTCCGCACCCAGTGGGACGCCGGCGTCAACGCCCCGACCGCCCGCGCCGCCGAAAAGGTCGCCCAGGCTCGCTTCGCCGTCTATGGCGACAACCTCTACCCCGACGCCACCTTCTCGCTGCGTCTGTCCTATGGCGCGGTTCAGGGGTGGACCTATCGCGGCGTGACCGTGCCCTCCTTCACCTACATGGGCGGCCTGTATCAGCGCGCCACCGGCGCCGAGCCGTTCAACGCGGCCCAGCGCTTCCTCGACGCCGAAAGCCGCATCAACAAGGCGACCGTCTATGACTTCGTCTCGACCAACGACATCATCGGCGGCAACTCCGGCTCGCCGGTGATCAACGCCAAGGGTGAAGTGATCGGCGCCGCCTTCGACGGCAACATCCACTCGCTCGGCGGCTCGTTCGGCTACGACGGCGAACTGAACCGCACGGTGTCGGTCTCGACCGCCGCCATCACCGAGGCCCTGCGCAACGTCTATAACCAGCCGCGCCTGCTGCGCGAACTGGGCGTGACGCGCTAACTTAAGACGCATCTTTCCTCTCCATTCTATGGGGAGGGGGACCGCGTAGCGGTGGAGGGGGCGACGCAAACGTCAGCCGTGGAGTCGCCCCCTCCGTCTCGTCGCCTTCGGCTCCGCGCCACCTCCCCATCGCTGCGCGACAGGGAGGAAAGTACGCCCCCGTCTGACGCAGCGCCCTGCTAGCTTCTCTTGATCCGCGCCGCCGATTTCAGACTATTCAGACGAATTGGACTCTGTTTTTTCCTCGCCAGAGTCTGAACCAGGAGTTCTCCATGCGTCCCATGATCTTCGCCTCGGCCGCCGTCCTGGCCTTCGCCGCCGCCTCTTCCGCCAAGGCAGAGGAAGGCATGTGGACCTACGACAACTTCCCCATCGCCCGCGCCAATCAGACCCTGGGCACGAACATCGACCAGGCCTGGCTGGACCGCGTCCGCCTGTCCTCGGTCAAGTTCGGCGGCTGCTCGGCGGGCGTCATCTCGGGCCAGGGCCTGGTGATGACCAACAACCACTGCGTCGCCACCTGCGTCGCCAACCTGTCCACCCCGCAGCAGCAATACGCCGAAACCGGCTTTACGCCGAAGAGCCGCGAGGAAGAGCTGAAATGCCCCGGCGGCACGGCTGAAATCCTGACCGAGATCGTCGACGTCACCGAACGCCTGCACAAGGCGGGCGAGGGTCTGGACGGTCAGGCCTTCACCCAGGCCCGCGAGGCCGAGGCCGGCCGCATCGAGACCGAGGCCTGCGGCGATGATCCCAAGATCCGCTGCCAGGTCGTCAGCCTGTATCGCGGCGGCCAGTTCAAACTCTACAAGTTCCGCAAATACTCCGACGTGCGTCTGGCCTGGGCGCCGGAAGACCGCGCCGCGACCTTCGGCGGCGATCTGGACAACTTCTCCTTCCCGCGCTTCGCCATCGATGCCGCCTTCATCCGCCTCTATGAGGACGGCAAGCCGGTCGAGACGCCGATCCACTTCACCTGGAATCCGAACAAGCCGACCGAGGGCGAACCCGTCTTCATCACCGGCAACCCCGGCGCGACCCAGCGTCTGCTGACCCAGTCGCAGCTGATGACCATTCGCGACGTGGTCCTGCCGCTGGACCAGCTGATCGCGTCGGAACTGCGCGGTCGTCTGATCCGCTATTCCGAAGAGGGCGAGGAGCAGGCCTTCATCGCCATGGACCCCATCGTCGGCGTCGAGAACACCTACAAGCGCGGTCTGGGCCGGATGCGCGCCCTGACCGATCCCGCCTTCATGGCGTCCAAGGCCGAGGCCGAAGCCGACTTCCGCGCCCGCGCGGCGGGCGGCCAAACCGATCCGTGGGCGACGCTGGACGCGGTTCAGCCTCTGGCGCGCGAGATGTATGCTCCGATGGCCCTGCTGGAAGGCGGCACTGGCATGGGCACCACCTCGGTTGCGGGCGGTTCCTCGCTGTTCCAGTGGGCGCGGGCCATCGTGCGCGGGGCCCAGGAACGCGCCAAGCCGTCGGATCAGCGTCTGGGCGAATACGCCGACAGCCGTCTGCCGGGCGTGCAATCCGGCCTGTTCGCCGAACGCCCGACCTATCCGGCGCTGGAGCAGATCCGTCTGGAATGGTGGCTGTCCAAGACCCGCGAATGGCTGACCGTCGACAGCCCCTATGTCCGCACCCTGCTGGGCAAGGAAAGTCCCGAGGCCCTGTCGGCCCGTCTGGTCGAAGGCACCAGGCTGGCGGACCCAGCCGTGCGTCGGGCCCTGTGGGAAGGCGGCCTGCCCGCCGTCCAGGCCTCGACCGACCCGCTGATCCAGTATGTCCTGGCCATCGACGCCGACGCCCGCGCCGTGCGCACCGCGTGGGACAACCAGGTCAAGGCCCCGACCGACCGCGCCTCGGAACAGCTGGCCGCCGCCCGCTTCGCCGCCTATGGCGACGCTGTCTATCCCGACGCCACCGGCACCCTGCGCCTGACCTATGGCCGGGTCGAGGGCACCGACGTTCCGGGCCAGCGCATTCCGGCCTTCACCACCTTCGCCGGCCTGTGGGACCGCGCCACCGGCGCCGAGCCCTTCGCCGTCGCGCCGAAACTTCTGGCCGCCAGGGACCGCATCGACCCCAACGCCGTGATGGACATGGCCGTCTCGTCCGACACCATCGGCGGCTCGTCGGGTTCGCCCGCCGTCAACGCCAAGGGCGAGATCATCGGCGCCAACTTCGACTCCACCGTCCTGACCCAGCGCAACGCCTACGGCTATGACCGCAACGTCAACCGCAGCGTCATCGTCACCACCCAGGCCGTGACCACGGCCCTGCGCGACGTCTACGGCATGGATCATCTGGTCGCCGAACTGGGCGTCAGCGCGCCCAAGGCCGCCCCGCGTCGGGCGCGTCGTTGATCGCCGCAAGCTTCCGGCCCGCCGCGTCTTCGGACGTGGCGGCGCTGCACCGTCTGGTCGAAAGCGCCTATCGCGGCGACAGCGCGAAAGCGGGCTGGACGCACGAGGCTGATCTGCTGGGCGGCCAGCGCACCGATGAAGCCGAGCTTCTCGACATCCTCGCCGACGCCCGCCGCGTCATCCTGCTGGCCGAGGTCGAGGGCGTCCTGACCGGCTGCGTCCAGGTGGCGGATCAGGGGCAGGGGCTGGCCTACCTCGGCCTGTTGACCGTCGATCCGACCCGTCAGGCCGGCGGTCTGGGCCGCCTGCTGATCGACGCCGCCGAGGCCGAGGCCGTCGCTCGTTTCGGCGCGACGTGCATGGAGATGACCGTCATCCGCCAGCGTTCCGAACTGATCGCCTGGTACGAACGCCGCGGCTATCGCCTGACCGGCGAAACCCGGCCCTTCCCCCTGGACGACGAGCGCTTCGGCCTGCCGCAGACGCGGGAGCTTGAGTTCGTGGTCATGGAAAAGGCGCTCTGACGTCCTTCTCCCTCAAGGGGAGAAGGAGAAACTTACAGATCCCGCATCTGCTTCTGCGCCGCGCTGAAATACTGCCATCCGGTCCACAGGGTGACGATGGCGGCCAGCCAGATCAGGCTGTTGGCGAACAGTTGGAAGGCGGGCAAGTAGTCGAAGTCGAGGCCCCAGCCGTCCCAGTTGCGGGCGAACAGCTGGCAGCCCAGGGCCACCATCTGCAGCGTGGTCTTCCACTTGGCGGCCAGGGTGACAGGCAGGTTGATGCGCCCGGCCATGGTCTCGCGCAGGGCCGAAACCGCGAACTCGCGGAACAGGATCAGGCCGCAGGGGATGATGATCTGCTGCACCGACCCGCTGGTCAGCACACCCAGGATGGCGCCCGTGACCAGGATCTTGTCGGCGATCGGGTCCAGGATGGCGCCCCAGCGCGTCTCGGCGTTCCAGCGCCGCGCCAGATAGCCGTCGACCCAGTCGGTCGAGGCGGCGATGACGAAGATCCAGAAGCCGGTGCGGTACAGGGCGAACTGGTCGTCGGGGCTCAGCATGGCCGAGAAGAAGGGGATGCCGCTGGTCGCGCCCGCCAAAAGCAGGAACATGACCACGCCCGCGCCCAGGCGGATGCTGGTCAGGATGTTCGGAATCGGGTTGGCTTTGTGGGCAGGGGTCATCATCACGTCCATTGCAACGCCTGAGGGTGTGCCACGGTTCGCCACCCGAGGCGAGGGCGGCGAACTGTCCCCCTTTTTGCGGCGCCTCAGCCCAGGGGCTCGAACCGCTTGGCACCCGTCAGCTTGGACAGGATGCCGTCGGCGATGCCGAAGTGCAGGCCGCTGAGGACCAGATCGCCCGCCGCCTCGCGCGCGGCGATCCAGGGGAAGGTCCGCAGGTTGTCGATCGACAGGCGAACCACGGCCTCCTCGGCGGCGCGCTCGACCTGATCGGCAGGGAACTCCTCGACCACGCGGCGCACGACCGGCGCCCCCTGGGCGACCCAGGGAGCGACGAAGTCCTGACAGTTGGAGGGCGAGCCGTTCAGCATGGCGTTGACGCCGCCGCAGTAGGCGTGGCCCATGACGACGATCCGTTTGACCTTCAGCACATTGACGCCGAACTCCAGCGCCGCCGAGACGCCGTGCAGCTTGCCGTCCGGCTCATAGGGCGGGACCAGGTTGGCGACGTTGCGCACCACGAACAGTTCCCCTGGCGCGGTGTCGAAGATCAGGGCCGGATCGGCGCGGCTGTCGGAACAGGCCACGACCAGGGTGTGCGGCTTCTGGCCATTGACGGCCAAGGCCTCATACTCGGCGCGCTCGGCGGGCCAGCGGTTCTGGCGGAAGCGGTGATAGCCGTCGGTCAGTTCATCGGTCATGGGCGCTTTCCTAAACCCGCAGCGGTTTCCGGCTCAAGTGCTGATCAGGACTTATGGAAGAAGGCGTGGATGCGCTCGGCCAGGGCCTGATTGACGCCGGGGACCTTGATCAGGTCGGCGACGGCGGCGCGCGACACGCCCTTGGCCGAACCGAAGGCGTGCAGCAGGGCCTTCTTGCGTCCCGGCCCGACGCCCTCGATCTCATCCAGCGGGTTCTTCTTGATATCCATCGAGCGACGCTTGGCGTGGGCGCCGTTGGCGAAGCGGTGGGCCTCGTCGCGCAGGCGCTGGATGTAGTAGAGGGCCGGGCTCTTGAGCGGCAGCATGAAGGGCGGCTTGCCGGGCATGAAGAAATGCTCCTTGCCCGCGTCCCGGTCCGGTCCCTTGGCCACGCCGACGGCGGGGATGTCGTCCACGCCCAGGTCAGCCAGCACCGCCAGCACCTCGGCCAGTTGCCCGGCGCCGCCGTCGATCAGCAGCAGGTCGGGGCGCTCGACCGTCTCGCCGGCCTCCTCGTCCTTGACCATCTTGCCAAAGCGCCGCCGCATGACCTCGCGCATCATGCCGTAGTCGTCGCCGGGGGTCAGATCTTCGCCCCGGATGTTGAACTTGCGGTACTGGTTCTTGCGGAAGCCCTCTGGCCCGGCGACGATCATGCCGCCGACGGCGTTGGTGCCCTGAATGTGGGCGTTGTCATAGACCTCGATCCGCTCGGGTCGCGCGTCCAGACCGAAGGCCTCGCAGACCTCGTCCAGGATCTTCGACGTGGCCGAGTTCTCGGCCAGCTTGCGCCCCAGGGCCTCGCGGGCGTTGGTCAGGGCGTGATCGACCAGGCTGAGCTTGCCGCCGCGCAAGGGCCGGGCGATCTCGACCCTATGCTCGGCCTTCATCGAAAAGGCGGCCTCCAGCAACTCCAGCTCATGCGGACGCACGTTGGACAGGATCAGGCGCGGGATCGGCTTGTCCTCGTAGAACTGACCGAGGAAGGCGGCGAGGATTTCGGGATCGCTGTCCGTCTTGTCCACGCGCGGGAAATAGGCGCGACCGCCCCAGTTCTGGCCCGCGCGATAGAAGAAGACCTGGACGCAGGCCTGACCGCCCTCGGCGTGCAGGGCGAAGACGTCGGCCTCGGCCACACCGTCGGCGCTGACGCTGTTCTGCATCGAGATGGCCGACAGGGCGCGGATGCGGTCGCGCACGCGGGCCGCGGTCTCGAAGTCCATCTCGTCGGAGGCGGCCTGCATCTCCTGCGACAGGCGGCCGATGACGGCGCGCGACTTGCCGCGCAGGAAGGCTTCCGCCTCCGTGACCAGCTCACCGTAGTCCTCCAGCGAGATCAGGCCGGTGCAGGGCGCCGAGCAGCGCTTGATCTGGTGCAGCATGCAGGGCCGCGTCCGCGTCTCGTAAACGCTGTCCGAGCAGGAGCGCAGCAGGAAGGCCTTCTGTAGGGTGTTCAGCGTATTATTGACCGCCCAGGTCGAGGCGAAGGGGCCGAAATAGTCGCCGGGAATGGTGTGGGCGCCGCGATGCTTCCTGACCTGGGGGGCGCGATGGTCGCGGCGTATCATCAGCTCGGCGAAGGACTTGTCGTCGCGCAACAGGACATTGAAGCGCGGCTTCAGCTTCTTGATGAAGTTGGATTCGAGCAGCAGGGCCTCGGTCTCCGAGGCCGTGACCACCAGCTCCATCGACCGGGTCAGGGACACCATCAGGCCGATGCGCTGGGTATGGAAACGCCCCTGCGCATACTGGACGACGCGCTTCTTCAGCGACTTGGCCTTGCCGACATAGAGGCAGGTCCCGTCCTCGCCGTACATGCGATAGACGCCGGGCTTGTCGGGGGCGCGACGGGCTTCGTCGGCGATCAGCGCGGCGGCTTGCAGCGGCAGCGGGGCGTCGTCGGCGGCGTCCAGAATGTCGGTGGTCTCGTCGGTCATCGGGCGGGATATAGGGTCAGGAGCGGCGAACCAGAACCACGCCGCCGATCACCAGGGCGACGCCAGCGATGCGGCCCAGGCTCAGCGGCTGTCTGGCGACGCCCAGGGCGCCGAAATGGTCGAGGATCAGGCTGAGCGCCAGCTGCCCGGCGACCATCAGGGTGATGGTGGTGGCCACCCCCAGACGCGGCACGCCCCAGGCGGCGGAAATGACAAAGGCGCAGCCGTAGAAGCCGCCCATCCACGCCCACCAGGGCAGAGCCTTCATCGCGCCGACGTCGGGGCGCGTCTGCATCGCCAGGGCCAGCAGGCCCAGGGCCACCGTGCCGACGGCGAAGGAGATGAAGGCGGCGTTCAGCGGCGAGCCGACCGCCGTGACCAGTCTGGCGTTGGTCGGACCCTGCAAGGCCGTGGCGGCGCCCGCCATCAGCAAGGTCAGAAAGACAAGAAGGGGAACCTGCATGGGCCGTCTCTACCAGTTCGGATCGGCGGGCGCGCCGCCGAAGATCTCGGCCAGGCGGTCGCGGGTGGCGCGGGTCGTATCCTCGGGCAGGGCGTCGGGGGCGAACCAGCCGATCTCGGCGATCTCGCCATGGCTGGTGCGTTCGGTCAGGTCGAAGGCGTCGATGGCGAAGACCAGAACGTGATCCCCCGGAAAGAAACGCTCGTTGGAGTGGACCGAGATCAGGCGCGGCTCGGCCTTGGCGATTAGTCCCGCCTCTTCGCGCAGTTCCCGGACCACGGCGGCCTGGGTCGTCTCGCCCTTGTCCACCCCGCCGCCCGGCAGCCACCAGCCGTGCAGATAGGTGTGCTTGACCAGCAGCACCCGGCCCTCGCTGTCGACCGCCAGTCCGCGCACGCCCAGGGTCATGCCCCGCCGCATCCGCGAGACGGCGAAGAAGACAGGCCGGGTGAAGGGCTCGATTCGGGTGCGCCAGGTGGTCATGCGGTCACGATAGGCTTTGGCGGGGCGGCTTGAACAGTCGCGCCTGTGCCTCTATGCGAAGCTTTGAACAGGAGCCTTCCCATGCTGGCCATCGCCATCATCTTCGCCTTCATCGCCGTCATCGCCGCCGTGAACTTCTTCGAGTTCGGCCGGGTTGACTGAATCGGCCGCCGGCGCGGGCGGGTTCGACTGGCGTCACGCCGGGGACCATGTCCGCGTCCTGTTGTCGGATGTGGCGGTCGATGTGCGCATCGGCCTGCACCCGTGGGAGCGGCACCCCGAGCGCCCCACGCGGCTGATCGTCAATGTCGAGATGTTCGCGGCCTGGCCTTTGGCGCAGGGCGACTTCATCGATTACGACCGGGTGCGCGATCACATCAACGGCTGGCGTGGGCGTGAGCACGTCGAGTTGCTGGAAACCCTGGTCGAGGAGCTGATCGGCGTCTGTTTCGCCCTGCCGCCGGTCGAGGCCTGCCGGGTGCGGATCACCAAGCCGGACATCTTCCCCGAGGCCGCGGCGGCGGGCGTGGAAATCTTCCGCCGCAGGCCGGGCTGAATGGGCGAGCCCCTGAACAAGGTCGTGCTGATCACCGGGGCCGCGCGGCGCGTCGGCGCCGGGCTGGCGCGGTCGCTGGCCGAGGCGGGCTGGGACGTGGCCGTCCATCATCGCGGCGGGGCGGACGAGGCCGCCGCCCTCGTGGCCGAACTCAGCGCCAAGGGCGTGCGGGCCGCGGCCTTTCAGGCCGACCTCAATCAGGCGAGCGAGCGCGACGGCCTGATCGACCGCGTGGTCGGCCAGTTCGGACGGATCGACGCTCTGGTGAACAACGCCTCCCTGTTCCGCTATGATACCCTGTCGACCCTGACCGAGGCGTCGTGGGGCGAGCATCTGGCCTCGAACCTGACCGCGCCGGTCTTCCTGATCCGCGACTTCGCCCGCGCCATCGAGGCGGCGAACGGGCAGGGGGCGGTGGTCAATATTCTGGATCACAAGGTCGATAGTCCGAACCCGGACTTCTTCGCCTATACGGCGGGCAAGGTCGGTCTGGCGGGGCTGACGCGGACGCTCGCCATGGGGCTGGCGCCCCGCATCCGTCTTTGCGGCGTCTCGCCCGGCCTGATCCTGCGCAGCGGCGAGCAGACCGAGGCGGAGTATGAGGCGGCGTGGCGCGATACGCCGCTGGGGCGCGGCGCCTCGCTGGAGGATGTGGCCCGCACCGTGCGTTTCGTGCTCGAGACGCCCAGCCTGACGGGGCAGAACCTGACCATCGACGGGGGCGAGAGCCTGATCGGTCGCGGGCGGGACGTGGCCTTTGACGGCATCCCGCTTCCCTGAGACCGCCTTTACTTCGCCGCCGTCACGGTGTTGATGCGCGAACCCTTCGCGGCGGCTATATGAAGCGCTCGCGTTTTCGGAACCCTTGCCCCTGATGCCTGCCGTCCAGTTCACCCGCCGCTTCTCGATGGCGCACCGGCTGATCGCCGATGCGGGGTCCAAGTGCGCCGTGCCGCACGGGCACAATGAGTTCGTCAAGGTGACGCTGGAGCCGACGGCCGAGATCGCCTTTGGCCAGTCGAACCACGCCGCCTCGTTTGAAAACCTGAAGCGGCGCTGGCACGGGTTTGTCGACCGCAGCCTGGACCATGCCTTCCAGCTGAACCGCGCCGACCCGCTGCTGGACTGGTTCCAGAGCCATGAGCCGCAGCGGCTGAACCAGGTCCTGACCATCGAGGGCGATCCCACGACCGAGGCCCTGGTCATCGCGCTCTGGCGAAAATTGGAAGCCATCCTCACGGCCGAGGGCCTGCCCTTCCGCCTGGCGGAACTGGCCATCGAGGAGACGCCGACCAATACCGTGCTGACGCGCGGCCTGACCGAGGCCGAGCGGGCCTGGAAGCTGGGCGACTGGTGCGACCGGGCCGATTTCAGCATCAATGACCTTCTGCCGCCGGAGACCTGGTCGTGAGCGCCGTCGTCGCCCCCTTCACCGCGTCCGAGCCGCGCCGTCTGGGCCTGACCGTGCTGGTGCGCGGGCTGGAGGTTCAGGCCGCCATCGGGGTTCATGCCCATGAGCATGGTCGGCTGCAGCCCCTGGTCGTGGACGTCGAGCTGGACCTCGGCGCCGGGCCGATCAATCGTCTGTCCGATACCCTGGACTATGAGGGTGTGGCCCGGATCGCTCGCGAACTGGCGGGCGGCGAGCACGTGGCCCTGGTCGAGACCTTCGCCGAACGGGTGGCCCTGGCCTGTCTGGCGGATCATCGCGTTCTGGCGGTCAAGGTGCGGGTCGAGAAGCCCGGCGCCATTCCCGGCGCGGCGGCGGCGGGGTGCGAAGTCGCCTATTCGCGCTGAGGCCGGTTGCGCGGCGCGTCGCCTCCCGCCATTGTCTCGCTTGAACAAGAGGTTCCGATGGTCCAGTCCGGCGATTACAGCAGCAACAGCCCGGCCTCGTCCGACCAGGCCGGCGACCTGACCAGCCTCTATGTCGGCTATGCTCTGATCCTGTTCGCCGTGCCGACCTTTGGCGTGGCCGCGGCGATCGGCCTGTTGCGGATGTGGCGCAAGGCGCCGCCTGCGGATCCTCTGGCGCGGACCCATTTCATCTTCCAGCAGCGGACGTTGTTCGCCGCCGTGGCCTCCATCATCGGCGGGGTGGTGCTGATCCTGATCAACGTCGGGGTCTTCGTCCTGTTCGTCATGGCGGTGTGGACCATCGTGCGCGGCGCCCTGGGTCTGAAAGACCTGCTGCAAGGCCGCCCCATCCGCCATCCCCTTCGTCTGTTCTATTAGAGGCCGGCCATGACCGATCAGATTTCCCAGGCGCGCGGCAATGGTCGGGATGGGGCGGTCCTAGCCTGGATCCTCTATATTCTGTCGATCCCCAGCGCCAACCTGCTGGTGCTGGCGGGGCTGGTGGTGGCCTATGCCTGCCGCGGTTCGGCGACGGGTCTGGCGGCCCAGCATATCGAGGCCCAGATCAAGCTGTTCTGGTCGGTCTTCTGGATCACCGTGGTGCTGTGGGGGCTGATCGCGGTCAGCGCCGTGGCCTCGCTCTTCCTGATCGGCATCCCCTTCCTGCTGCTGTTCGGACTTCTTTTGCTGCTGGTGTCGATCTGGTTCACGGTGAAAAGCGTTCTGGGTCTGCTGGCCCTGCTCAATGATCGGCCGGCCTGATTTCAGGAGCCGTCATGACCGCCTTTCGCGACCAGCCCGCCGACCATCGCTTTCAGCAGGAGTTCGCTGACGCCGACGGGGTCGAGCATTCCGTCTGGGCCGAGTATGCGGTGCGCGGCCACGCCCGCGTCATCCTGCACGTCGAGGCCCATCCGGCCTTGCGCGGCACGGGGGCGGCGGGAAAGTTCATGCAGGCTCTGGCCGAGCATGCGCGGGCCGAGAAGCTGACTTTGGTCCCGCATTGCAGCTATGCGGTGGCGTGGCTCAAACGGCATCCCGAGTACGCAGACGTTCTCGGTTCCTAGTGGGCCGCGTCGTCGGCCCTTCGAGACTTCACGACCCGACGCGGGCATGATGTTGGGCCGCGGTCAAAAGACTCCGCCTTTTCGACCCGACGCGGCCTGGCGCTTCGCGCGCGCTCAAGCAGCGAGGCTCCGCGAGCCGAGCGATAGCGCCCTTGATCTGCGCTCAGGCAGCGAGCGACCGCGTCGCTCGCGTTAGCGCCCTTCAAGCGTCATGGATGGCTCTTGGCGATGATGGCCTTCATGGTCTCGGCCTTGACCGGCAGGTCCTGAGCCAGGCGTTGAGCCAGTTCGCGGGCGCCGACGGGGTAGGCGTCGCCGCCCTCGGCGATTTCGCGGGCCATGTCGGCGGCCTTCAGCAGCACCGCTTCCAGCGCCTCGACCTGCTCGAGCGCCAGGGCGCGCGCCTCGGCTTGCAGGCGTTTGACACGCTCGGCGGTGGTCTCTGGCGCACGCATCAGGTCATAGACCTCGGCCTCGGGGGAGGAGACAACCCTCAGGTTGGGACGGTCGTCGGATTCAGGACTGTTCGATTTCGACATGATGCACCCTTCGACACGACAATGCCGCAATTTCTGCGCCGTTCCCTGACTCATCTGAGGGAGGCGCGGAGTTTTGCGCTTCTGTGGCGCCCAAGCCTCAGGCCCGGGCGGTCCAGGGCGGATCGTCCGGCGGCAGACGCGCGCCGCGCGCGAGCGCCTCATCGCGCTTGCGGGCGACTTGAGACCACGATTGAGGAGGCTCGCGTTCGCCTGCCGCCTTCGCACGTTCATATCCTGGGTCGCGCGCCGAAACCCGCCGCGACCTGTCCGCTGGGCTTCAGCGCCCTTGACCGGAGACCGCGACGGACGCCGCGCGGCCCGACAAGGACCCCGCTCCATCCGCTCCCGCCGCCCGCAAGGTCGCAGGCCTTACGAGCCCTCCATGCGACGGAACGAGCGCAGGGTGGCATGGGCGCTGGGTGGGGCGAGCTGAATGGGGATGGCGGAGGGGGAAGGGCGGGAAATTGCTGGGGTTGGGGCGGGGCGGTAGGCATGTCTTTCCCTTCTCCCCTTGCGGGAGAAGGTGGCAGCCGAAGGCTGACGGATGAGGGGTCTCGCCGCGAGTGGATTTCGCGGCCTTCATCAAGCGTCGTGAAACCCCTCATCCGCCCCTTCGGGGCACCTTCTCCCGCAAGGGGAGAAGGATCAGTCCTGCGTCAGCCTGGCGTTCGCCGCCGCGATGATGGCGGCCAGCACCTCATGGGGACGGTTCTCAATCTGCGGGTTGGGGAAGCGCAGGACGCGGAAGTCCTGCGCCCGCAAAAACTCGTCGCGGGCGGCGTCCTCCGCGCGGTCGTCGTGGTGGGGGCCGTCGGCCTCGACGATCAGGCGATGCCGCAGGCAGACGAAGTCGGCGACGTAGCGTCCGATCACGACTTGGCGTCGGAACTTCAGTCCCTCCAGCCGCCGGTCCCGCAGAATGGCCCACAACCGCCGCTCATAGAGGGCGGGCTCGCGGCGCATCGTCTTGGCGCGGGTGTGCAGCCAGTCGTCCATGCGGCGACGCTAGCCCTTCTCCCGCAAGGAGAGAAGGAAGGAGTTAGCGCCCCTTCCTGAACGCCTCCGCCTTCTCGGCCGCCGCTTCCTTGCGCCAGCGTTTGGGGGCTGAGGTGTCGACGGCTTCGCCGGCGCCGGTGAGGGCTTCGTTGGCGAATTCGAGGTCGAGGAGCTTCATCTTCTTGATCTCGTCGCGGAGGCGGGCGGCTTCCTCGAACTCGAGGTTGGCGGCGGCTTCGCGCATCCGGCCCTCCATGTCCTTGAGGGCGGTCTGGAAGTTGGAGCCGACGAAGGGCTTGGATTCCTCGGCCACGCCGGGGCGGGTCAGGCGGTCCATCTCGCGAGACTCGTAGGGGCTGTCGAGGATTTCCTTGATGTCGCGCTTGACGCTTTCGGGCGTGATGCCGTGTTCGCGGTTGTAGGCTTCCTGACGCTCGCGGCGACGGTTGGTCTCGGCGATGGCGCGATCCATCGAGCCGGTCATGCGGTCGGCGTAGAGGATGACGCGGCCGTCGACGTTGCGCGCGGCGCGGCCGATGGTCTGGATCAGGGAGGTTTCCGACCGCAGGAAGCCCTCCTTGTCGGCGTCGAGGATGGCGACCAGGCCGCACTCGGGAATGTCCAGACCCTCGCGCAGCAGGTTGATGCCGATCAGGACGTCGAACGAACCGAGGCGAAGATCGCGCAGGATCTCGATGCGTTCCAGGGTGTCGACGTCGGAGTGCATGTAGCGGACGCGCACCCCCTGCTCATGCATGTATTCGGTGAGGTCCTCGGCCATCTTCTTGGTCAGGACGGTGACGAGGGAGCGGTAGCCCTGACGGGCCACGGCCTTGACCTCGTCGATGACGTCGTCGACCTGGTTGCGGGTCTGGCCGGAGACGGGGCGGATCTCGACCGGGGGGTCGATCAGGCCGGTGGGGCGGATGACCTGTTCCACGAAGACGCCGCCGGTCTGTTCCATCTCCCAGGGGCCGGGGGTGGCCGAGACGTGGACGGTCTGGGGCCGCATGGCCTCCCATTCGTCGAACTTCAGCGGGCGGTTGTCGATGCAGGAGGGCAGGCGGAAGCCGTACTCGGCCAGGGTCGACTTGCGGCGGTAGTCGCCCCGGAACATGCCGTTGATCTGGCCCACGGTGACGTGGCTCTCATCGACGAAGAGCAGGGCGTTGTCGGGGATATATTCGAAGAAGGTGGGCGGCGGCTCGCCCGGCGCGCGGCCGGTCAGCCAGCGGCTGTAGTTCTCGATGCCGGCGCAGGCGCCGGTGGCCTCCATCATCTCCAGATCAAAGCGGACGCGCTGTTCGAGGCGCTGCGCCTCCAGGAGCTTGCCGTTCTCGGTCATCCAGTCGAGCGTCTCCTTCAGCTCGGCCTTGATGCCCATGATGGCCTGGTTCAGCGACGGGCGCGGGGTGACGTAGTGGCTGGCGGCGTAGACGGTGACTTCCTCGAGGTCAGCGGTCTTCTTGCCGGTCAGGGGGTCGAACTCCTGGATGGATTCCAGCTCGTCGCCGAACAGCTGGATGCGCCAGGCGCGGTCCTCCATGTGGACGGGGAAGATCTCCAGCACGTCGCCGCGCTTCCTGAACATCCCGCGTTCGAAATTCAGGTCGTTGCGCTTGTATTGCAGGGCGATCAGGTCGGCGCGCAGCTTGGCCTCGTCGATCTGGTCGCCGACCTTCAGGGTGAAGGTCATGGCGGTGTAGGTCTCGACCGAGCCGATGCCGTAGATGCAGCTGACCGAGGCGACCACGATGACGTCGTCGCGCTCCAGGATGGCGCGGGTGGCCGCGTGGCGCATCCGGTCGATCTGCTCGTTAATCGACGAGTCCTTCTCGATGTAGGTGTCGGTCCGGGGCACGTAGGCCTCGGGTTGATAGTAGTCGTAGTAGCTGACGAAATACTCGACCGCGTTGTCGGGGAAGAAGCTCTTGAACTCGGAATAGAGCTGGGCGGCCAAGGTCTTGTTGGGGGCCAGGATCAGGGCCGGGCGCTGGGTCTGCTCGATGACCTTGGCCATGGTGAAGGTCTTGCCCGAGCCGGTGACGCCCAGCAGGACCTGATCGCGCTCTCCGGCCTCGGCCATGGCCACCAGCTCCTTGATGGCGGCGGGCTGATCCCCGGCGGGGGTGTACTTCGTCTCCAGCCGGAAGCGGCCGCCCTTTTTCGCGCCGTCGCGCGAGGGGCGGTGAGGCACCCAGTCGCCGGGGGCGGCGGGCGGCTCCTCCGGCGTCAGGCGCGGGCCGGTGACGGGGGCGAACATGGGCATGGCCTTGCCGCCACGGCCGCGCGGGCCGTCCTGGAGGAAGGGCGCGGCCATCTCCTGCACGCCTGGTTGGGCAGGCACATGGACGGGCTTGGACGGTTTCGAGGGAGAACGAGCCATGAACGTCAAGGTAGTGCGCGCGGGCGCGTGACGCCATAGGCGGCGATTGTGGCGAAAGCGGTCGGGGAGGAACGCGCCGTCGCCGCGATCCGGCTCAAGCTTTGTCTTAATCGCGCCGAATAGCGCCGCAATACGGGCAATATTTGGCTGCTTATCGCCTTAAATGGACGAATTGTGGTGTAAAGTGGGTTCATTGGCGTCAAAATTGACGCGCTTTTTCGCATATCGTCGCTTTATAGCAATATTTTGGTTGCCCTTGTGTGACGCTTTGCATAGCCGTCAGACAACCAAGAAACGTAGAGTCGAACATTGGTATCTGAAACGGCGTTCATTGAGCGTTGTATCTGTTGTACAATATTCACAGGTAAATAGAGGCATATGAGCACTCGTAAGAACTACCTGCTGGGCACGACGATGGTGGCTGGCGCCGCTGCAATGTCGCTGACCCTGCTCGCTCCGGGAGCCGCGTTCGCTCAGGACGCCACCAACACTCAGGAAGCTGCATCGACGGTTGACGAAGTCGTCGTCGTCGGCTCGCGCATTCGTCGCGACAATTACAACGCCCCGTCGCCGACCCAGGTCGTGACGCGCGAAGAAGCGACGCTGCAAGGCTTCGCCTCGACCACGGAAGCCCTGCAGAGCACGGCCGTCACGGGCGGCACCTCGCAGATCAACAGCTCGTACGGCGGCTACGTCACGGACGGCGGCCCCGGCGCCAACACGATCGGTCTGCGCGGCATGGGCCCGAGCCGCACCCTGGTGCTGCTGAACGGCCGTCGCGTCTCGCCCGCCGGTTCGCGCGGCTCGGTCGGTTCGGCCGACCTGAACGTGCTGCCGACCGCCATGATCGACCGCGTCGAAGTCCTGCGCGACGGCGCCTCGTCGGTCTACGGCTCGGACGCCGTGGCCGGCGTGGTCAACATCCAGACCCGCAAGAACTTTGAAGGCCTTACGCTGGAAGCCCAGCGTAACGAGCCGCTGGAAGCCAACGGCGCAGGCGGCTCGAGCCGCTTCTCGCTGACTGCCGGCGGCCGGGGCGACCGCTGGCGCGCCGCCGGTTCGATCGAACGCTATGAGCGCGACGAACTGACCCTGCGCGACCGTGCGTTCACGCGTTGCCAGACGGACGGCTATATCGACCGCACGACGGGCGGCAGCCTGGACTTCGTCGATCCGATCACCGGCAAGCCCAAGTGCTATCCGATCACGGACACCGGTTCGAACGGCGTGTCGATCAACACTGTCAGCATCGGCGTCGAAGGCCCGCTGGACGCACGCGGTCGTCGGACCTTCGTCGGCGTGAACGGCGTCGGCGCAGCCGGCTCGGTCGGCACCACCTTCAATCGCTGGCGTCCGAACTCGGGCGTCGACACGGGCGTGGTGGGCTTTGAAGGCGTCGGCGGCGGCGACAACGACGTCAACGTGCGTGACACCTTCGAAGATCGCATGCTCAACGAGTCGCTGATCTCTCCCGTCGAGATCACGACCCTGTACGGCGAAGCCGGCTATCAGCTGAACGCCCTGGGCAGCGCCGAACTGTACGGCGAAGTCCTGATCAACCAGCGCAAATCCTCGCAGACCGGCTATCGCCAGCTGGCGCTCGACTACGCCAAGGGCAGCCCCCTGCTGCCGGACAGCCTGGCCTTCAGCACCGTTTTGACGGACCAGGGTCTCAACAAAAGTCAGGACGTCGGCGTCCGCGCCTTCATCGGCTTCGGCAACGACCACTCCAAGCAAGAGCAGGTCTTCAACCGCAACGTCGTCGGCCTGAAGGGTGACTTCTTCATCCCGGAATGGCGCTATGACCTGTCGGCCAGCTATTCGCGTTCGCGTTCGGAATACACCAGCGAGCAGTTCCTGACGAACCGTTTGGTCGAAAGCCTGGACGTCGTCGAGACCGCACCTGGCCAGTTCCAGTGCGCCCAACTGGCCTCGAACCCTGGCTGCATCGCGGCCCCGGCGCTGAGCAGCCAGGTTATCGGCGGCGTCCTGCCGCAGGCCTGGGTCGATTACGTCTTCCGTCCGGTCAAGGGCGTGACCACCTATGAAGAGAAGATCGTCAGCCTCGGCCTCGACGGTCCGCTGTTCGACCTGCCGGCCGGCAAGGTGATGGGCTTCTTCGGCGCCGAATGGCGTGACTCGGAGATCGACGACACGCCGGGCCTCGATTCGCAGAACAACAACACCTACAACTTCTCCAGCTCGGGCATTACGCGCGGCTCGGACTCGGTGTGGGAAGTCTTTGCTGAAGTCGAAGCGCCGTTGCTGCGCGATGCGCCCTTCGCCAAGTCGCTGACGCTGAACGGTTCGTTCCGTTACACGGACTATGACTCGTACGGCGACGACACGACCTACAAGATCGGCCTGGTTTACCAGCCCGTCGACATGCTGACGTTCCGCGCCACCTACGGCACCTCCTACCGCGCCCCGGCGCTGTTCGAGCAGTTCGTCGGCGCCACGACCGGCTTCCTCGCCAACACCAACGACCGTTGCAACGAGTACGGCAAACCGAACGTCAACCCGAACCGCGTGGCTAACTGCACCGCCGAAGGTCTGGCGCCGGACCACTACAACCTGACCAGCGTCAAGGTCGTCACCCTGGGCGGCGCCGACGCCGGCCTGGAAGCCGAAACCTCGACCAACATGACGGTTGGCCTGGTTCTGAAACCGACCCTGCCCATGGGCTGGGGCGATGTCGCCTTCGCGGTCGACTACTACGAAATCGAAGTTGAAAACGGCGTCTCGCAGTATGGCGCCGCCAACATCCTGACGCGCTGCTACGACTCGCGCCCGGAAGATTTCGCCGCGGACGTGGGCTTCTGCTCGCTGGTCGAGCGCGATCCGTCCAACAATCAGCTGACGGTTCAGAACAGCTACGTGAACCTCGCCACGGACATCGTGAAGGGCCTGGACTACACCCTGCGCTACCGTAACGACGTCGGCCCGGGTTCGCTGCTGTTCAACCTGGCGGTCACCCAGTACACGGAAATCTCGAACAAGCTGTTCGCTGAAGATCCGCTGGAAGACTACAAGGGTCAGATCAACAATCCGGAGTTCACCGGAACGGCTGATGTGTCCTATGCCTGGGATCAATGGCGGGTGCGCTACGGCGTCGAATGGATCCAGGGCACGGATAGCTACGACTATCTGGGCGTCTCGCCTTCGGACGCCGACCCCTCGACCAGCATGTACGACTTCGATGTGCCGGACTATTTCCTGCACAACGCCTCGGTCCAGTACACGGGTGAAGGCTGGACGGTCACGGCCGGCGTGCGCAACCTGTGGAACGAAAACCCGCCGACCATCTCGTCGGGCTACTACAACCGGGTCGGCAACGCCCCGCTGTACTCGGGCTACGACTACCTGGGCCGCACGGCCTTCGTGAACCTCACGAAGTCCTTCTAAGGTCCGACCTGATTTCAGGTTGAGGGAGGGGCGGCGGACTTCGGTCCGCCGCCCTTTCTGCGTCTGGCGGACGCGGGGGCGGCTTCACTCGCGAGGTCAGAGGTTCACGTCAAGTATTGGCGCGGCGGCCTCACGAACGTGGTTTGTGCCTGTCATCCTCGCCCTTGTGGCGAGGATGACGGAGGCGTCAGCGTCGGCGCCGACACTCAATGTGAATTCAGCGAAGAAAAACCCCCGAGGCGCGGGCCTCGGGGGTTTTGTCGTCTGGAGGTTTCGGCGGGATCAGTCGCCGAGGTAGGGCTGGGCCCCGACCGGGGGGTTGGGGTCCTCAGGACGGCTGCCGTCCGCCAGCTTGCGCTGACCGGCGAACATCCGACCCAGCATCCGACGGCCGAAGCCGGCGATGTCGTCGACGATGGTGAAGATGGCCGGGATATAGAGCAGGGACAGGAAGGTCGAGGAGATCAGGCCGCCCAGGACCGCGATGGCCATGGGCGAGCGGAACTCGACGTCGGCGCCGATGCCCATGGCGATCGGCACCATGCCGGCCCCCATGGCGAAGGTGGTCATCAGGATGGGGCGGGCTCGCTTGTGGGCGGCGTCCATGATGGCCTCGCGGCGGCTCATGCCGCCCTCCTTCTCGGCGATGATGATGTAGTCGACCAGGAGGATGGAGTTCTTGGCCGCGATGCCCATCAGCATCAGCACGCCGATCAGAGCCGACAGGGAGAAGCTCTTGCCGCCGATCACCAGGCCGATGAAGGCCCCGCCGATGGCCAGGGGCAGGGCGGCCATGATGGTGACGGGATAGGCGAAGCTTTTGAACAGCAGGGTCAGGACCGCATACATCAGCAGGATGCCGGAGATGAAGGCGATGCCGAAGCCCATCAGCATCTCCTGGATGAACTCGGCGTCGCCGGCGGGGACCTGACGCACGCCCTCGGGCAGGCTCTTGACCGAGGGCAGGCGATTGACCGCCTGACCCGCGGCGCCCGTGGTGACGCCGTCCAGCTCGGCCGTGATCGAGGCGATGCGCGAGCGGTCCTGGCGGCGGACGGTGGCCGGGCCGGCGCCGAACGCGATGTCGGCCACGGCGCTGAGCGGCACCGAGGCGCCGGAGGCGGTCGGGACGCGCAGGTTCTCCAGCACGTTCAGATCCTGACGGGCCGCCTCGGTCAGTTGCAGGCGGATGGGGATCTGGCGGTCGCCGAGGTTGTATTTCGGCAGGTTCTGGTCGACGTCGCCGATGGTGGCGACGCGCACGGCCTGGGAGATGGTCCCGGCCGAGACGCCCAGCAGGGCGGCTTCGTCGGGGCGGGGCGTGACCAGGATTTCCGGGCGAGCAATGGCGGCGGTGTTGACCACATTGGCCAGGCCCTTCACCCCGCGCATCTCATCCTCGACCTTGCGGGCGGCGGCTTCGAGGGCGGCGGGATTATCCCCGAGAAGGGAGAAGGTGTAGCTGGTGCCGTCGCTGGGCCCGCCGCCCTGCTGGGCGATGCCGGCGCGGATGCGGGCGCCGGGAATCTGTTTCAGCTCATCGACCATGGCGCGGGCGAAGGCCTGCTGGCTGATGGACCGTTCGCCCTTGGGCACCATGTCGGCGTAGACATTGGCCTGACCCACGTCCTGACCGCCGATGGCGGCATAGACGGAGGTGACTTCGGGACGGGCGCGCAGCTTCTGCGTCACCTGCTGAACCACGGCGTCGGTCTGGCGCAGGGTCGAGCCGGGCGGCAGTTCGATCTGGAAGGCGGCGCGGCTCTGGTCGCCAGGCGACATGAACTCGAAGGACATCTTGGCCACGACCGAGAGGCTGATCGAGCCGACCAGGAAGACGGCGCCCAGGACGAAGACCTTCCAGCGGTTGCCGAGGCACCAGTGCAGGGCCTTCAGATAGCCCGCCATCCAGAAGGGGTCCTTGTCCTCATGCTTGGTGTGCTTGAGCAGATAGGCGGCCATCAGCGGCGTCAGGGTGCGCGCCACGACCAGCGAGAAGAAGACGCTGATGCAGGCGGCCAGGGCGAAGGCCTTGAAGAACTGGCCGATGATGCCGGGCATGAAGCCGACAGGGGCGAAGACGGCGATGATGGTGCCGGTCGTGGCCACGACGGCCAGGCCGATCTCGTCGGCGGCCTCGAAGGCGGCGTCATAGGGCGGCTTGCCGTCGCGCATGTGGCGGACGATGTTCTCGATCTCGACGATGGCGTCATCGACCAGGATGCCGATGGTCAGCGACAGGGCCAGCAGGGTGACGACGTTCAGCGACTGATCCATCGGCCCCAGCAGGGCGAAGGTCGGGATCAGCGACATGGGCATGGCCGTGGCCGCGATCAGGGTCGCACGCCAGTCGCGCAGGAAGATGAAGACGACGATGACGGCCAGGACGGCGCCCAGAAGCAGGGCTTCCAGCGAGGCGAGATAGCTTTCCTCGATATACTGGACGCTGGACGTCACCTGTTCGATGGACAGCTCCGGGTGGGCGGCGTCGATGCGGGCGACTTCCTGACGGACCTTTTCGGCCACCTTGACCTCGCTGGCCTCACGCGAGCGCAGGAAGTTGAAGGTGACGGCTTCCTGGCCGTTGTAGCGGGCCAGGCGGCGGGGCTCGCCCCACTTGTCGACCACGGCGCCGAGGTCGCCCAGGCGCACGCTCTTGCCATTGGCCAAGGGCACCAGGGTCTCACGCAGTTGCTGGATCGAGGTGGCGGCGCCCAGGGTGCGGACCGAGCGCTCGGACCCGGCCACGGTGACGCGGCCGCCGGGCAGGTTGTTGTTGACGTTGGTCAGGGCCTGGCTGACCTGGGCGGCGGTGACGCCGTAGGCGGCCAGGCGCTGGGGGTCCAGTTCGACGCGGATCTCGCGGTCGACGCCGCCCGAACGATTGACCTCGCCCACGCCGCCGAGGGCGAGCAGGGCGCGGCTCATTTCATTGTCGATGAACCAGCTGATCTGTTCCGGCGACATGGTCGGCGAGCGGACCACATAGGTGATCAGGGCGTCGCCGGTGATGTCGATGCGCTGGACCGTCGGCTCCTGCATGTCCTGGGGCAGGGAGGCGCGCACGCCGCTCATGGCGTTGCGGACGTCGTTGGTGGCGCGTTCGGTGTCGGTGCCCAGCTCGAACTCGATGGTGGTCGAGGACACGCCGTCGGTGATCTGGGAGTTGATGTGGCGCACCCCGGACAGGCCGGCCAGGGAGTCCTCGATCAGGCGTGTGACCTGGACCTCCATCTCGGCCGGGGCCGCGCCGGGGCGGGCGGCGGTGACGGCGACCAGAGGGAAGTCGATGTCGGGGTTGTTGTTGATCCGCATCCCCGAGAAGCCCGTGATCCCGCCAAGGGTCAGCAGCACGAAGAGCAGGATGATCGGGATGGGATTCTTGATGGCCCAGGACGAGATGTTGTTCATGGCCGGGCCTTACTTCGCAGCCGGGGCGGCGACAGGGGCGGCGACAGGGGCGGCGGCGGCGGCGGGGGCGACCGTGACCTTGTCGCCCTCGCTGAGGAAGCCGGCGCCCTGGACCACGACGCGGACGCCGGGCTCGATCCCGCTGACCGAGGTCTGGTCGTCGCGGCGCGACAGGACGGTGATCGGGCGGAAGTGGGCCGAGTTGTCGGCGTTGAGGACGTAAACCCCGGCCTTGTTCTCGCGATAGAGAACCGCGCCGGTGGGCACGACGGTGGTGGGCTGGGCGCCGGCGCTGATCGAGGCGCGGGCGAACATGCCCGGCTTCAGGCCGCTGCCGGGGGACAGGGTGATGCGGGCCAGGCCGAGGCGGGTCTGGGGGTCCACCTCGGGGGTGACGATGCGGATCGTGCCGCTGGTCGTGACGCCTTCATTGGAGGCGATGGCGGCGGTCTGACCGGCGCGCAGGGCGGGCAGGTCGGTCTCGGGCACCTGGGCGTCCAGCTCCAGGCGGCCGTCGCGGACCATGCGGAACAGCTGGGTTCCGGCGTCGACGATCTGACCCTTGGTCACGCTGCGGCTGATGATGAGGCCCGAGACGGGGGCCTTGATCTCGGCCTGGGACAGGCGGGTGCGGGTCTCCGACAGGGAGGCGCGGGCGGAGGCCAGATTGGCCTGGGAGGCGCGCTGGTTGGCCAGGGCCGTGTCCAGCGAGGCCTGGCTGAGGAAGCCGCGCGCCTTCAGCTCCTGGGCGCGGGCGAGGGCGGCGTCGTCGCGGGCGGCGTTGGCCTCGGCGGTCTGAACACCGGCCTGCTGCTGACGCAGCTGGGCCTGCAGCAGGGCGTCGTTCAGCTTGACCAGAACCTGGCCCTGACGGACGTAGGAGCCCTCATCGACATAGACGCCGACGGCGGTCAGGCCGCCGGTCTCGGCCCCGACGGGGACCTCCTCCCAGGCCGAGACGGTGCCGGAGGCGACGATGATGCGCGGCAGGGCCTGTTCGATGGCGACGGCGGCGCTGACCGTCTGGCGCGAGGCGCCGGTCTTTTCAGCCTGGGACTTGTCGTCGCCGTGGCCGCCGCAGGCGGTCAGGGTCAGGGCGGCGGCCGCCGCGAGGAGGAGGGCCGGAGTGCGAGAAGTGAACGCCACGTGCGAGGATCCTTGAAGGGTCGGTGCAGAGAGGGCGCGAACCAGTCTGTCCGGCGCCGGACGCGAGTTTGACAGCTGCGCTTCTTAGCGTTTCGGCGAAGCCTTCTCAAATCTCGCACAACCGTATTACCGCGAAGTAATGCTGGTCGATGGAGGGACGATCAGGGGCGATCGCGCGCGGGCAGGGCCGTAACCTCGGCCTCGGTCAGCTTCTTGACCACCTGGACGCGGCAGGGTTGGCGGGGCGTGGGACCGCCCGACACCAAAATGCGGCTGAAGTCGCCGGTGCACAGACGGCTGAGGCTGGCGTCGGGCACGAAGCCGATGCCGAAGGCGAAGTCGATGTCGGCGCAATAGCCCAGGGTCTGCAGCTCGAACACGTCCTTGTTGCGGGTGCGGATGTAGAGGGTCTGGTTGTCGCCGCGGAAGTTATCGACCTGATCGGTGTAGAAGC